>NC_013960.1:327916-655833 GCF_000024725.1 Nitrosococcus halophilus Nc 4 | reverse complement strand
TGTTGCTGATAGTCTCTGGCGGCTGGAGCGCAGTGGCTAAACTAGAAGCGATGCTCCCTGCCCTGAAGCAACGCCTTGACTTAGCTGTTCTCAGCAAACGCACCGAAACCCGTCCCAGCAATCACAAACTGATGCCCTACGCCGTAGAGGCCATATCCCTGGACCAACCCAGCATTGTCCATGAACTTGCCTATTTCTTTGCCAGCCGCAATATTACCATTGAAGAACTCAGCACCCGCCGCTACCCCGCACTTCACACTGGAGCGCCTTTATTTTCGGTAAGCCTCATTATACACTTGCCCGTTGATTTATCTATCGCGATTCTGAGAGAGCAGTTTATGGAACTGTGTGATAATTTGAACTTGGATGCTATCTTAGAACCTATCCGAGGCCGCTAATTTCCGAGACAAATTCCCCATGAGTGAAATCACTATAGGAAAAACAGTCCCTGATTTTGAACTCTCTGCCACTTCAGGGCAGACCGTGAAGCTATCACAATTGCAAGGCCGGAACGTGGTCCTTTACTTTTACCCAAAGGACGACACCCCAGGTTGTACCCGGGAAGGACAAGATTTCCGGGATTTTCATGCAGAATTCGAACGCCTCGATACGGTCATCCTTGGCCTTTCTCGGGATACCCTGAAATCCCACGAAAACTTCAAGGCAAAACAAGATTTTCCTTTCGAACTCCTATCAGACCAAAACGAAACGGTTTGCCAACTGTTCGACGTTATCAAACCTAAGAAAATGTTTGGCAAGGATGTCAAGGGGATAGAACGCAGCACCTTTCTCATTGACAAAGAAGGAGTCCTGCGGAAAGAGTGGCGCAAGGTGAAGGTGGAGGGTCACGTGGCGGAAGTGCTCGAGGCGGTCAAATCCCTCTGAAAGGGAAACTGATCCCCTGGAATTATCACCGACCTTTTTCACTCACGACAGGATAGAGAGCGGCGTTTTTTGCTGCAAAACCCACTCACTTTCCTTCTTGCCAATGGCCGTCAAAATTTAAGCGTTTGCTAGGAATACCCGTCCAATCGGGTATTGCGCCACTTATCCACAAGGGGCCCCGAAAAGCCCCCTCAATAACCCCTTGCGCTTCCCTAAAAAAGGGGGTCGACCGCAGCTTCTCATTGGGTTTACTATAGTACATAATACTACACTATATAGTGCTTCAAGAGGGAGTGGACCACAGTTTCTTGTGGTTTTGCACTGACTAAAAAATAACCCAAAATTCTACCAGTCTGCCATGAAAACAGAATCGTCCACTATGCTACATGGCCGGGAGCAGAGCCCTGATTCTGAATCCCTAGACCCTACCGTCAGGGCCACTGCTCCCGGCCAATATCGAGTCATCCGCCGTAACGGCAAAGTCACCGGCTTTGACCCCAGCAAGATCGCCGTCGCCATGACCAAGGCTTTCCTAGCGGTGGAAGGCGGCAGTGCCGCCACGAGCAAACGCATCCATCAGACGGTAGAGGCCTTAACGGCCCAAGTGGTGGAAGCCTGCACCCGCCGTTTGGAAACGGGCGGCACCGTCCACATCGAAGACATTCAGGATCAGGTGGAACTGGCCCTGATGCGGGGGGGATACCACAAAATAGCGCGGGCCTACGTGCTATACCGGGAGGAAAGAACCCGGGAAAGGGCCCAAGCCGCGGCCAAAACGAAGAAAAAGGCTGCCGAACCTCCTCTCCAGATGACCTTAGCCGATGGTCGCGTCGTACCCTTGGATAAAGCCCGGCTGACTCGAATTATAGAGGAAGCTTGCCAGGCATTGCCTGAAACCCAACCCCAGACGATTCTCAACGAGACCTTGCGTAACCTCTTTGACGGGGTCGCCGAACAGGATGTGGAAAGGGCGCTTATCATGAGCGCCCGCACCTTCATCGAGAAAGAACCCCATTACAGCTACGTGGCCGCTCGCCTATTGCTGGACAGCCTGCGTCGAGAGGCTCTCTCCTTTATCCACGGCGCTGAAACCCATGCCACTCAAGGGGAAATGGCGGAGCGCTATCCGGAATACTTTGCCGCCTATATCAAGCAAGGCGCTGATTTACAACTGATTGACCCCCGTCTAACCCAATATGATCTGACCCGTCTAGGTCAGGCCTTACGGCCAGAGCGGGACTTTGAGTTCACCTACCTGGGTCTGCAGACCCTCTATGACCGCTATTTCATCCACTCAGGGGGAATTCGCTTTGAATTGCCCCAGGCCTTTTTTATGCGGGTGGCCATGGGTCTGGCAATCAACGAAGTTGAACGGGAAGAGCGGACCATTGAGTTCTATGAGCTGTTATCCTCCTTTGACTTTATGAGCAGCACCCCCACCCTGTTCAACTCAGGTTCCCTGCGGCCCCAGCTCTCTTCCTGTTATTTGACCACGGTAGCCGATGACTTGGATGGCATTTACAGCGCCATCAAGGACAATGCCCTGCTTTCCAAATATGCGGGCGGGCTTGGCAACGACTGGACTCGGGTTCGGGGAATGGGCGCCCACATTAAAGGGACCAACGGCAAATCCCAAGGCGTGGTGCCCTTTTTAAAGGTGGCCAATGATACCGCAGTGGCGGTGAATCAGTGTTTTGCGCCGGACACCCTGGTGCACACGGCCGAGGGAGTAACCCCCATCAAAGCCATCCAGGCCGGGGATTTGGTATTGAGTCAATGCGGCGAGTACCGGGAGGTCACCCGCAAGTTGGCCTATAACCAGACTGAGGCCATGGTGGAACTCCATATCAAGCACAGTATCGAGCCGGTCCAGGTCACTGCCGGTCACCCTTTTTGGGCGCTGCGCGGCGTCCCCATGGAACAATCCAACGACCGAACCCTGTCCTGGCTTGCCCACGGCAAAATACAGCCTGAATGGGTCGAAGCCGGAAAGCTGTCCAAAGGGGATTATGTGGCTCAAGTCATACCGAAGGAGATCGTACCGGTCGCTGATTTTACCGAAGATGACGCTCACCTATATGGTATCTTGCTTGGTGATGGGCATTCCGATAAGAGGGGAGAAGAATGGGGAGTTTCCGGTAACCCTCAGCAAGATCACCACCTCCAGTTCGTACGCCGCTATCTGGAAGTGCGCGGAATTCACTACTGGGAAATCAACCGTGGCACCCGCTATGTCCAGATTCGTTGGGCCAGCGGCCGTGGCGTCATTCGCAATGCCACCACCGGTCGCATTGTCGGTGCTGGCGCGCCCACCCTTCCCTTTACCCGCGACGACCTTTATGACCACACCGGAAACAAACGCATCCACCGCCGGTTCAGTCATCTCCCCCGCCGCCAGACCCTGGCCTTGGTACAGGGGCTGCTGGAAACCGACGGCGGCGTAAGCCGAAATAAAGAAATTTACTTTACCAGCACCTCATTTTTACTTGCAGAGGGGCTGCGCTACCAACTATTGCGCCTAGGGGTGCCTACCGCTGGCCAATACCGGGAACGCTATCAGAATCACAGGGGGCGGCGTAGCGATGGCAGCGAAATCCGTTTTGACGGTATCTGCCGAGCAGTGGATGTACGCATCCCCGCCGTGGCTGAAATTGCGGAACGCCTCGGTTGCCGCGCACTCACCAAGCGCAACTGGATCGAATACGGGAGTTGCTTATTCACCCGCATCCGTAGCGTACGTGATATCGACCCCCTGCCCTTCGTCTACGACCTCAAAGTTGAAGGGGATCCCAGTTACATGACCACCGCAGCCCTGGTTCACAATGGCGGGAAGCGGAAGGGCGCGGTCTGCGCCTATCTGGAAACCTGGCATATTGATATCGAAGAATTCCTAGAGCTGCGCAAGAATACCGGCGACGACCGCCGCCGCACCCACGATATGAATACCGCCAACTGGGTGCCGGACCTGTTCATGAAGCGGGTTGCCGAAGACGGGGAATGGACTCTTTTTTCGCCCGATGAAACCCCGGATCTCCATGACCTGGTGGGCCAAGCCTTTGAAGAAGCCTATCTTCGCTACGAGGAAAAAGCGGCCTGCGGCGAAATCAAGAACTTTAAAAAGCAGCGGGCCGTGGATTTGTGGCGCAAAATGCTCTCCATGCTGTTTGAGACGGGACATCCCTGGATCACTTTCAAGGACCCCTGTAACCTGCGCTCGCCCCAGCAGCATGCTGGCGTGGTGCACTCATCGAATCTGTGTTGTATCGCTGCCGATCAACGTGTTGTTACTGACAGGGGATTGCTGACCGTTGGTGAACTTTACCGATTGGGGGGCAAGAACAAAGTGGTTGGATTAGACGGTATCTACGACGCTTCGGAGATGTTGTTGCCACGGCCTAACGCGCCAATGGTCGAAATCCAAACTGAAGAAGGTTATACCCATAAGATCACTCCCGATCACAAAGTGTGGGTTAAAGATCGCGGATGGGTCGAGGCACAGCACCTCGCGCCAGGTGACAAATTACTTACACAACAGATTGAAGGGCTCTGGGGACATCAGCACGACCCCGATTTAAGCTACCTGATGGGATTAATTGCCGGTGATGGCACCTTTGGTAATTGCAACGTACATCTTGATGTGTGGAGCCAGGATTTCACTTTTCTCAAACCAATTGAAGAGAAAACACACACACTACTGGACGGTAATGCTGTACTGCGCACTACATCCACCAATAGTCCTGCGTTTTACCTGAATACAGAACGAAAGAGAGCACGGTTAAGTTCAGCGCCACTCAAGCGGATATTGGAGGAGAATGGTTTCACCAAAGAAACAAAGCTGCGTATCCCTGAATTGGTTTGGCAAGGCGATCGAGAGACTGCCGCAGCCTATCTGCGAGGCCTCTATCAGGCAGATGGACATATCCAAGCTTCCCGTGAAGTAACTTCCATGGTGTTTGCTTCCCATAATAAAGAATTTATCCGCGAACTGCAGATTCTATGGGCAAATTTCGGTGTGAAAACATCTATCAATCAGATGCGCGGCCACAGGCAGCAGCTTCTGCCCGACGGAAGGGGTGGAAAGCGCAAATACTGGGTGAAGCCACTTTATCGCCTGTTGATTACCTCAATTCAAGGTTGCCGAATTGCCGAGGACATAACGCATTTGGCGGAGCATAAAGCTAACACCGCCAAAGCGGCCAGATACTTCCTGGATAACATCAATAAAGAAGGTTACCAGCAAAAATTGTGGGCCACTTTTTCAGGGCTAAAACACTTGCCAAATGAGGATGCTTACTGCCTTACCGTTGATTCGACGACCCATGCTTGGACAGTCAACGGGCTGATCACGAAGAATACCGAGATCACCCTGAATACCTCAGATGATGAGATCGCGGTATGCAACTTGGGGTCAATTAATCTCCCCCAACATCTGGATGAGAACGGCCTTAATCTTCCCAAGCTGGAGAAAACCATCACCACCGCCATGCGCATGTTGGACAATGTCATCGATTATAATTATTACAGCGTGCCCACGGCGCGGCGTTCCAACCTCCGCCATCGGCCCGTAGGTCTAGGCCTCATGGGCTTCCAGGACGCCCTCTACAAACTCCGCCTTCCCTATGCCTCGGAAGCCGCCGTGGAGTTCGCCGACCGTTCCATGGAGGCCATCAGCTACTATGCCATCAAGGCCTCCAGCAACCTCGCTGGGGAACGGGGCAAGTACTGCACTTTTGAAGGTTCCCTCTGGAGCAAAGGGATTTTACCCATTGATTCCATTGGGTTGCTGGAACAAGGCCGCGGCGGCTACCTACAACAAGACCGCACCCAGACCCTAGACTGGGACGGCCTGCGGGAACAGGTTAAAACCGTAGGCATGCGTAACTCCAACTGCATGGCCATCGCGCCCACAGCGACGATTTCCAATATCTGCGGCGTCAGCCAATCCATCGAACCCACTTACCAAAATCTGTTCGTGAAATCCAACCTCTCGGGCGAATTTACGGTGATCAACCCCTACCTGGTCCAAGATCTTAAAGCCCGGGATTTATGGGACGAAGTGATGGTCAACGATCTGAAATACTTTGACGGCAGCGTCCAGCCCATCGACCGCATACCGGAAGATCTCAAAACCCTCTATGCCACCGCCTTTGAGATCGATCCCCGCTGGCTGGTGGAAGCCGCCTCCCGTCGCCAAAAGTGGCTCGATCAGGCTCAGAGCCTCAACCTTTATATGGCCGAGCCCAGCGGTAAAAAGCTCGACAATCTCTATAAACTGGCCTGGGTACGGGGCCTCAAAACAACTTATTATCTGCGCTCCCTCGGCGCGACCCATGTGGAGAAAAGCACCATGACCTCGGATCAGGTCAACACCCTCAATGCGGTCCAATCCGGCTCCCCCCAGGAACCGGAATCAGAAGCCCCCCAAGCTTGCTCTATCTTGGACCCGGATTGTGAGGCTTGCCAGTAGCCTCTTCGTGCGCACAGCGCACGCTACTTGCTATTGGAATTGGGAGTAGTCAAAAATCTTAGTCAATAATGAGGAGATCAAGGATGCTGAATTGGGACGACCCACTTGCAGGCGTTGATAGTCAAAAAACCCAACCTCAAAAATTGCCTCCCATCAGCGCGTACTCCAATGAGGGTGGGAAGGAGATGGAGGAGACACAAGATAACTCAAATGAAACATTGCTGACGGACAATCCAGAATCCCCTACAGCCACCGTCACTGGGACCGAAGCCGGCACGGGCGTTCTGGGGATTGAAAACATTGAAATGGGTGCGGCCCGGATTCAGGTGGATGATAAACGGATCATCAACTGCCGGGCGGATCTGAACCAGCTGGTGCCCTTTAAATACCACTGGGCCTGGGAAAAATACCTCAACGGCTGCGCTAACCACTGGATGCCGCAAGAAATTAACATGAACGCGGATATTGCCCTATGGAAAAGCGCCGATGGATTAACCGAGGATGAACGCACCATCATCAAACGCAATCTCGGTTTCTTCGTCACCGCCGACTCCTTGGTCGCTAACAATCTGGTATTGGCCGTCTACCGGCACATTACCAATCCCGAATGCCGCCAGTACCTGCTGCGTCAGGCTTTCGAGGAAGCGGTGCACACCCATGCCTACCAGTACTGCGTGGAGTCCCTGGGATTGGACGAAGGGGAAATTTTCAACATGTACCGGGAAGTGCCAGCCGTGGCCCGTAAAGCCGAATGGGCCCTGCCCTTCACCCAGTACTTGGCCGATCCCCAATTCCACACCGGTACCGACGAAAATGATCAGAAACTGTTGCGGGAACTCATCGCCTTTTATGTGATCTTCGAAGGCATCTTCTTTTACGTAGGATTCGTCCAAATTCTCTCCATGGGCCGCCGCAACAAAATGACCGGCACGGCTGAACAGTTCCAGTACATCATGCGCGATGAGTCCATGCATATGAACTTTGGCATTGATGTCATCAATCAGATCAAGATTGAAAACCCCCATCTGTGGACTGACTCCTTCAAACAAGAAACCATCCAAATGATCCGGGAGGCCGTGAGCCTAGAAACCCAATACGCTTATGACACCATGCCCCGTGGCGTGCTAGGCCTGAATGCCCCCATGTTTGACGAATACCTGAAGTTCATTGCCAATCGCCGCTGCGCCCAGATCGGACTGCCGGAACAGTATCCTGGCGCCAGCAATCCCTTTCCCTGGATGTCCGAGATCCTGGACCTCAAAAAAGAAAAGAATTTCTTTGAGACTCGGGTGACGGAATATCAAACCGGGGGCGCCTTGAAGTGGGATTAACTCAATCGATAGCGGGCTTTCAGCCCGCTATTTGATTTATTCCGGAATAAAAAAATATAAACCACGATTTTGGGAGACATTAGATGGCTTCCGGTTTGGTCGCCCCCCCCAAAAAATATAGGGTCATCTATGCCGATCCACCTTGGGCATTTAAAACCTATTCAAAAAAAGGAGTTGGCCGCAGCGCGGAAGCCCATTACGACTGTCTATCCATTGAAGAAATCTGCCGTATTCCCGTTAACGAATGGACGACCCCTGATGCCCTGCTCTTCCTCTGGGTGACCGACCCGCTGCTTCCCCAGGCCATGGAAGTGATCCAGGCCTGGGGATTCACCTATAAAACGGTAGGCTTTTATTGGGTGAAACTCAACAAGTCAGCCCAAATCGGCCAACTCTCCGAAAAGGATTTTTTTACGGGTTTAGGCTTCTGGACCCGGGCCAACCCGGAAATGTGCTTGCTGGCGACCAAGGGCCAGCCAAAACGGAAATCTGCCAGCGTCCGCCGCCTAATCATTTCTCCACGACGGGAACATAGCCGCAAACCGGATGAGGCCTACGAGCGCATCGAGCAATTAACCGATGGCCCCTATCTAGAAATGTTTGCCCGCCGGGCTCGATCAGGCTGGGACGGATGGGGGAATCAAACGGTTTTGTTTAACAAGGGCTCGGTCAACACCCGTCGAATCCCCTCTGACCTGAGAAAACACCCTCTAAAGGAAATTTGATGGCCATTGGGCCGGTGCGATAACCCAACAAAACACTCGGAATTAAGATAAGAAGCTGCTGGAAAATACCTTTATGGGTAGGGTGGGTTGAGCGTAGCGACCGATTCGCCGGGAGCGAATTGGGTCGTGCGCAGCACGCCCGCAGGGTGCAGGCCAGGGATGGCCTGCAACAAACCCACCGCTTCGCCGGGAGCACATTAGGACCTGCGAAGAATGCCCACAGGGAAGGGGCACATCACCGCTGTTCGTTGGTCTCCCTTTCCATGGTGCGCATCGCCGCGCTCTGCACACCCTACGCTGTCCTCAAAGTTTTCCAACAGCTTCCTAGGCACCTTGTGCTGCATCCAGCAAATAAAACTTATCCGGCCTACTTTTGGCTTCACACCCCACCCACCAGCGAATATCTCTTGGATAAAGCCTGTCGGCTAGATAAGGCGCCTTGCGCCCCATCCGGCAAATAAAACTTACTGCGCCACGCCGTAAGTCGTATCCCGATGAAAATCCTCAAAGATATAGGGAGGATGGATAATTTCAGAAGTCGGCACGAAAAAAGTGGCTAATTCCCCTGCCCCTACGAGCGTGCGTCCCAGGGTGTGGCCAATACCTTTCACCAATCCCCAGGTGACTCCAATACCCACATTACTATCCTGACTGGTATTCACTATATTTTTGGGGATTTCCACCCAACCAGTGGCCACATTGACTAATCCACGCCCCAGTTTTTCCCCTACCCTCTCTCCATAACCTTCTTCCGCTAGAGTCGGCGAAGCAACACCAAAAAGCAGAAAAAACAATAAAACAATGAACCCCATTGCATTAGGCGCTTTGTCATTAACCATTTTTACTCCTTTTGTCGAAGTTTTAGCAAAAGATAGCAAATTTTAGGTCGTACCCCAGCAAATAACTCAATTAGACAACCAGCAGTATAGGGTAAGATACCCAGGAATTATGCTTAAGTTTAGATAAAAAATTCATTAAAATAGCAACTTAATTATTTTTGCTCCCTTCATCAAACCGTCCAAATGAAAAAATGGCTTTCTACAGGTCTTGTGATTGGGCTGCTCGGGCTATCCCCGGGGAGCAATGCCAGTGAAATCCGGGTACCACTACAACTGGATCATGAGTTTCTCCGCCAAATTCTCATTAGGCAAGTATATACTGGCCCCCATCATACGGCGCAGATGTGGAATGAGGATAGCAGATGCAACTCTCTGGTACTTTCTAATCCTCAAATCAGTAGCGCGGGCCCGCAAATTCGCCTGCTTAGTGAAGGAAAAGCCAAAATTGGAACCCCTATCGGCAATCGCTGCATTCCGCTCCTAGATTGGAAAGGGATGATTGAGGTATTCCAAGAACCTGTGCTTGGGCCCCAATTGGCTACAGTCAGTTTCCGAACCGTTAAATCAAATATTTACAATCCTCAAGGGGGTAAAAATCTCACCACAGGTAAACTGTGGGATGGAGTAAAAAAATATGTCCATCCCAAGCTTTCACAGGTGCGGATTAACCTCCACCCCCTGTTGGCAGAGCTGCGAAGCTTGCTACCCCTTGTGTTACCCCAGCAAGAGGGACCTCAAATTCAAACCACGCTTCACTCGCTCGCACTGACCGAAGCACAAACCACCCCGGCCGGTATGAGGGTCACATTGGGTTTTACACTCCCGGATCTCAGCCATCCCCAAACACCGACCTCTCCCGAACCTGCCCTCTCGCCCGCAGAATTGCAACGCTGGAAAACAACCTGGCGGCACTGGGATGCGTTTCTCACTTTTGTCATCAAACATGCAGCAGCCGAAAGCACGCTAAAAGAACTTCGCCTCACTCTCTTGGAAATCCTATTGGATGCCCGTCATGATATTGGGAAGGCCCTCACCTCCTCGACCCCAGGAACCCCTGATCCCATACGTGCCCTATTTCTAAGCACCTGGGAGCGCTTGTCCCCGGTGTTGCGCCGCCTCACCCTGAACATGTCCAATGAAAGAGCCCTGCGCTACTTGACCTTTATTACCGCCAGCGATGCCCTAAAAATCATTGATCAACTTCGTCCTGTATCCGGCCTTGACATTTCCACCGACGGATTGCGCCGACTAGCGCGGACCATTGCTCCCCAAGAACAGCAGGACCCCCTCTCTTACAGTTTTAAAGTCGATCCCAGTCTGCGTCGATCGTTTGGGCTGGGCCCCCCTCTACCCCCACCCCAGGAAAATCCCGATCTCGGCCTAAGCCATTGGTTTTGGCGAAGCGCTTGGGCTGCCAGCGACATTGATCAGTCGCTGATTGCCCGGCTAAACCAATGGGCGCCCACCTCCCGCGATATTGGCACCTATCTACCCATAGTCCACCAACTTTTGGATCAAACCACCCACCACTTACTCCACCGGCGCCAATTAGAACCCCAAATGCAATCATTATATCGTTGGCTCCTGCTCGCCACCGCCTGGCAAGAAAGCTGTTGGCGCCAGTTCATCAAGCAAGGAGACAGCATCCAACCGATTCGTTCTCATGCCGGTTCAGTAGGTCTGATGCAGGTCAACCAAAATGTTTGGCGAGGTTTTTACGACGTTAACGGTTTGAATCAGAATATTGCCTACAACACCAAAGCAGGTGGCGAAATCTTGATGCACTATCTGGTCGATTACGCCATTAGAAAAGGCGAGCATAAAAAAACAGATAATTTCCATAACCTGGCCCGGGCGGCTTATGCTGCCTATAATGGAGGACCTAGACACCTGAGCCGTTACCGTAAGGCGAACACGCCCAAATCCTTGCGCAGGATAGATGCGTTCTTCTGGGATAAATATCAAACCATCAAACAAGGCAACGAATTGGCTGTTGCCCAGTGCTTTGGTGTAGAAGCCTCCTCCTTGCAATCTCCACCAGGGACGAGGAAATAAAAAAGCTTGGCGACAAACCTTCCCTTGAAGATAAAAGTGGTGTGACGCTCAACAATTTTTTTTTGAAAGTTAAAAAATAACAAAATACGCCGATCATTTTTACACTAGTTGCAAAATCTACCTGAGATCAAAATTTTTCCCTTCTTTTTTTAACGGGATTTATCGAATAGGATTGAGTACTCATGGATATTTTTATCGGGGTTCTTATCGGTGGCCTGATTGCAAGCATTGCACCCGTGACAACCATTATTGCCGATCATCTACGATGGCGGCGTGAAACCAAACTCATGCACTTGAAAACCGAGCGGGATAAGCTCGAGCAGCGGTTTAGGGAAACCCTGGAGCAGCTTTCCAAGGCAATGGCACGGAATAGCTATCCTGCTGAGATGACCTCGGACATCATGATCATGCTGCCAAAGGAAGTTTCCGATCAATATTTGGCGTTTCTAGAAGAAAAAGACAAATCGACACCCAAATGCCGCCAAGCCTACCTGGATATAGCCGCTGTCATGAAAAAATCCTTGGCCAATATTGAGCAGCAAATAGAAGCCTTGGTAGCAGACTAATTCTACATATAACCTCTTTACAATTTTTTTGCCACTGAAAAACGATGACTCTCTTTCCATAACATCCACGTTGGAACATTATACGGTTGTTGGAAAATCTCTTTAGGGGTGGGTTGAGTGCAGCAAGACCCACCACTGTTCGCTGAATTCCCTTTCTATGTGGATGATGCCTATTGCTGGGCTCTGCACGCCCTATACTGACAGCAAATCTTTTTCACCACTCCTGACGCTTTTCCTATAACAATTTGTCATTGATATTGAATAGCCTATATATGTTATTTGAACTAGACTAGAATTTAGAAACCAGGTAAAACTTGAATGACTCTTAGCAACAAAAATTAAGGAGGGGAGGGAAGTATGAATAATAAAAAAATCATCGCAACCATTGCAACGGTTGTGCCAATATTATTTACAGCTGACATATCAGCACAATCAAGCGATCAGCCCCTATATGCACCCTATGAAGGCTGGCCGCCCTGTGCCGTCATGGAGGCCGCAGGAGAGACCATGCCCGATGGCCAAGTGGTCACGGGGGTTATCTGCCGCTCCAATCCCTTTATTCCAGATAGCGATAACGACGGGGTTCCAGATGATACCGATCAATGCCCCGGAACACCTGAAGGGGTAGAAGTGGATACCGTGGGCTGCCCCCTAGATAATGACAACGACGGGGTACCGGATTATCTCGACCAATGCCCCGACACCCCGGTAGGCGTGGCGGTAAATAGCGAAGGCTGTCCCCTAGACAGTGATGGTGACGGGGTACCGGACTATCTTGACCAATGTCCCGACACCCCCCCAGGCGTGGCGGTAAATAGCGAAGGCTGTCCCCTAGACAGTGATGGCGATGGGGTGACCGATGATGTAGATCAGTGCCCCGACACCCCTGCTGGCGTTGAAGTAGACGAAGTAGGCTGTCCCGAACCTGTTGTCCTTGAGGGAGGAGTCCATTTCGCATTTGATTCCGCCAAACTGACCCCAGAAGCACGTGACATATTGGATGAGACGGCGGATTCTCTGCGTACTCATCCCGATCTAGAGGTCACTATTGAAGGCCATACTGACAGTGTGGGTAACGCCGACTATAACAAGCGTCTTTCCCAATTGCGCGCTGAAGCCGCCATGAACTACTTAGTTTCCCAGGGCGTCGATCAGTCTAGGCTGGAAGCGGTAGGATATGGGGAAGCACAACCCATTGCCTCCAATAAAACCAAAGAAGGTCGGGCACAAAATCGCCGGGTCGAACTCCATACCCATGACTAATGATTAAATCATTAAAGTAGTTGATGAGGGCCTTTTGAGGCCCTCATCTTCTTTTGCCCAAGTTGGTTCGCGGATACAAGCTATGGTAACGTTATTTTTCTATAGAAAATACCCATTCACTAATCACGACACACCACCATGGCAAAGCACGAGGGCCAGGCGCAACCGTACCTAGAGCCCCTTCCTCCTATCGGTCTTCGACCGCTTCTTGCACTTGCCATTCCCAGTGCTGTTTTCGCTTTTCTCACCAACGGTTTTCGGATCGTCGACCAATATTTTATTCAAGGCGTGTCCGTCGAGGCCCAAGCAGCCATCGGCTCCTCCGCCTTCGTTCTTATTTTTACCTACGCCACTTTTGAAGTGTTTGCGGCAGGGGCAGGCCCTCTCATCGCTCGGGCGACGGGTGCCCATGATCCCCTAGCCCGTCGAACATTGCTCGGCGAAGCCATCTACGGCGCCCTCCTCCTGACCATGCTTTTAATGGTCCTGGGGACCCTGGGGGCACCGATGATTACCCATACCTTGGGTCTTGAGGGCCAATCAGCCATCGAATGCACTCGCTATCTTCGCACCCTTTTTTTAACGATACTGCCCCTGGTGCTGACCCCCTTAGTCGACCAAACTTTTATTAGCATGGGTTCGGCCCGACCACCATTGCTACTCCATACCCTTTCCCTAGGCCTGAATATTATTTTGACCCCGCTGCTCATCCATGAGGCGGGACTTGGCATTGTCGGCGCCGCCCTAGCTTCCAATATCGCCCGTGGCATTGGGGTCGGCATTGGCTTGATATTGCTCAAGCGGATAACAGGATTAACCTTCGAAGATCTCAAACCCCGAGGACAACTCCGCCGGATCATGCGCATCGGCACCCCCATGGCGCTAGGAACGGCCTTTTTTGCCATTGTCTATTGGGGACTGCTGAAAACTTCCGTCTCGCCACTGGGGACTCATGTCAACGCGGCCCTGGGAATTGGCTTTTCCGCCCTGGAGGGGTGCACCTGGCCCCTCTTCCATGGGCTCTCCCTCGGCGCCGCCTCTCTCGCCGGCCGTTACCTGGGAGCCCGCCGGCCCGATCTTGCCCGCCGGACCTTCCACATGGCGCTGCCCCTGGCCACCCTGCTGGGCCTCGCGGCTTCCCTAATATTTTTCTTTGCGGGTGAAGCTCTGACTGCCCTTTTTACCGACGACATTGCCGTTCATCGGGCGGCCACGGAGTATGCGGTGATCCTGGCCGCTTCTCAGCTTTTTCTGGCCTGGGAGGCCCTGAGTGAAGGCATTCTCGCCGGTGCCGGCGATACCCGGACGGTATTTTGGTACAGCACCCCTTTCAACTTGATTCGGGTCCCACTGGCCTGGTTATTCGCTTTTCCCATGGGTTTTGAAGCCTCTGGGATCTGGTGGGCCATCAATGTCACCACCTACGCCAAAGCCCTATTCAAAGGGTGGGCCGTGTGGCAAGGACGCTGGACGACTATTGAGCCTTGATGCTGGGGGGAACAATAATCAGGCCGGTTGGCTCAAAAGAGCCGACCGGCAAACAGCTCAGGACTCCGGCTCTGATTTTAGCTTCTTACCGGTGGAAGCGTCGTAATAAACTTCCCACTTCTTGCCATCCTTGTCCTTAACCTCGACTTCCCAGACCATCTTCCCCTCCTCTTTTTCTCGCTCAACCGCAATGATTTCACCAGGATAATCAGCGCGGACCTTTTCAATGATCTGCTCTATAGCAAGAAAACCTTCAGCGGCCGGGGTAGATTGCTGTCCATAGGACTGCCCCGCACCCAAGGTTGTCAGGCCAACAAAAACAGCCAGGGGGATTAATTTTTTGCCCTTCATCATGGTTTTACTCCTGTAGTAGTCAGCCATACATCGCCCACTGAATACGCTCCGCCCTATGGGGCAAAGCTTTATACCCTTAATAGATATAGCGTTTCCCCGATAGGAAAGATACGGTCAAAGGGTTCTGCTGAGTCAATATTCGTGCCTTGTTTATTCGGGAAACGCCATCACTAACGGTGTCATACCTGAATCTATCTCTTTCCTTAATTTAAGCAATTTCCGGAACAGAGGCCTCCTTCTTATCCTCCCCCTTGGAGGGAGGAGGAAATATTGACCTTGGCGCTAAGGTAAGTGCCCCAGCGAAAGTTCTGAGAGTTTTGTTTTCCTGGCCTCTCATCCCTCCCCTTCGTGCGCACAGCGCACACTACTTGTTGGCTTGTAGGGGGGCGCGAAAACAACCACATTACCCCCCAAAATTTTTGCCAAGATACTCCCTCCATTTAACCTGTCACACTCCACAGCGCTGCGTAGCGGGCACACTTACCCACGGCGATGAAAGCAAGGGCTAAAAGCAAATTTAAGCGCAGCCAACCGGCAACAAAACATAGCGGATCGCCAATCACGGGGACCCAAGACCAAAGTAAGCTGAGAGGGCCATATTTATGGAGCCAACGAGAGGCCCGCTGGTGAGCAGGTTTCTCCAGCGCCCGCATGGGATAACGTCGCGCCAGCAACCGGCCCATCCCCAGTGTCACCATACCCCCCAAAGTGTTGCCGAGAGTGGCTATCCCAATTAACAACGATGGAGAATGGACATTCTCTGCTGCCAATAAGGCAAACACCACCTCCGAGCCTCCCGGCAACAGCGTTGCCGCCAAAAAGCTACTCCCAAAGAGGCTCCAAAGATCTAAATGAGCTGGAAAATTCAATATTAGGATTCTCGCCGATTCAACTTTACGACCATGGAATCGTCAAATCACTCCTGAGGCAGCGAACCCACATCAAGGAAGCATAAAAACTTGGGTAATGGTAATGGCTTGACGAAGCCATATTAGCTAACTAACGTGACTAAGCACAAATATTGAAGTTCCCTTCCATGATTCAAGTTAGCATACACGAAGTCAAAACCCATCTTTCATCCTAATTTCGATGCCCCCATCGAGGATTACCGGAGGTCGTGTTTTAAATGGGGAGAATTGAGCAAATGAAGGGGAGGCTAAGCCTATCCGTTGCGGGCAATGACCTTGCCGGAAACGGCCTCAAGGCCTTATTGATGCGCGCCCTTCGGGCCTCCTGCGGAGGCCCCAATTCGCTCCCGGCGAATCGGTCCGGCCTACTAGGAGGCGCTCATAAACTGCTCGTAGGCCGGATTAAGCGTCGCGTATCCGGCAAAACAATAGGGGAAATGGCCTCTATTTCATACTAGCCATAATCCCGCCTTGGGTTTCACCCGTTAAAATAATTCAGAATATCCATATCCTGATGGGGAATACCGATAATATCAATGCCATCCTCACGTAGGAGATAAAAAACCAGATGCGAGCCTTGGGGAAAGCAATAATAGCCTTCCTCTATATCAGGCCGGTGCTTTCCCAGACACGGATTTTCCGCCAGCCAGGCAAAGCGTTGATCAAGATTTTTCAGATAAATATCGCGTTGTTGCTTGCCCCAGATTTTGAGCGTATAGCGCCCGATATTTTTCAAATCCGCTTTCGCCCGTGGTGTAATCCTGTAACCGGGCATCAGATTTCCTGATCTAACTCGGTAATCACCGCCTCGATGGAATAGTTTTCGACAAACTCACCGCGCTGCGCCTGCGCCTCCCCTTGCCCTAAATGTGCCCGTAGCGCGTCCAGCTTGCTTCTCCTCTCTTCCAGCAAGCGCAGCGCATCGCGTACGACTTCACTGGCGGAACCGTAGCGCCCGCTCGCCATTTCGTTCTTAATGAAGGTTTCCCAATGCTCTCCAAGGCTTAAACTGGTATTGGCCATGATTGCTACCTTGTATATTCATATCTAATAAATATGAATATACTCTGTCTGGTCATATCTGCCAACAAAAAACTAGCTTGCGCCGCAAAAGGAGGCGCTATATGTCGGCAGATCTGCTGACTGGCCGTACTTCAGCCTCCAGCGGGCAACCTTTAAAGGCGGGATGCGCGTTTCCGGCAATCCCAAGTACACCAAGCAGTACGAAGCGAAGCTGGCCTATCTGCAGGGTAAGCTGGCGAAGAAGCAGAAAGGTTCCCATAACCGCAACAAACTGCGGCTGAAGGTGGCCCGTATGCACACTAAAATAGCTGACTGCCGTCGGGACGCCACCCACAAGGCGACTCGCACACTGATCAACGAAAACCAAGTCGTGTGCGTTGAATCTCTTGCGGTGAAGAACAGGATCAAACACCCCCGGCTTGCCAAGCCCATAGCCGATGCCCATTGGGGTGAGTTTGTCCGTCAACTGAAGTACAAGGCGCAGTGGGTAGGGCGAACCGTAGTCGAGATCGACCGCGGGTTCCCCAGCTCCAAGCGTTGCCCCACCCCAGGGTGCGGATATATCAACGAAACGCTGCCGCGGGAGGTCCGTGAATGGCGCTGTCCCTCGTGGGGGACTGTCCATGACCGCGACATCGCAGCGGCGATCAATATCAAAACCGCCGGGCTGGCGGGGTTAGCCTCTGGAGCGACTGGAACGGGGGCGACAACAGGCGTTGTCGCCTAGGGAAGGCGTGTTGAACCAGGAAAGTTCTTGGAGTGATCCAACAACCCTCGCCCGACTGGGCCGGGAGAAGTCAGCCCCTTTTTTCTACCCAAATCAGGCCATCCCTCGCGCTTGAAGAAAGGTCCGCCAATGGCGGTACAGCGCGGCCAATGCACCGGCTGCCTCCACTGCGGCAAGCAAATTGGCCAAACGGCGCTGGGGCTGATCGGGATATTCATGGGCAAGCCGATTGCGAATTTCCCTCCCGACGAACCAATCGGTGGCACTGAGCACATGCAGCTTTTCCAAGCGGTCGAGCCGGTCACGCATGGGCCACTCCTCGAAAGGTTCGCCCAAAGCAGCCAAGGTCGCCGGCACGAGAGGGGGTGTACAAATAACTGTGTAACTGGTGATCTGTAATTAACAACAAGGAGAAAGCACTGATGACCAGTATTGAAAAAAAGACCGATGAGTTGCTGGATGAACTTCTGAAGGAGTGCAATAGCCCGAAAGAGGTTCTGGGCGAGCATGGGTTATTGAAGCAGCTGAGCAAGCGCTTGGTGGAGCGGGTTTTGGAGGCTGAGCTGACTGAGCACCTAGGGTACGCGCCCCATGCTCAGGAAGGTCGGGGCAGTGGCAACAGCCGCAACGGCAAGAGCAAGAAGCGGGTTCAGAGCGAGGCGGGGCAATTGGAAATCGAGGTGCCACGGGACCGCAATGGGAATTTTGAGCCGCAATTGGTCAAGAAACGTCAGCGTCGGCTGGAGGGCTTTGATGAGAAGGTGCTAGCGCTGTATGCCCGGGGGCTCTCGACCCGAGAGATTGAGGCGCAGCTGGAAGAGCTCTATGGGGTGGAGGTCTCCCCGGCGCTGATTTCCCAGGTGACCGATGCGGTGTTGGAGGAGGTGCGGGCCTGGCAAAGCCGGCCCCTATCGGCCGTCTATCCCATCCTATATTTTGATGCCTTGTTTGTGAAATCACGCCAGGAGGGCATGGTGAAAACGAAAGCAGTGTACTTAGCCCTGGGGGTCAATCTAGAGGGAGAGAAAGAGCTGTTAGGGATGTGGATGAGTGAAAACGAAGGGGCTAAATTCTGGCTGTCGGTATTCAATGAGCTGAAAAACCGGGGGGTCGAGGATTGCTTTATTGCCTGCGTGGACGGGCTCAAGGGCCTGCCTGAGGCCATCGAGGCGGTGTTTCCACAGGCCCAGGTTCAGCTGTGCATCGTGCACAAGGTGCGCGGCTCGCTGAAGTATGTCCCCTGGAAACAGCGCCGGGCCGTGGCGGCCGACCTGCGGGCCATCTATGGCGCCGCGACCCTGGCCGAGGCCGAACAGGCCCTAGAGCGCTTCTCAGCGCGTTGGGATGAGACATATCCGGCCATCAGCCCCAGCTGGCGGGCCGATTGGTCACGGCTGACGGTCTTCTTTGATTACCCACCCCAGATCCGGCGAGCCATTTATACCACCAACGCCATCGAATCCTTGAACTATTCACTACGAAAAGTCTTGAAAAACCGGGGCGCTTTTCCCACGGATGAAGCCATTTTCAAGGTGCTCTATCTGGCCCTGAACAATATCACCAAAAAATGGACTCAACCCATTCGGGACTGGAAGGCCGCCCTCAATCAATTCGTCATCCTCTTCGCTGAGCGGATGCCCAAGTGAAAATTAGTTACACAAAAAACTTGACACCCTCGCACGAGACGCATCCCCAAGGCATCCTGGAGCTTCATAAAACGAAATAGCACCTGATCCGCAATCCTCATGCGGTGGGGATCCCCTTCAATCTCATCGAGGTTGGCCACCTCCCCATAGGCCGCCCAACTTGCCATCGCCTGCTCCAGAACCGCTAGATGCCGATCCGCCTCCCAAAGCGCCGATTCCAGCCTCGTCCTCGTCATGCTTTCTCCAGGGGCAGGGCCTGCGACCGTACCGTTTGCACGAACTCGTCCTCTTCGCCAGGCTCGGCCAACACCACATCTAGCTTGCGTTCTCCCAATCGACGCCATACTTGGGCTACGAAACGCGCGCGGATTCTAGCAGCTTCCTCGGCGGACAACGATTCAGGAAGCTCAATCAATAAGTCGATATCACCTCCCCGACGCAAGTCATCCGTTCTTGAACCAAACAGAAGCACGCGTGCCTCGGGACCAAAACATTCCCGTGCCGCCTCAACCAATACACGCTGTTCAGATACTGTCAGCCGCATCACTCAACCCTGGCGCTCCACATTATCTCCTTATCACAACTTTAATAGCCCGTTCAATAAAGGATAACCATACTCCCCCATCTGCTCCACCCCGAACTTCAAGAACCAAGCCCCGTCTATTCCCATCCTGCTACCGCTCATAAAAGTCTAGGATAATCTCTGAAAACCTAGCCTTATTCACACCGTCAACACCGACGCCGCTAGCGCGGTCTTACTCGACTCTTGTGTGCGTTTTACGTCTGGCTTGAGCGTGTCCCGACGATACTGATTTAAATTGATCGCGGCATTGAGATCGCGGTCTATGGTCAATCCGCAATCACACGCCAACGCTCTATCCGCCAGCGTGATGTCATGGAGTTGACCGCAACCTGAGCACATCTTGCTGGAGGGAAAAAACCTATCCACCCGTTCAACCGTGCAGCCACGAAGATAGGCTTTGTATTCGATAAACTGCCGCAACATAGCAAATCCTGCATCCACTATTGACCGGGCAAGTTTGCGGTTTTTAACCATGCCTTTGACGTTGAGATCTTCTAGGGCAATCCGGTCATAGCTTGCCGTGAGTTGATGGCTCAGCTCATGGAGCACGGCGCTCCTTTGTTTGGCTATCCGGTAGTGCAACTTCGCTAACCGCTGCTTGGCTATCGCTCGGCGGTTAGAGCCTTTCTTCTTCCTGGATAGATGGCGGCTCAATCGCTTGAGTTTCTTAAGACTCCTTTTTAGTTTGTTATTGGCGGGGAAAACTTGACCGTCTGAGGCAACGGCCAATGATTTAACACCGAAATCAACGCCCACAGAAGGCGCTCTGTTTTGGCTGTAGTCTTTGTAGTCTTCGGTGTCCACCAAGATAGAGGCAAAATATTTGCCCGCTCGCTTACTGATCGTGACTTGCTTAGGCGTTCCTTCAAACCGCAACCGCTGCCGCATCGGGATAAGCGTTTTCAGCTTTTCAATGCTTAGCTTGCGGCCCTTGACTTCAAATTTAGTCCGCTCACGTAGGGCGAAACTATCGTTAATATCCTTTTTCTTGAACTTTGGAAAACCAGGCTTCTCTCCCTTCTTCACCCGCCTAAAAAAGTGCTTAAAAGCATTGTCCAGATCATCAATGGCGTTACGCGTCACCCGGCTTGAGACTTCGTTATACCAGGGGAACTCAGGCCGAATAACCTTAATGTAGTGCTGATAAGCCGCCGCCTTGCTCCACTTATTCTCATCTTTAGAGAAGTGCTCCAGCAGCTTGTTATAACAGTGCCGCCTAGACCCGCACGCCTTACCTAAATACGCGGCTTGGCTGATAGAGGGCCGCAACTCAATCTTGTGTGCTAGTAACATGCTTTAGCGCCTCTACCGTCTGCTGGTGTTTTCTGCTTCGGCTTCCATACAGCCGGGCTGAAAATACCGTGATGATCTCCAAAACATCTTGGGCTAGCTCTTCCTCAAAACTAGGCTGCTCACCTTTATGGATAATCACAATCTCAATGCCTTGAATTTCGCAGAGGGTAAAAATTAACTCTGCGCCAAACCTTAATAGCCGGTCTTTGTGAGTAATCACTAGCCGCCGCATCTTTCCCCGTAGAATAAGCTCAACCAGCCTGTTTAAGCCTTTCTTGCGGTCATTCATCCCTGAACCGAGATCTTTAATAATCTCGGATTTCCACCCTTTGGCCGCACAGTAAGCCTCTAGCATGGCATGCTGACGCCCAAGCTCTTCCTTTTGCTCATCGCTGCTGACACGGGCATAGCAAACCGTTGGGCTGCTCTCATTCGCCAGCCCTAGCAAATCCGCTACAGCGTAATAACGGGTCCCGCCTTTGGTTTTTCTGGCGGGTAACAGCTCCCCCGATGCTTCCCATTTCCTGAGCGTATCTGGGGTAGTGCCTAGCAGCTTAGCGGCTTCACCAATTTTTACTAATCTCTTTTTTATTTTTATAAATTAGCAGAGATTATAATAAATCTTAATACTCACAGTTAAAACCCCCAAATAGGCTATTTGGCGAAAAGCGGGCCGATAACATATCCTCAAACTTAGGATATGCGGAACATAGGCTTTATTATTGATGAATTCAAAATTTTCAGACCATACAAACAGCGATAATGAATCCCCCCCCGAAAAAAGCCCCCCAATGGGACATCGCAGAAGCTCAACGAATCGTGCAAGAAAAACTAGGTGGAATAAAGGCGGATATCTACTTATTTGGCTCTAGGGCAGACGGAACCATGGGCCGCTACTCGGATATCGATATTGGCATAGACCCCCATTACCCGTTACCCACGAGTTTGCTTGCGGAAATTCGAGAAGCTCTCGAGGAAAGCCAAATCATCTATCATGTGGATCTTGTCGATCTTTCACAGGCCTCCGAAACATTCCGCCGGCGTGTCCTCGAAAAAGGTGTGCAATGGAAAGGTTAAGACAAAGAATTGGCACCGCCCGTAAAGCGCTTTCACAGTTTGAAAAACTGGCTGATCTACCTCAGCCTAACGATATCGAGCGTGATGCCGGCATACAACGCTTTGAATTTAGCTTCGAGGCAGTTTGGAAGACCGCCCAGCGGTACCTCCAAGTCGTGGAGGGAATAGATGTGGCATCCCCGAAGACGGTCATTAGAGCCTCCCTGCAAGCAAGTCTTTTCGATGAGGCTGAATCACGCCTTGCGCTGCAAATGGCAGACGACCGTAATCTCACCTCCTATACATATAATGAGGCTCTTGCTAAGAAGATATTCTCCCGCCTAGGTGCCTATCATAAGCTCCTGCGCAACTGGCTAAATCGCATGGAAAAAAGACTTGACAAAAGTAGCGTGCACCGTGCGCACGATCACTAAACAAAGGCATGACTATTTTAAAATAGCACCATGCTGCTACCACTATTATGCTATGCACACGATAAGCCAAAATCCAAACATCATTCCAGGCTACGGAAGCCCTCGGGGTTATGTAGAATTACACAATATGAATAGCACGGAACTGATACAGCGGCTGGAGCGCGAAGGGTGGAAGCGAGTAGGTGGCAAGGGAGATCATATGAAGTTCAAACATCCTGTGAAACACAATCATGTGGTCGTACCACATCCGCGCAAGGATATCCCTATCGGCACGCTACGCAATATCTACCGGCAAGCTGGATGGAAGTGGAGGTAAGACATGTTGTATCCGGTCTATATTCATCCAGGTGATAATAAGCATGCCCACGGAGTAACCTTTCCGGATTTCCCCGGATGTTTCTCTGCGGCTGATTCCTGGGAGGAACTGCCCGCCAAAATTCAGGAGGCAGTAGAGCTGTATTTCGAGGGAGAGACAATGGAGATCCCACCTCCCACACCGCTGGAGGAATTGGTGCAGCGCCCAGAATTCGAGGGCGGTGTGTGGATGATGGTGGATATTGATTTCTCCCGCGTACGCCCCAAGGCGGTGCGCATCAATATCTCTCTGCCCGAAGCCTTGGTGCGCCGCATCGATGAATATGCAAAGGCACACCAGATGAGCCGTTCCGGATTTCTGGCAAAGGTCGCCGAAGAGGCAATGCGTAAGAAGCACAACTAAACCGGCGGTATTCTGTCTTACGACCACATAAACGTAGCGCGGTGAAACAGCACCCAGAGCCACAAAAGTTAAGTGGCACAATAGGCCTAAGAAGCCTGAATTCAGGCTAAGCGATGGATGTCTCCGGTTGTTAGTAAGCTGAGGGGGACAAGAGGGCGAATGTCGGTTTCATTCCCGTTTAAATGAACAACGTTCTTTAATTAAAATGCCCCCCTCATCCTCACCTTCTCCCCTGGCGGGAGAGGGGACGGAAAAGAGCATCCTGCCTTCGCCTACGTGGGTGCTGTGAGGCCACAATCTCCTCTGGTCTCAAATGCCTTCTGTAGGGGCGGCTTCAGCCGCGCCCCCTTGGAGCCCCGATGCACATTTTGTTCGCGGCTGAAGCCGCCCCTACAACCGCTCCGACAAGAATCTAAACGCAGTGTTTCCTGCAATAATGAGCCCATGTAGTTATCCAGAACTCAGGTTAAGAAAGCTAGCCATGGGGGGGTGCCACATCCTTGCAAGAATATCCCTATCGGAACGCTGCGCAACATACACCAGCATGTAGCGTGCGCCATGCGCACGAAGAGGAGGGATGAGAAACCAGAAAAACAAAACCCCTTTTGGAGAGAGGATGGCCGCAATCAGAACACCGGGATCGAGCACGGCCCAGAGCATCTACCTCTGCCTGCGCTCGGCGTGGATTTCCCGATAAGCCAGAACCAGGGCTTGATCTTCGTCCAGCTCACTGCGAGCCCCAATGGTGCGAATACTTTCTAACCCCAGATAGCGCCGCAAGGCTTCTTCCACGATTTGGTATTCGCGCCGACCAGAGCGTGCAGCCATGACCTTGGTCGCCCGCAGAAGATCTTCATCCAGGTAAACCGTCGTTTTCTTTTTTCCCATCTTTCAATTTTCACAGAAAAAAGGTCAAACTCCTCTGCATCCTAGCTTCCCGGGTTTCGATGCAAAGGGCATCGTGGGACGTTTCAAAAAGCACCGCAGGCCGGATTAAGCATCGCGTATCCAGCAAAATCCGGATAGCACTCCAGTTCGACATAACCCTGTGAACAAATTCACCCTACACCCGATTCAGCGCAATGGAAATAAACCTTCCCTTATGTCGAACTGACATTTGGCCAAAGCTATCGCTCGCCCTGTAACCTGTGGGTATTACAATACTTTAATTAAATAATACCCTGTGGAGATTTGCCATGACAACGACGCTTACCAGAAAAGGACAAGTCACGGTGCCAAAGAAGATCCGTGATTACCTCGGCTTGCGCCCAGGATCGGCGGTCGACTTTTTGCTGGGACCGAACGGCGAGGTGATCGTCCGTCCGGCAGAAGATACCGCACCAGCACACTGCAAGGATCGTTTCGGCAAGCTGCGAGGCACGCTCGATACCGGCAGGACCACCGATGAATTGATGCACGTGCTGCGTGGCTACGATACCGACGCAAACGACCCCGGCCTAAAATGATCCTGGTCGACACCTGCATGCTACTCGATGTGGTGCAAAACGATCCGAGCTGGGCGGACTAGTCACTGGCGCAACTGGAATGGGCCGCGGAACGCGGCAACCTGGTGATCAACCCGGTCGTGTATGCTGAGTTCTCGGTGTGGTATGAGAATATGGAAGAACTAAAGCGGACCCTTGCCGGCTTCGATACCGCCCTTGAGGAAAGGAAGGTTCGTGCGCATGGCGCACGCTACTTTTTTAGCCTAGCGGCATCCATTTCCCCAGTATAATTTCTGAAATCAGATTCTATCTAATTTCAAGCGACATTCCCCAGCCATAACGTGCCAGCATAGAGGAACCACGGTTCGCTTTGATATCAATTATTAATGGTATTCAAGGTTTTTATCCCCAGGCCGTTAATTGCACTGTATGAAATAATCCTATGCTTGGAACCCACATTCCCCACTCTTGATTATCAGTTTTCAAGAGTGAAGGGCTTAGTAGAGTAGTCCTAAAGTAGAATGTATTGGGAAGAAACAACGGCTGACGGTTAACGTTGGGAGTTCAGTATTGGAAGAAAATACATGAAGGTCGTGAATACCCAAGAACGTAAATTACCGCTATCCCCTTTGACAATGCCTCCAAGAAAGGAATCAAAAATTGCGTTTGCATAATTGCGGTGGCTCTATCTCTTTTTTCCTTTGGCTGGCTAATAACGGTCCGCTGGCGCAAGAGTTCGAGCAACGCCTTCTTAAACACTTAAACGTGGGGTACACCACTAGAATTAATTCGCACGGTCATTCAGATTCCACGGCACTGAAATGCGCGCCCAGCCACTAATCCGCAGTCTATGGGCTGATCTGCGACCTGGCAGCGAGCGAGGCCGACTAGTGCGAGCCGCTGGCGGCTCGTCATTGATAAAGCTTGGATCAGTACTCCTTGCTTTCCTCGCCAGCCTTCTATACGCACGAGCGCTCGGCCCCCATGACTACGGCCTTTACGCCTACGTTATCGCTTGGGCAACGATGCTCACCATCCCAGCAAGCCTGGGCTTGCCTCGATACCTCGTTCGTGAAGGGGCTCGCCACCCTGCCAACATCCGTGGACTACTCCACTGGTCCGACAAAAGAATAGCCTGGGCGGGTGCATTTGCCGCACTCGTTTTGGCCAGCGCCTTTTTCATTCCCGCCGCCGCCGAGGCCCGCTGGTTATTCTTGATCGCGGCCCCCCTTCCCCTGCTGGCCAATCTTGGCGCCCTACGCCAGTCGTTGCTTCAGGCTCAGAACCGTGTGGTGCAAAGTCAATGGGCACAACTCTTGCTAGCACCCGCCCTGATGCTAACGGCACTCATCATTATTTTGTTGTGGAGTGGCCGGATCACCGCCATGGAACTGACCGCACTATTGGTAGGCACATCAGTTGTGCCACTGATAATCAACCACGCCCAGCTCCGCAAAACCCTTGAAGATTCCCATCAGAGTCATCAACCCACACCCGCCAGCATTCGACAAGGGCTGACATTTATGTGGCTCGGCATGCTGTATTTGATAAACAGCCGCACCGATCTCATCATGCTGGGCGCACTTCAGGGAGCAGAGTCGGCCGGTGTCTATGCCGTAACCTCGCGAGCAGCAGATTTGGTGGCTTTTTTTCTTGCGGCCAGCAATACCGTGATTGCTCCTCGTATCGCAGGTTTGTATCAGAGAGGCGAGCACGCCCAATTGCAACGGCTAATTTCCGGGGCGGCCATGGGCGTATTTTTGCTCACGCTGCCGATCGCCCTCATATTTGCGCTTTTCTCGCATCAGATTATTACCCTGTTCTACGGCCCTGCCTATGCAGCCGGCGCCGTAGCCCTGCAAATTCTCACCTTGGGTCAATTATTCAATGTGCTGGCCGGCCCGACAGCCACGATATTGAACATGACGGGGCACGAACATCTTTCCACCGCGGGAGTCGGTATCAGCGTTGTCATCAACGTAGCGCTAAATACACTGCTGATCCCGCACTTCGGCGTGGAAGGTGCCGCTACCGCCACAGCAACTAGTCTTATCACCTGGAATATCGTTCTGTGGTATTGGGTACGGAACCGACTTCAACTACGCCCGAGCGTCCTATGTCATTAAAACACCACCCTATGCAAGAAAAAGTACGCATCCCAAATTTATTCATCATCGGCGCCCCGAAATGCGGTACAACCGCATTGAGCCATTATCTTGCGGGACATCCCATGATCTTCATGGCCGAACAATCTGGCATTAAGGAGCCAAATTTTTTTAACAAAGATCTAGCGCTTTCCCATCTCCCCCAAAAAATTCGTGATTGGGAAGCATATTTAGGGCTTTTCGTATCCGCACCTGAAAATGTTATCTATATGGGCGATGCATCAGTTCTCTATTTATACTCGAAATGCGCAGTCCCCGAGATCTTGGATAATTGCGAGCAACCTCGATTTATCGTCAGTTTAAGAAATCCTATTGAACTGGCTCAAAGTCTTCATAATCAGCGCGCGAAGCATGGAATTGAAATCCTCGATTTTGAACAAGCCTGGCACCTTCAGGACAAGCGAAAGCAAGGTAAATGTTTACCACACGAATTCATCGATGTTGATCTTCTCCAATACGGCGAAGTAGTAAAGCTAGGCGCACAAATTCAGCGCCTCTTCCAACTGGTCCCACGCGAATTCATTTATGTCATCCTCTACGATGATTTCTCCTCCAGACCAGATGTATGTTATCGCAAGCTCCTCGCTTGGCTTAATCTACCCGATGATGGAAGGATGAAATTCCCTCGACTGAATACATATGTAGGAGGATACCGATGGATGTGGTTGGAACAATCGCTCAGAGCACTTCGAAGCGTACGCCAAGCGCTAGGACTGCCGGGGGGCATTGGAATCCATCATACCATCAACCGTTTCAATGTAATCAATCGAAAGCAACCCCTCTCCAAGGCGTTCCGAGAGCAACTAGCGCACCATTTTCGTGATGACGTCAGACTCTTGGAAAAACTCCTAGGCCGGGACCTTTCACATTGGAATATATAATGCAACCGCCACAGCGATCAGCCTGGTCATCTGGAATTCCATTCTGTGGTATTGGATATGTAACCGGCTTCAGCTACGCCCGAGCGTCCTATGTCATTAAAACGCCACCCTATGCAAAAAAAAGTACGCATCCCAAACTTATTCATCATTGGCGCCCCGAAATGCGGCACAACTGCATTGAGCCACTATCTTGCGGGACATCCCATGATCTTCATGGCCGAACAATCTGGCACTAAGGAGCCAGATTTCTTTGATAAAGATCTAGCGCTTTCCCATATTCCCCAAAAAATTCGTGATTGGGAATCGTATTTAGGGCTTTTCGTATCTGCACCTGAAAATGTTATCTATATGGGCGATGCATCACCTCTCTACTTGTATTCAAAATCCGCAGTCCCCGAGATTTTGGACAATTGCGAGCAACCTCGATTTATCATCAGTTTAAGAAATCCTATTGAGTTGGCTCAAAGCCTTCATAACCAGCATGTAAAAAATGGAACTGAAATATTCGATTTTGAACAAGCCTGGTACCTTCAGGACAAGCGAAAGCAAGGTAAATATTTACCGTGCGAATTCACCGATGGTGATCTTCTCCAATACGGCGAAGTAGCAAAGCTGGGCAGGCAAATTCAACGCCTATTCCAACTGGTCCCACGCGAACTCGTTCATGTCATCCTCTACGATGATTTCTCCTCCAGACCAGATGTATGTTACCGCAAGCTTCTTGCTTGGCTTGATTTACCCGATGATGGAAGGATGGAATTCCCTCGCCTGAATACACGTGTAGGATACCGATGGATGTGGTTGGAACAATCGCTCAGAGCACTTCGAAGCGTACGTCAGACGCTGGGACTTCCAGGGGGCATAGGAATCCATCATGCCATCAACCGTTTCAATGTAATCAACCGAAAGCAACCCCTCTCCAAGGCATTTCGAGAGCAACTAGCCCACCATTTTCGTGATGATGTCAGACTCTTGGAAAAACTCCTAGGCCGCGATCTTTCGCATTGGAATATATAATGCCAAAGATTTCCGTACTTATGTCAGCGTACAACTGCGGACCATATATCGTTGAAGCAGTTTCCAGCATTTCTGCGCAGACATATCCTAACTTCGAGTTCCTAATTATCGACGATGCCTCGACCGACGATACCTGGAGAAAACTCCAACAATGCACACGGAATGATGGGCGTATCCGCCTCTTCCAGAACAGTAGGAATCTAGGGGTCGCCCATTCTATCAATACGCTGATTCCGAAAAGCACCGGCGAATACATCGCACGAATGGATGCCGACGATATTGCGCTACCTACCCGTTTCGAGCAGCAAGTCGCTGTACTGGACTCCGGAAAGGCTGACTTGTGCGGTGGATGGATGACTGTGTTCGGCACGGATACCGAGGTGATGTGGAGCGCTCCTAGCAACGATACGGAAATTAAGGCCGGATTACTCTTCACACCAATGTTTTCGCAACCCACGGTGATGTTGCGACGCGAGCTAATGGAACAGCACCAGTACGATCCCAGCACTGTACCTGCTGAAGACTACGACCTATGGGTTCGCATGGCTCCAGAGGCTATAATGCACAACATCCCCACGCCACTCGTGCGCTATCGTATCCATCCGACGCAGATATCCGCTCGTATGCAGCAGAAGCAGTGGGAGTCCGCAGCATCCATCGCCTCCAAGTATCTTGAACGCACTGGTCTGCCATTCACGGAGGCCGAGAGGAAGATCCATACTTTGATCAGCCACCCCGACCCGCCCGCCTCCATCAATCACGTTCGGGCCACCGATGACTGGTTTTGCAAACTGCTCACGGTATTCAATAGCAAAACAGAGGCCCAACGCATTATCGCGCGCATGTGGTACAGATATTGTCTAAGGGCAGCCGCGCTTGGGCCTCTCGTGTTCTGGCTTTTCCTTCGATCCCCAGTCACAAGGTGCGGAGCGTTCCGCCCTTGGCAATACTTGGCCATATTCGGGCTCAGTGCGCTGCGTGTTCGACACAACTCGAAACTTTATCGGCTACTGATCGTCAGGAGCCCAGCATCAAGAGTAAACTCTAAACTGAGTAACAACACATGAGCACTCCACTTCTATCTGTCGTAATGCCTTGTTTCAACGCTCAGCGGTGGGTGGAAGGCGCTATTGATAGTATTCTGACTCAGACCCACACACACCTCGAACTGATCGTCGTTGACGATGGCTCCAGCGACTCAAGCGTCAAGAGGATTCGCAAGATTGCCAACACTGACGCACGGTTACGGCTTCTCACAGCAAATTGCAACACCGGAATTGTCCATGCTTTGAATTACGGGATAGAGGAGGCAAGAGGCAAATTCATCGCCCGAATGGATGCCGACGATATATGCATGCCGAACCGACTTTCACAACAAATCTCTTTTCTCGAACAAACTAGTTGCGATCTTTGTGGAAGCTGGTTCGTCGAGTTCGGACAAGGAATACCCCGAACTGTCCGTTGGCCGCATACGGAATCTGCCCTGCGCGCGGCCATGATTTTCCAAAATACGATCTGCCACCCCACTGTCATGGCGCGGCGAGAAGTGTTCGAACAATTCCGATACCGTGAAGCGTACCAACTTGCAGAAGATTATGATCTGTTTGCTCGTGCCAGCACTAAATTCCGCCTTGCCAATATCCCTGAACCTTTGCTTCGCTATCGTCGCCATCCCCAGCAAGCTACTCAAGCTAGGCGTAACGACATGGAAATAGTTACAAGACAAATACGACTGCAAGCATTGCAAGCACAAGGAATTGAAGCCACGCCGGAAGAACAGCGCTTGCACAACCTAATTCGTGCGCCGTCTTCCATATATAACACAACTGATCTTGAAGGTATTGAGGCGTGGCTCCTCAAGTTATATAAGGCAAATGACGACAAAGAGGGGAAGCGCATTATAGCTTCGCAATGGGTACGAGCCTGTATCAGGGCTGCTCCGTTGGGGCACAACATGTGGAGGATATACCGATTGTCCCCGCTGCGCGCTTCTGCCGGCATCAACTTGATGACCCATACAGACTTACGAATACTTTCCGCTCTCAAACTTGACTATGGTTCGAACGCATTTTCGTCATTGCGCCGTTTCGGCCTAAGTGCCTGAAAGTACCTACTACTACAGATAACTATGACTGATACCTTTTTAGTTATAGGCGCTGGCTACGCGGGCAGCGTCATGGCGCGCGAGCTGGCCGAGGCCGGGCACCGGGTGCTGGTCATCGAGCGCCGCCCCCACATCGCCGGCAACGCCTATGACGAGCCGGATGCCCACGGCGTGTTGGTCCACCGCTATGGTCCCCATATCTTCCATACCAATGGCGAACGCATATTCGAATACCTTTCCCGCTTCACCCAATGGCGGCCATACGAGCATCGGGTTCGCAGTGTGGTGGATGGGGTGCGGTATCCGTTTCCGATCAACCGGGACACGCTGAACCAACTGTACGGGCTGGAACTGGATGAAGCTAGCGCCGCTGACTTTTTCGAGCGTGTACGGGAGCCGCGTGAGCCGGTGAGCACCAGTGAAGATGTCGTGCTGAACTCGGTCGGGCGCGACCTCTACGAGAAGTTTTTTCTCAACTACACGCGCAAGCAGTGGGGCCTGGAACCCTCGCAGCTCAAGGCCGGCGTGGCGGCGCGTATTCCGGTGCGGACCAATACCGACGACCGCTACTTTACCGATAACTTCCAGGCCATGCCAAAACACGGCTACACCAAGATGTTCGAGGCCATGCTTGACCACCCCAACATCAGCGTCGAGCTGGGAGTGGATTTCACCGAGGTGCGTAACCGGATCAAGGCCCGACATATCGTTTACACTGGCCCCATTGATGCCTACTTCGACTACCGCTACGGGCACCTGCCCTATCGCTCACTGAGCTTTGAACACGAACACCTGACCGATACCGAGCGTTTTCAGGAGACCGGCACGGTCAATTACCCCAACGATCACGCCTATACCCGGATCACCGAATTCAAACACCTGACCGGGCAACAGCACACCGGCACCTCGATTGTGCGTGAATACCCCCAGGCTCAGGGGGAACCGTACTATCCAGTGCCCCGCGCGGAAAACGAGGCCCTGTTCAAGCGTTATCAAGCACTGGCGGAGCAAGAGTCTGGCGTGACCTTCGTCGGCCGCCTAGCGCAATACCGCTACTACAACATGGATCAGGTCGTAGGCGCAGCGCTGGCGGCGGCAAAACGGCTGATCGGGACGGGGTCATAATAGAAGATAGAGCGCGGCGATATGGAAAAACTGCAACATACGCTTGCCGGCGTCGATACCGCCCTGGAGGAATTACCCTGGGAAACCCTGTTTCTAGCTGGCAAACCATTCCGACAATACCGTGCTCAGCGAGGAATACAGACAATGGCACTGCTATCGCCGCCACAAGGCTGATCAGGACACCATGCGTATAGCCTTTCTCTGCAAACGCCGCTACATGGGGAAGGATGTGATTGATGATCGCTATGGGCGGCTATACGAGATTCCCTACCAGTTGGCGCGACTGGGGCACACGGTGCGCGGATACTGCCTCAGCTATCAAGGTGCGCCCGGAGGAACCTGGTCCCATGATGCCTCCCCCGGCCTCCTGGAGTGGGAATCCCGCCCCCTAGATATGGGCACCGTCCTTTATCCTGCCCATCTGCGTCGGCGTTTGCGTTATTTCAGACCCGATGTCATCGTTGGCGCTTCGGATATCCCCCATGTGGCGCTGGCTGCCAGGCTGGGACAGCAATTGGATGTACCCCATGCGCTCGATCTTTACGATCATTTCGAAAGCTTCGGGCAGGCCCGCATCCCCGGCATAAAAACCCTACTGCGACGTGCCGTGGGCGGGGCACCGCTGGTGACGACCACCAGTCAGATGTTGGCTGACCACGTGCTCTCGGAGTACCGTGCCCGTGGCAATGTCCTCAGTATGCCAAGCACCGTGGACAAGACGGTCTTTCGTCCCCTGGACAAAACCCAGTGCCGACAAGCACTGGGGCTACCCACGAACGCCCGCCTGATTGGCACTGCCGGCGGCTTACTAGGCAATAGAGGGATTGGCACGCTGTATGACGCCTGGAAGCAACTAGCGGCGACCGATGCTTCATCGCATTTGGTACTGGCCGGACCGACAGACCCTCAATGCCCACCGCCCAATGGAGAACGGGTTCATTACCTGGGCATGCTAGCCCATGGGCAGATTGCCCAGCTTTTCAATGCCTTGGACGTGGGCGTCATCTACCTGCGCGACAGCTTGTTTGGCCGCTATTGTTTCCCTCAAAAAGCCTATGAGATGGCAGCATGCGGCATCGCCATCGTCGCGACACGGGTGGGCGCGATGACCGATGTGCTTCACGACCACCCGCAATGTCTTTATCAAACCGACAATATTGAAGATCTTACCCGCTGCATTCGCCAGCAATTACAACACCCTACCCCACCGGCGCTACTTATCGACGACTGGAGCAAAATCATTGGCAAGATGGAGCCCCATTTACGTGCTTTAACCACCAAGGGCTTTGCAACAGGCGCTCGAGCTTAAGTATCCCGGCAAAAATTTTGAGCAGAATAGGGTCAGTTTCGCACGGTTTGACGGCTCCTCCGAGCCGACAAGTAGCGTGCGCCATGCGCACGAAGAAGAGTGTACCCCCCCTTCTTATCCCCCCTCCCTTGGAGGGAGGGGGAATTTAAGAGTTTCAAGCATTCACCCCCACCCTTACCCTCCCCCATCAAGGGGGAGGGAATGTTATATCGGAGTTCGCTGCTTATGAGTGACAATTATCGGCTTATCTGCTTTCGCCGACCGGGCTCCTGCCCGGTTGTCCTCTGCGCGTTTCCTGCTTCATCGAGACCCCTATTGTCCCAGGCCGACCCTGGTATCGCTGGGAGGCTGTGCCCCTCGACAGGCCTAACTTCCCGCGCTCCTCGCGGTAGCCATAATGGATGTGCCGGTCGGGTTTTACATCATGGCCGGTCTTCTGATAACAACCCCAAGGCCTCCCTATTGAGACCACACCCTAGCCTGGGGTCGATGTTACCGAAACGCGCCGCAGCGAACAACACGTTATGTGGCCCTTGTGCTCGGCGCGCCGTTTCACTTCGCGACCTCGCTAGGGGGTCGTTCACCATCCATGGAGAACTTCTAGGCATTTCCCTTATAAGAGAAATACAGCCAGGCTGAGCAATTTTGGTATCACTTTTTAGGGAACCGCTATAGCATCTTAGAGACTGGAAAGCGGGAATAAGTATCTCAGTAAATATTCCTGGAGCGAGCCGGTGGCGTGGAGCCAGGGGACAGGGAAATCCCCGCAAACCTTTTTTCTGGGAGGAAAAGCGGGTTTGCGGAACACCATCAACTCCCCCCCAAAACAACCTCATATTTTATTCATAGGTACTTAAAGCATCCCCAATTCGCGACCACACTGCATTCCCAAAATGTTTCCAGGAAAACCCCTCAGCATGAAACCGGAGTACCGCTGCCGGGAGCGATCGCTCCAGAAGCTGAATCACTGCTCCTACAAAGGCCCTATCATCACCCGGAGCCACGAGGTATCCAGACTTGCCTTCGGCCACAGCATCGACAATGCCGCCGGTGGCGTAGGCAACCGTGGGCAAGCCCTGTGCTGCGGCTTCGATGGCGACCATGCCGAAACCTTCGGGATCGTTGGGAATGTGCTGCACGGGAAAGACGTGAACATCCGCTGACTGATACACGGTGGCAAGCCGGTCGCGGTCAGTGATAACGCCGAGAAACTTGATGTGGTTACCGATACCCTTGGAGTCGGCTGCCGCCTGGATGCTTTCGGGAGTTTGGGACTCGGCATGCAAGGATTGTGTGGGCGCATCACCCACCACTAGCAGCATTACATCTGACCTGGCGGCGACGATCTGGGGCAATACATTCGCAACGAACTCACGCAGACCCTTGCGCCGGGTGAGACGGCCCACGGAAAGTAATACGGGACGTTGACCAAGTTGGTGTTCGGCGCGAAAACGGGTGATTGCTTCCGGGTCCAGTTCGCCTTGCGGCAACTCGACGCCGGGAGGAACAATGGTAATACGCGCAAGGTCCACACCTGCATCGATAGCCAGTTTTTCGGTGGCATGGCTATTGGCAATGACGTTATCCATGCGGCGGATGGCGGGTAGCCACAGGGCGCGATAGACCGATTGTTTTACTGCCAGATCCAAACCATGCACATAAACAGCAGCGCGCGCCCCGCAAGATTTTGCAGTCAACCAGCTTATCGGCGCAGTCAGGCCGCTGCCGGCCAGCACGATATGGGGTCGCCAGGCGCGTGCCTCACGCCAGGCGCGCCACTGAGCCGCGAGCAGAAAACCCGGCAAGGGTTTCAGTGGAGCTTCCCGCAGTTGCACAACCCCTACCGGCGCTATAGCCGCCGCGCCTTCGGGACCAATCACTCGCACCTCGGCGCGTTTGGCCAATTCTTCGATCATGTGCCAATTCAACCGCTCCATCCCGCCGACCAAGGGAGGCAGATTGCGGGTAATCACTAAAATTTTTGGGCGTGCTTTCTCAGCCTCTTCGTGCGCATAGCCCACACTACTTGTCGGTTCGGAGGAGCAGTCGAGCCGCGGGAAAGCGCCCCTATTCTGCTCCAAACTTTTGCTGAGAGGCTTCATCATTCAGGGGAAAACTATCGTTGGGAGGTGTTGGCGTACAAAAGATTAGCAATCTGCTCCGAAATCAATCCCATTAGAAAAACGAGAATGGCGGTAATAAACATCAGCGCGCTCATATTAGTAAACCGTCCCTCTAGCAGGTAAGTATAAAGATAATTACCTGCACCCAGCATAAAAAAGACAAAACTGATAGGGGTAAATACTTTTAATGGCGAATAGAGGGTCGCCACCTTTAATATAATTAAAAAAAAGCGAATCCCGTCTTTAACTAAATTAATATGACTTTTTCCTTCCCGTTTATTGGCATGAATAGGGACATAGCTGACCAGATAGCCTGCGCGAAAAAAAGCCATGGTGCTGGTGGTCGGATAGGAAAAACCATTGGGCAACAGGTAGAGAAACTCCCGGAAACGTTTAGCTCGAACAACACGGAAGCCCGATGTCAAATCTTCAATCCGGTGCCCTGTGACCCAACTAGAAAGACGGTTATAAAAACTATTACCCAGCCGTCTGCTTAAGGAAGCCTGAGAAGTGGAATCTCGAGCTCCGACAACCATGTCAAAACCTTCAAAAAGGCGTTCCAATAAACGGGGAATATCCCCAGGGTCATGTTGCCCATCGGCATCCATGAAAACAATGATTTCTCCCGTAGCGGCACGGGCGCCATGTTTGACCGCCGCCCCGTTACCCATACTATAGGCATGGGTCACAACCTTGGCCCCCGCAGCCTGGGCCACCTCTAGGGTTTCATCGCTAGAGCCATCATTGACGACGAGAATCTCCGCATCGGAATAAATTTCCCGTAATGCTGGTAAGAGTTTTCTAAGGCTATTGGCTTCATTTTTAGCGGGTAAAACAATACTCAGGGTAGGCGGCGCCATAAATTGATCCTAACGGGCAAGGTGTTTTCATTGTAACCGTTCCCCGTAAGAGAGCATCGAGAAGTAGGGGCTGAACGATTACTTTTTATTAGCTGAACCATACTTTCTTTTAATCGGCCCCGAATGAATTTTCCCAAGCAATGACATTACCTCTTTTTTTATTCATCCAACAATGCTTCTAACGCTTTCTTCTCCTTCTGTAAACGCTGCGAATGAAGATTCGAAAGAGACAAAGAACTCAGCGCGGCATACTCCGCTTGCGCTTCTTGGTAACGACCCCCATAGCGTAATAGCGCCGCGTAATTTAGTGTGAGCTGAGGATCTCTCGGATTGACTTTTTTGGCTTCCTCTGCCACCTGCAATGCCTGACTCAAATCCCCCTTCGCCAACAAGAGTATGGAATATTCCGTCAGCAGTACGACCTTTGCCTGGGGAACCAGGGTTGGATTTTTGACCGCGGCGCTAAAGAGCATTTTTAACTGCTCCGCTGGCCACCGGCACTCTCCCTCGAGATGACATTGATTGGTTTTCTGGAGATTATGAATGGTAAAAGGCGTTAACGGCGTGGTCTCCAATTCCTGAGCCAGTAATTTTACTTGAGCTTCATTGACTGATTTTTCAAAGGTATAATTTATGGCCAATGTGGCAAGTAAAGCGCTTAGGAAGCGCGGATCATTGCGATAAGCTTGGGAAAAAAATTCTTTTCCCCGTTGATAATACACTTCCCGGTCAGCTTCCTTTTTTTCAGCCAAAGCCAGATCAAAGTACAGCTGCCCTGCACCGTAATGAGTACGGGCCGAGTGGGGATGATGGCGGGCACTGACCAGCAGATGCTCCAAAGGATGACCCCAGGTATCGGCGCGGATGGCGGTCATCGTCGAAAGCAAAACAAGGGTTGTGCTCGCCATAAAAATTCGCAAACCCCTTTGTGGGATCAACACCCCTGCGCCATAGGCAAGCATCAAGGCGATTCCAAATAAAGGGACATAATTGCGGTGCTCATGAACCAACTCTAGGCCAAAGATGGTGGATTCCATACTGTGGCCGATGAGAAAAAATCCCAGACCAAAAACAAACACAGGCGCTCGCTTACGCAAAAGCAGGCAAGCCATCCCCAGGGCGATGACCCCAAGCACCGCAGGTAAGGTGGTGGTGGGTTCCAGCCAACCGTGGGAAATCGCGAAATCGTCGTGGTACAAACTAAAATTGGCCAATCGCGGCAAAAAAATAAGCTGCAAGTAATACCAAAAAACGCGGGCCTCGGTCAGCAAGCGTTCGCCCAAAGTAAACGCCCGGGTCTCGTAACCTCCCAATAACCATTCTAAGTTAAACAGCAGATAAAGGACTCCCAGGATCACGGGCAGCACCACAATCAATCCATGACCTGCGATAAGCAGTCGCCGTGTACCTTGGCGAACAGCACTAAACTGAAACAAAGTCAGTTCCGCCAGCAGAAGGAAAAGCGGCAACAGGAACGCATTTTCCTTGCTCAATGCCCCTAAGGGCAGCGCGATAAACAAAGCCAGCGCAATGGCGATCCAGCCGTTTTTGCCTTCCATCTGCCGTCGACGACCCCAAGCATAAAGGCCAAGACCAGCAAAGGTAAATAAAGCCGCGAGACTGGTCATCCGCTGCACCACGTAAAGCACCGGAGTCAGATTTAGCGGATGCAGCAACCAGAGGGCCGCGCATCCAAGGCTTATCCAGGAAATGGTGGTGTCATTCAATATCTTCTGCTGACAACGCCGATAGGCGGCAAGCAATTGCCAGGCGGTAAAATAAACGAGAATGCCGGTAGCCAGATGAACGAACAGGTTAACCAACTTGAAAGCGTAAGGGTCTAGCCCGCTTACATAATGGTTAAAGGCAAAACTCAACAGACTCAAGGGTCGCTTGAGGGGTCCGGACTCAGTGGAAAAAGCGGCCTGCCAAAGGCTTTCTGGGGAAATATCTTCAATCTGAATAGCCTTATTATCGGTGATGTTATGTTCGTCATCGAATAGAAATGTGCCGCCAAGACCTGGGCTATAGAGAAAGAAGGTAAGGAACAACACCCCTAAAAGCCCCATAAGGCTATAACTTGTTGCCAGCTTAGAATGAGAACGGCTTGCAGGGTTAAGCATGAATTAAGGCTCCTCGGGAGTGAAATGAGTGGCCGTCTAATGACGGCTCATATAAAGAAAGGGCCATCCACTTTGGGACGGCCCTTATCATTTACCTTAGGCTATCGCTTTTAGCTGCGACACTCTGTGGGCAAGTATTTATCTTCAATATCAGTTTGTGTGCTTCCTACACCAGAAATTTCTGGCAGCTTAGAATCGTCTTTGCTATCGTACGCTTTACCGCAAAGCCAGACGAGACTGCCTGCCTGATTCTGAGCGGGTGTCAAAGTAAGTATGCCATTCTCAATATTGCTGTTAGCCCGGTTGCCATAGGTAAGGGCTATTTGGCCATTATCTACCGCCATCTGGGTGATATAATTACCGGTAATAGACGTTGCATCAGCCAATCCCGCAGAAGCATTATCGCCAGGCAACCTACCCCGCGCACTCCAGAAATCGCCGATACTTTGCTTTGCTTCGGCAGCCAGATTCAAGCCCTCTGTCACCTGAGTTCTGATGGTGTAGTCCTGATAAGCGGGAATTGCAATAGAAGCGAGGATACCAATGATCGCCACCACGATCATCAATTCAATCAACGTAAAACCCTGTTGTACTTTTCTCATTACGAGCGACTCCTTGAAATTAATTTGACGGAAACCCAAATTTGTATATTGGCAGCAGATAAATCCTTTACCTGCCTGCATACTCCATCGAGCAATCAGCGTGCCATCCCTATATTTCGGCAAGAGGAGCGATGGCTTTATGGGGGCTGGTTCACAAAATCAGGAGTTAACAGCGCAAAGTAAGGCTGGTGATATGGACTAGAACCTTGGGAGTAATAAAGAGAAGGCAGGGCTTGGGGTGTCGAGGGAGGACAGAAAGTGACGTTCTATGTCACTTTGTCATAGGCAGGATTGAAAACAATCAGTGAGCCGCAAATAATTCATCTAGCTTTTGAATTAGTTATCTCATTATGAGATAACCAAAATATGTATACAATACTCTACAAAAAATCAGCGCAAAAATCGCTGCAGCGCATGCCTAGAAAAATGGCTTTAAAGGTGATTGAGTCATTTAAAAAGCTGGCGGTAGACCCCACGCGAAAAGACCTGGACATCAATCCGCTCACTGGCCGAGAGGGTTTTCGCTTGAGAATAGGAGGTTGGCGGGCTATCTATCAGATAGAGCAGAAACGCTTAGTAACACATGTTCTGACAATTGGAGCGAGAGGAGATGTGTATAAATGACAGCGCAAGTAATTAAACGAAACGGCAAGCCAGAATGGGCTGTTCTGCCCTATGAAGAATACCAGGCATTGCTGGAGAAAGCAGAAATGTTGGATGATATTGCCGCTTATGATAAGGCGATAGCCGCTGATGAAGAGAATATCCCTCAAGAAGTCGTTGAAAGCTTGGTGGCAGGAGAAAACCCACTTAAAGTTTGGCGGACCTATCGCGGGCTTACTCAAGCGCAATTAGCCGAGCAAGTTGGATTGAGCCAATCTCATCTCGTTACTATGGAAAAAGGAGAACGGAAAGGGACGATTAAGGTGCTTAAGCGAATAGCTCAAACGCTGCGGGTGGATATAGATGATCTCTACCCGCTTTCTGAGGGAGGAGGGGAATAAAATTTTTGCATTTAATTATTTTCATTCCTTTCAATTCGCACATTAGGTAAACCGAGGATATGGAGCATAGCCTTCAATACTGCCTTAAGCGGTAGCTCATAAACAGCTTGCAAAATCCATCTTAGCTCTAGTAGTACTGTTTTGGTTACCAGGATCTCATTGGAGCCTAGCAGCTCCATTGCCTGCCGTGCCTGGATCTCATCGTCGTTAGTTACACAGCATACCAGCACGTAGGTATCTACGGCGATTATCTTTTTTCTTTTTTAGACCAACGCCAGCGTAGGCTTTCGGCAATGCCTTTATCCATTTCCTCTAGGGATTTGGCTTTGCCTTGATAACCCGTACAACCTAGTCCTTCTTCCAAGCAGGTGGCAGGGAAGGGCTTTAGGGGTCGAAGAATAATGCTATCGTCCCGCTCTTCAACAATGAACTCCATTCCAGCCTCCCAATGACGCACCGCCCGGATAGATTTGGGGATAATGATTTGCCCTTTGCTGGAGAGGCGAAAGAAAATTTCCGATCCCCGCAGTATTAACAGGCTTTAGCCCATTTAGGCAGCTAGATCGGGTTTCCAACCTGATTCGGTATCCGAAAAAGTGCGCGCCTTTTGATATTCATTCCGATCGAGATGATTGAGCTGATCGACCAAGTTAACGATAGCGGGACTTTTATTCGAATAATCTAAATACACCAACCGAATCATGCGGTCTGCCCACATGGGCACCCTACCCTTACGCTCCCATAAGGAAAGCGTCTGCTCACTGGTGCTTAATAATTCAGCCAGACGTTTCTGGGACATCAACAACTCATTACGTAAAAATCGAAACTCTGCGCCCGTGAGTTTCGGCTTGTGGTAGATCAGATCACAGGCAATTGCGCCGTGTAAATCTTCCATGTTCTCAATAGAGACTGTCTCGCCGTATGGAGTTTTACGTAGGTAATAACCGTTCTTGAGATAAATATTTCGCAATCCGCACTCAGTATAGTGATACATAAACTTAGACATCCGTATGCAGTTATCCTACCCTCCTTAAAGAGGAAATCGAAACCCTTCCTTACCCCCTTTCTATCTATGGTGGTAGGTGGTGACAATGATCACCGGCTGACCCGCGCTATCTGTTTCGATAGCAACCACTACAACTACATTGTCACCCGCCACAAACCTTTCAAGTGTACACTCCCAGTCTCCTGTAGTACCACGTACTGGCCCTTCGATAATTTTACCTTTGCTCAGCACATCAAGGACCTGTCTCGTGGTGATACGGCGTTCCCGCATTCTCTTACGCGCATGTTTTGACCATTGAATGCGCGAGGTGTCTAAAACTGCCTCGCGAATGATTTCTCTGGCGCGCTTGTCGCTAAGCTGCAATTGGGCAATCTTGTTTTTATTAGACAAGGGAGAATCTATAAAATTTATGGGTTACCCATAATTATTATGGGTAACCCCTAGAAAAAGTCAAGGTGACTTCCAAAACGCCGACTAGATACCGGCGCCGTAGGGGTGCAGAGCGAAGCGATACACACCATCAAAAGCGAGAGACTGGGTAGGTTTGGCTTCCGCTCAGCCCGCCTTTGGCATTGTCAGTTTGAGAGGGCTTCTGCCCAGTTAATGATTGCCTCTGGCAATAAGCCCGGTGCAACCCGCTCCCCTCGCCCAGGGCGCAGGATTTTTTTATACCCTTCCGATGAAGGATCTAAGAAAATTTCCAGCCGCTGTGCTTTTAAATCAAACAACCAGGTTTCCGGGATCTGATGGCAAGCGTAGAGAGGAATCTTCACCTCTCGATCATAGGCTACTGAGGTCTCTGCTACTTCCACCAATAAAAGCACATCCTGAGCCTGGGGATGAACCCGGCGATAAAAATCGGATCTAGGTTTTAGAAGCATCATATCGGGCTGAGGTTCTGAATAATCACTAAGCCGAAGGGGATTCTGAATATCGAGCATGGCGGCCTCCCCCAGGTGGGGAGCAAAGGAATGTAATAAATAGCGCACGCAGGCGGCGTGGGCACTTCCAATCGGCGCCATATCAATGATTTCCCCCTCAATCATTTCCACTCTGTCATCCTCTGACAGAATACCCATCTCCCCCATTTTGTGATAGTCAGCAACGGTCAAGCGGTGTCTTGGTAGTGTGACGGTCATGAGAGTCTTACCTCCTTATAAAGCCACCCGCCATTTTTCTTGCCTATTACCGCGAACGGCGGTAGGCGTCACGACGATGCCGAACCCGGACAACCAAAACAGTTAATTTGCCGCCATCGACTTCGTAAATCAAACGGTATTCACCAACGCGAATCCGCCGAAGGCCACTCATACCAATTTGCAGCCCATAGGCCGAATTAAGCATCGCGTATCCGGCAAAACAATACTAGGGCTTGTCTATCCTAGCCAGTTCCCTGCGAGCACTGCCCTTAATCCTGAGCAAGTAGCCCACGTTTTACATCTTCCCATTCTAGGACCGGGTCGTTTGGATCCTGGAGACGTTCGAGGGCTATATGCAGATCATCAGAGTCCTCAAGATAACGCTCTATGGCATCACGCACAATCTCCGCTCGAGAGCGTTTTAATATCTCCCGCTCCTCCTTCAAGCGGGCATTCTCCTTTTTCAAGCGCTTGAGTTCATCATAAAGGTGTTCTTCACCCACCGGATGCTCCACCGCTTGAGCGCGATGGTACTTGCCAATCCAGGGATGCAGGGTGTTCTTGTTGACCCCTAATTCTCCGGCAGTCTTGCTAAACGGTTGATCACTCTCTACTGCCAGCTTCACCGCGCGCGCTTTAAATTCCGCTGTATACTGATTCGCTTTCTTCTTGGTATCCATCACAACACACTCTCCTCATTTGTCTTTAAGATTACTTGAGTTCGTGTGTCCGGAATAGTCTAGCCACTTCAATCGGTGGGTTTCGCTCCGCTCAACGCCACCCTACGGTAGGACCCACAAAATCATGACCGTGAGCACCCTTTGGTATTACTCCAACTCCAGTTTTTTTAAACGATAACGCAAAGCCCGGAAGGTAATGCCAAGGAGCTTGGCGGCAGCGGTCTTGTTGTAATGGGTTCGTTCCAAAGCCTGGAGAATGGCCCGCCTTTCCACGCCCTCCAAACACTCTTCTAACGAACCTACCGGCAGTGATGTCGGGGTACTGGGGGGTTCCGCCTTAGGCAAGTGCAAATCTTTGGCCTCTATGATCTCGGAGTCACACAAGGTCATGGCCCGCTCGAGGGTGTTTTCCAACTCGCGGACATTCCCTGGGAAAGGGTAAACTTGTAGCGCCTCCAGGGCGTCAGAAGTCAACTTAGGACAAGTGATTTGGTTAATCCCGGCGAGTTTACTCAAAATATGCTCGGCCAACTGGGGAATATCACTGGCCCGTTGTCTTAAGGGCGGAACCGGCAACTCAATAACATTAAGCCGGTAGAAGAGATCCTGGCGGAAGCTGCCTTCCTTTACTAAGGCGGCTAAGTCCTTGTGGGTAGCACAGAGAATACGCACATCCACGGAAATTTCTTTCTCGCTGCCAATAGGCCGCACGCTTTTCTCCTGGATAGCCCGCAAAAGTTTGACCTGCATGGGTAAAGGTAAGTCGGCCACTTCATCCAAAAACAGGGTCCCTCCACCGGCGGTTTGAAACAGCCCTCGCTTATCATGGGTGGCGCCGGTAAAACTGCCCTTTTTATGGCCGAAAAACTCGCTTTCCATCAACTCATTGGGGATAGCGCCACAGTTTACCGGGACAAAGGGCGCTTCCAAGCGGGGCCCTTGCTCATGGATGAGCCTGGCGACCAGCTCCTTGCCGGTGCCCGATTCACCGCTAATGTAGACCGGCGCTTGGCTCCGTGCCAGCTTGGCGATTTTGGAGCGTACCGCCCGCATGGCGGCTGATTCTCCCAGTAACCGGTAGCGGGTCCGCCGCTCCCTTTGGGGATAACGAAGCGGGAGTCTAAGGGCTGCGTTGGTCAGATTGCGAAGCGCCTGCAAATCCACCGGTTTGGAGATAAAATCAAAAGCGCCCGACTTCAGGGCTTCAACCGCGGTCTCCACACTGCCATGGGCCGTAATCACCGCGACCGGTGTCTCCGGGAAATGCTGGCTAATGAGCCTGACCAACTCAATACCATCCCCATCCGGAAGGCGCATATCGGTCAAGCACAGATCGAAGGAATGCTGCTGCAAATATTGGCGGGCTTCGGCAAGATCGACAGCCTTATGACAAGCCACGCCCATAGGCGCCAGGGTAAGCTCAAGTAACTCTAGAATATCCGGCTCATCGTCCACAATGAGGGCCAAGGGATGTTCTTTCATGCGGCATTCGCCCCCACACCCAGGGGAGCAAAACAAAGCCGGAAACAGCTCCCCCCTCCGGGAACGGGATAGTACTCCAGGCTGGCGTCATTACACTCGGAAAGTTCTCGAGCCAAATAAAGCCCCAGCCCGGTCCCTGCGCCTTGGGTGGTGAAGAAGGGCTCGAATATTTTGTCTACCGCCTCCTTAGCAATACCCGGCCCTCTATCCATCACATCCAAAAAAACCTGGCCGGTATTGGCTTTAATCCCCACTGAAATTTGGAGGCATGGAGAACCGTCTGAATCTTGGGAATGCCGCCGGGCATTGTCGCAAAGATTCCACAGTATCTGGTGAAGTTGGGAAGGATCCACATGAACCCGGACCTTTCCAGGATCCACCTGGAGCACTACCGCTGCTCGGTCAATCCCATGGGTACGGCAGAACTCTTCTAGAAAATGCAGCAACCAGGGTTTGAGAAGCAATGCTTCCAGGCGGCTATGCTTCCGGCGGCTAAGCTGCAAGACATTCTTGATAATATCATTTACACGCCCACAGTGATTAAGAATAATCTCCAATAGTCGGCGCTCACTTGGGTTTAAAGTGGAAGATTCCCTGAGGAGTTGGCTGGCATGGCTAATCGCCCCCAAGGGATTGCGAATCTCATGGGCAATGCTCGCCGTGAGGCGCCCTAGGGAAGCCAGCTTTAATTGCTGGGCTTGGCGCGCCAGAACTGAAGTGTCTTCTAAAAAGATCAGGGTCCCATAGGGAGCCCCCAGGCTGATGAATTTAGGTAATATCTCGGATTGTTCTAAAGCCGACCGAAAAGCTTTAGGTTGATAAGAGTGGTGTTCTTTCCTCCAGCAGGCAAGCTGCTCGGCAAGGGGGGGCACTGCCATGGCCAGGGGATCGCCTTCCCTCCCCGGTTTCAATCCTAACAGTTCCTCTCCAGCCTGATTGATAAGCCGAATGGTGTCATTCCTATCCACCACCAGGACTCCAGATTGCAAACGCTGAATAATATAGCCATTGAGCTGGCTGATATTCGCAAGGTCCAGGCTTTGTTGAGCCGCCAGGGCCTCGCTCTCTCGAATCCGAGCCGCCAAAACCTGAGCCAATAGTGCCGTCGCAAAAAGGGTGGCGCCTAACAAACCCGCCTGGGTATAGTGAACAGCCTCAAAATCACGGGACACCAGGGAGTAAGACTGTTCAAACAACACCGCCAGAGTCGCCAAGGCAGCAAGGGCATTGGCAGTGCGCCCCACGGTTAAAATCCCCCCGGCGGCGATCACCACCACCAACAACATCCCCAGACCACTGGGGACTCCACCGCTGGCATGCATCAGCAGGGTGATAGCACCGATGTCTAAGGATAACTGCAGCAAAACTTGGAAATAAAACCCGCCAATCCGGGCGACAGTCGCCACACTGAGCGCTATGGCGGCAGCCCCATAAACAAGGCAAGTGATCAAAAATAGATCCGGCTGAGACTGGCCAAGAAATCTGGGGCCAACACCGGTGATCACCACCCCTAAAAGCAAAAAAACAATCAGCAAACGATAGACGCAAAAAACAGCCAGCGGCCGCCAGGCAGGGACTAGGCTTTGGCCCTTAACCGCAGTGGTTATCTTAGTTTTTATCCCTCTTCGCCAATTCACGGTGCTCACGGCAACAAAAATTGTCACTGTCCTCTGTTAGGGCTTCGCCCTCTGGCAGGAAAACCCCACAGTAGGCGCAGCGAACCATATGTCGGGTATCTGTTTCTTGAATCTTTCGGCCAGATTGATAATCCTTTAGTAGCTTTCTTAAAAATAAATAGGCCAATAACACGAACAAGATAAAAAATAATAATCGCATTTCGCTATTCCCCCGCGGCTACCTTGCTCCGCGCTGCCCGCTTTCTTTCATGCTCCAGTAGCAATTTTTTGCGCAAACGAATATGCTTGGGCGTCACCTCCACCAATTCGTCCTCATCAATAAACTCTAATGCTTGCTCCAAGCTAAGCTGCAAGGGAGGGGTCAACAGAATATTCTCATCACTTCCCGCCGCCCGGATATTGGTAAGCTGCTTGGCTTTCATGGGATTGACCACCAGATCGTTTTCCCGCGAATGAATACCGAGAATCATTCCCTCGTAAACTTCGGTGCCGGGCCCGATAAAGAGCCGACCCCGCTCTTGGAGATTAAATAGGGCATACCCCAAGGCTTTGCCCACACCGTTGGCCACCAGAACCCCATTCTTGCGGTGAACCACCGCGCCCTTTTTAATGGCGCCATAATGGTCGAAAACATGGTAGATCAACCCGGTGCCGGAAGTCGCAGTCAGAAATTCAGTCTGAAAGCCGATAAGTCCCCGGGATGGAATGGAATACTCCAAGCGCACCCGGCCCTTGCCATCGGGAACCATATCGGCAAGTTCCCCTTTGCGCTCACCGAGCTTTTCCATCACCGCGCCCTGGTGTTGCTCCTCCACATCCACCATCAGCTGTTCATAGGGCTCACACAATTCACCCTTAATTTCCTTAACAATCACCTCGGGCCGGGACACACCCAGCTCATACCCTTCCCGCCGCATATTCTCGATCAGGATGGAAAGGTGGAGTTCGCCACGCCCGGAAACCTTGAATTTATCCGGATCATCGCTTTCCTCAACCCGCAGGGCGACGTTATGGATCAGCTCCCTCAGCAAACGCTCCCGCAACTGACGGCTGGTCACATACTTTCCGTCCCGACCGGCAAAAGGGGAATTATTGACTTGAAAGGTCATGCTTACCGTAGGTTCATCCACCGTTAGAGGCGGCAAACCCTCAACCTGGGCGGGATCACAGAGAGTATCGGAGATCCGCAGATTCTCGATCCCCGAAATCGCGATGATATCCCCCGCCCTGGCTTCAGGGATTTCAACCCGCTCAAGCCCTCTAAAACCCATGACTTGAAGCACCCGTCCCTTACGCCGATGCCCTTCCCTATCCAAGATTTCCACTGGGGTGTTGGTTTTGACTACACCCCGTTGAATACGGCCAATACCAATCACCCCCACATAGGGGCTATAGTCCAAGCTGCTAATTTGCATTTGGAAAGGGCCTTCCAAGTCCACCGGAGGAGGAGGAACCTGTTGGACAATGGTCTGAAAGAGGGGAGTCATATCCCCAGCGTCTACCTCCGGCGTCAGCCCTCCATAGCCCTGAAGCGCCGAAGCATAAACCACCGGAAAATCTAGCTGTTCGTCCGTGGCGCCAAGACGATCAAATAAATCAAAAGTTTGATCCAACACCCAGTTTGGGCGACTGCCTGGCCGATCGATTTTATTGATCACTACAATCGGACGGAGACCCAGAGCAAAAGCCTTCTGGGTGACAAAACGGGTCTGGGGCATGGGACCATCCACCGCGTCAACCAGCAATAGCACGGAATCCACCATGGATAGGACCCGTTCTACCTCGCCCCCAAAATCCGCATGGCCGGGGGTATCCACGATATTAATCCGGTAACCGTTCCACTCAATGGCGGTATTTTTTGCCAGGATGGTGATTCCCCGCTCCCGTTCGAGATCATTGGAGTCGAGTACCCGCTCAGCAACGGTCTCCCACTCGCCAAAGGTACCTGATTGCTTCAGTAGCTGATCAACCAGGGTGGTTTTGCCATGATCCACATGGGCGATGATAGCGATATTACGAAGTTTATCGACCATAGGTAACAACCGACTTTATGAATTTACCTTGATATAAAGATGAAATCTGTGAAATAGAGAGCAATGTAGGCGCATTGCTCCGGGCATGATAACTCTCTTCTGCCAAAACTGGGGTTAAGCCTCTTCGTGCGCACGGCGCACGCGACTTACTCCCTGGTGAGGGGCGATTGACCTGCCTGCCTGTCACCGCACGAAACCGATCACATTCTTCTTCTCAAAATTTTTGCCGAGAGACTTAAAATCCAGCCCGCAGGCTGCGCCTACGAATTAGAAAGGAGAAATAACCTGGCGTTAATGGCTAGAGGGCTGAATGGAGAAGAATCACCGGGCAAGCTCCTCCACTAACAAGGGTTGAATAGTTTGAAGGATAGCCTTATGAACCGAAAGATTTCCAGCCACCACATTGCCTGTGGTTAAGAAATCATGGCCTCCAGAAAAATCGGTGATAATGCCCCCTGCTTCCTGAATCAGCAGCGCCCCGGCAGCCATGTCCCATTCGGCAAGGCTGAGCTCCCAAAACCCATCCAAGCGTCCAGCCGCCACATAGGCCAGATCCAAAGCCGCCGCGCCGGGTCGGCGGATACCGGCGGTATCGCGAAACAGAGCCTTAAAGGTGGCCAGATAACAATCCAAATACTGATGCTTTTTAAAGGGAAAACCTGTCCCCAATAAGGCGCCTTCCAGCCCCTTTTGTGGACTTACCCGTATACGCCGCTCGTTAAGTTGCGCCCCGCTGCCCCGGGAGGCAGTAAAGAGTTCCTGCCGTAGGGGATCGTAAATCACGGCATGCTGCAAACGACCTCTATGTTTTACCGCAATAGAGATGGCAAACTGGGGAAACCCATGCAAGAAATTAGTCGTCCCATCCAGAGGATCGATCACCCAAATCGTATCGTCCCCCGCCTGTCCTCCCCCTTCCTCGGCTAGGATTCCATGGCTAGGGTAGGCCTTGCGGATGATACCGATAATCTCCCGCTCAGCCAGCCGATCGACGTCACTGACAAAGTCGTTGCGATCCTTTACCGTCACCTCAAGGTGATCGACTCGGTCTAGAGAACGCACAATCAGGTTACCGGCACTGCGCGCCGCGCGCACTGCAATATTAAGGAGGGGATGCATGAATAGAACCTTTTTAAATTTGAGTTCGCTACTTACGGGTCGCAATTATCGGCTTATCTGCGTTCGCCGACTAGGCGCCTGCCAAGTTGCGCCCTGCGCGTTTCCTGCTTCATCGAGGCCCCTATTGTCCCAGGTCTTGCCCGGTATCGTCAGGAGGCTGTGCCCCTCGACAGGCCTAAGTTCCCGCGCTCATCGCGGTAGCTCTGGTAGAGAATTGCTCGTCGGGTTTTACGCTATGGCGAGTCTTCTGATAACAACCCCGAGGTATCTTTATGATACCACACCTTAACGTAGGGTCGAGTTTAACCCAAACGCGCCGCAGCGAACAACAAACTATTGTGCCCTCGCACTCTCGCTGAGGGGCGTCGTGCGTTCATGCACTCCTTCAAAGCTTTAAGCACAGGGAAGCGGATATATTCTCACATCGCGATAAGTCATTGCTGTAACTACAAAACTCTTATTGGACTTTTTCCATTTTTCCTGCTAGTTTTCATACATGCTCCTTAAGATCACAACAATGTTTTCAACCCTACCTTCTCCACAATAATTTCTCCCAAAAATAGTAAAGGAGGTTCTACAATGAAAAAAGGCTTTGGTAACGTCTTAAAATTAAGTATTGCGATGACCCTTGTGGTGCTGCTTGGCGCCTGTGCCAGCACCTCCAGAGTCGATCAAGTGGAAGCCCTGGTACAGGAGGCGCAAAGCGCGGCCGATGAAGCTCAAACCGCTGCCCGCAATGCCCAAAGCGCTGCCAACTCTGCCGCACAAAGGGCTGAAGATGCTGCTGCTAGGGCCGACGCTGCCCACCAGACAGCCGACGAGGCCTTCCAAGCGGTCACCGAATGCTGCGCTAAAGTCGATCGCATGTTCGAAAAAGCAATGAGCAAATAACGATACTGACTCGTCTAGCCCGGATGTTGCGCTGATTTAGGGCAACATCCGGGCTAGGATGGTATTTTAGCCACTATAGGGTATCCCCAGCCTCAATTTTACCTACCTGAGTCGCCACCCCAGTACGCTCATCAGCGACACGCTTAGCCGCCTCCCAATACATTTCAGGAATAGGTTTTTCAGTGGCGGCGACGATGGTTGCCACCATCTTAGTCAATCCACCCTGTTCCGGGCTCTCCAACTCTGGAAGGGGGACATGGGCCTCAAGATAAAGTACGGCGTCCTTGATCCCGGCTTTAAAAGGCTGATAAACAATATTGACCGAAGCGCCTACCTTAACCTGAGCAAAGAGGCTGGCAATATCTTCCGGGTAGAGCCGGATACAGCCATGGCTCACACGCATTCCTACTCCCCAAGGACGGTTGGTGCCATGAATCAAATACCCCGGCATACCCAAGCGTAAGGCGAACTTTCCAAGGGGATTGTCAGAACCGGGGGGGACCACCTTCGGTAATGGATCCCCGTTAGCTTCATGCTCTGCCCGTATCGACTCGGGGGGAATCCAAGTGGGGTTCTTCTTCTTGCTAATGACCGAAGTCTTCCCCAAGGGGGTTGACCAACCTTCTCGTCCAATGCCTATAGGATGGGTCACCACGACTCCTGGCTGTCCCGGTTGGGATTCCGGAAAATAATATAACCGCATCTCAGCAAGGTTGATTACAATCCCTCTGCGGGGAGCCTGGGGCAACACATACTGTGTGGGAACCACGACCGGGCTGCCTTCCTTAGGTAGCCAGGGATCGATATTGGGATTGGCGGCTTTGATTTCACTGTAACCCACATCATAGCGGCGAGCGATATCCAACAAAGTCTCGGAGGCTTTTGCAGGCACGATAAGATTGCGTCCCACCACAGACTCCCCTGACGAGGGCAGTACCAGAGTGGCCGCCGAAACAGCAGTCGTTAATAAGAGGCTGATAGCTATAATGGTCACATAAAAATTTACGATAATAATAAGAGGGGTTATTTTTGATTTGAACATAAAAATCTTATTTTCTCGGTAAAGAGCCTCAACTAGCCCTGACCTTACCCACTATGAGCTTTGCTCCTGCGCCTAGTTGGGGTAATCTAACGGTATGCGAATTTTTTACTTTCTTTCTCTATTCCTCGTCCTCTGGCTTGGAGGTTGCTCCTGGCTTGGCAAACCCCAAGAACAACCAGAAGCCGACTGGAATGTTGAACGATACTATTCCGAAGCCAAAGCTGCACTCAATTCCGGCAATTACCAACAGGCCATTACCCTTTATGAGCAATTAGAAGCCCGTTACCCCTTTGGGGTTTATGCCCAACAAGCATTGCTAGAATCCGCTTATGCCTATTACAAATTCGATGAGCCGGAATCGGCACTTGCGGCATTAGACCGTTTTATTCGCCTTTATCCTCTCAATCCCCATATGGATTACGCCCATTATCTTAAAGGATTGGTAAATTTTCATCGCGGGATTGGCCTTATCGAAAAATATATTCCTCGGGATGAATCCCAGCGGGACCCAGAATCGGCCCGGGATGCCCTAAAGGATTTCAGAACCCTAGTAAAGCGCTTCCCCGACAGCCGGTATGCCAAAGATGGCGCTCAGCGCATTGTTTACTTGCGTAATCGGCTGGCACAGCATGAAATTAACGTCGCTCAGTATTATATGCGACGAGGGGCCTATATTGGTGCCATTAACCGGGCCAAATATGTGGTGGAGAATTATCAACGCACTCCCACCGTACCTGAAGCCCTAACTATTATGGCCCGAGGCTACAAGGTCCTGGGCTTAGACGAATTGGCGGAAGATACCCTGCGGGTATTGGAAACCAACTTCCCAGGCCATCCTGGCATCGCCCAGGCCAGGCAAATCAAAATAATAGAGTAATAGAACCCCGCTGGTTTGATCAGCGGGGTTCATGCAACTCGCCCATCCGTCCTCTTGCCTGAACGCGCGCTGCAACAAGCTAGGGTTTACCCAGGGTGTTGCTAAATCGCATCCCCCCCTTCTTCACCGGTACGGATACGAACAGCACGTTCTACATTAGTGACAAAAATCTTGCCGTCACCAATACGACCGGACTGGGCCGCCTTAGTGATCGCCTCAATACAGGCATCGACCTGGTCGTCGCCGACAACGATTTCCAACATGATTTTCGGCAGAAAGTCCACGACATACTCAGCACCGCGATAGAGTTCCGTATGTCCTTTCTGACGGCCGAAACCCTTCACCTCGATGGCCGTCATCCCTGAAACTCCGATTTCTGATAGGGCTTCGCGCACATCATCGAGCTTAAACGGTTTGATAATCGCCTCAATTTTCTTCATTAACTACAACTACTCCCTAAAAAGTGGATCTCGACACGTCAGTTATCGCTGCTGCCTCACCGACGCACAAAAATCCGGCCCTTTTTAGCAGCCAGCGGCCCAGCAATCAAGGATTAAGTCATGGCTGACTTATCTTCCATCCCCACTTAAAGCCTGCTCCATACACTCTCCCATCTCAGCGGGTGAGTGGGCTATCACCACTCCCGCCGCCGAGAGGGCTTCCACCTTACCTTTGGCGGTCCCTTTGCCGCCACTAACAATGGCCCCCGCATGACCCATGCGCTTCCCCTTGGGAGCGGTGATTCCCGCGATATAGGCAACGACCGGCTTGCTAACATGATGCTGGATATATTCGGCTGCCTCTTCTTCAGCGCTGCCGCCTATTTCCCCCACCAAGATTACCCCTTCGGTCTGGGAATCTTGCTCAAAAAGCGCAAGGCAATCAACGAAGCTCATACCCTGAATAGGATCACCGCCAATCCCCACACAAGTACTTTGACCCAGCCCCTTTTGACTCGTCTGGTAGACCGCCTCATAAGTGAGGGTACCCGAGCGGGAGACAATCCCAATTCGACCCGGTTGATGAATATTCCCCGGCATAATACCAATTTTACAGGCTCCAGGCGTAATGACACCGGGGCAATTAGGCCCCACCAGACGGGAGGGGGTGTCTGCTAAGACCGCTTTCACCTTCAGCATATCAAGTACTGGAATTCCCTCGGTGATGCAGACAATCAGGCGGATCCCCCCCGCCGCGGCTTCTAAAATCGCATCGGCGGCAAGCGCTGCGGGAACATAAATCATGGTGGCATCGGCGCCAGTCGCCTCCACGGCTTCTGCCACCGTGTCAAAGACGGGACGTTCCAGATGAGTCTGTCCACCTTTACCCGGCGTCACCCCACCCACCAGTTGAGTGCCATACTCTATGGCTTGCTGAGAATGGAAAGTGCCCTGTTTGCCGGTAAAGCCTTGGCAAATCACCCGCGTCTGCTCATCAACCAAAATACTCATTTTTCCTCCCCTGCCGCAGCTACCGCTTTGCGGGCGGCATCCGTCAGATCATCCGCCGTGATCAGATTCATTCCGCTATCCTGCAACAGGGTACGGCCCTGCTTGGCATTGGTGCCTTCCAAACGCACCACCACAGGCAGTTGGATCGCCACCTCTTGCACCGCCTGGATAATCCCTTCCGCAATCAGGTCACAACGTACAATACCGCCGAAAATGTTGACCAGAATCGATTTAACTTTGCCATCGGCAAGGATCAACTTGAAGGCTTCGGCCACCCGGTCAGCCGTCGCCGTCCCCCCTACATCAAGGAAATTAGCCGGCTCCCCACCCTGGAGCTTGATCAAATCCATAGTGGCCATGGCAAGACCGGCGCCATTGACCATGCAGGCAATTTCCCCTTCCAGGGCAATGTAGCTCAAGCCATGGGCCCGGGCTTCAACTTCTTTGGGGTCTTCCTGGGTAGGGTCGCGCAGAGCTTCCCAAGCGGGGTGCCGAAAGAAGGCGTTATCATCCAATATCACCTTGGCATCCAAGGCCAACAGATTACCCTGTTCGGTGACCACCAAGGGATTCATCTCGACTAAATTCCCATCTTGTTCCCGAAACAACTGGTACATTTTCTCCATAATTTGGCTCAGCTGCCGGCGCTGCTCCCCAGTCAACCCGAGAGCGAACCCCACCTCCCGGCACTGATAAGGCTGCAACCCCATGATGGGATTGATCACCAATTGGAGAATCTCACCCGGGTGCTCCGCCGCCACCTGCTCAATATCCACCCCGCCGCGGCTTGAAACCATGATCACGACTCGCTTTAGTTGGCGATCCACCGTCGTGGCAAGATAAAATTCCCGAGCCACTGCCGCCGGCTGTTCTATCAGGAGGGTTTTAACAGGCAGCCCCGTGGCATCGGTTTGGGCCGTCACTAAACGGGTTCCCAGCAATTGCGCGCCAACCTCAGACAGCTCCTCCAAACTGGAGACCACCCGCACTCCACCGGCCTTGCCCCGCCCACCGGCATGGACTTGGGCCTTGACGACCCAGCGTTCCCCCCCCAATTCCCGCGCCTGTGCGCCTGCTTCTTCGGCAGTCTCCGCCGGGCCTCCTGGGGGCACGGGAATCCCATAATCCGCAAATAAGCGCTTAGCCTGAAATTCATGCAAAATCATATTCTGAACCTGTTTGGGTACAATAGTGTTCTTAAGTATAAATTTTAGGCAAAATAATTGAATGCTGTCTCTTTATCCCGATATCAAGCCTTACGTGCGCCACACCCTAGCGGTGGAGGCGCCCCATCAACTCTATGTGGAAGAATGTGGTCATCCGGGAGGGCTGCCGGTTCTCGTTCTCCATGGAGGACCCGGCAATGGCTGCCAACCCCACCAACGCTGTTTCTTTGATCCCGATCTCTATCGGGTGATTTTATTCGATCAGCGGGGCTGCGGCAGATCTCAACCCCACGGTGAGCTGGAAAAGAACACCACCACAGGGCTCCTGGCCGATATAGAACATATCCGCAAGCATTTAGGGATTGAGCGCTGGCTTATTTTTGGAGGGTCTTGGGGGGCCACCCTAGGGCTGCTCTACGCAGAGGCCTATCCCAACCAAGTCCTGGGGCTACTATTGCGGGGTATCTTCCTGGGCCGGGAGCAAGACACCCGCTGGTTCCTCCAGGAGGGCACTCCCCAAATTTTCCCCGATGTCTGGGACTCCTTGGTAGAGGATATTCCCCCTGGAGAGCAAAATAATCTAATAGAGGCTTTCCACCGCCTTCTTAATAGCCCCGATGAACTAGCCCAAATGGCAGCGGCTAAAGCGCTCAATACCTGGGAATCCAGTTGCAGTCGTCTTGTCAGCGGTAAGATGCCCTCCCCTCAGGCGCATCCCGCACTTCTAGCCCAGGCCCGGCTGCGAATCCACTATGCCAGGAATCATTACTTTATCAAGCCCAACCAGATATTGAACAATGCCCACCAACTGGCGAATATCCCTGGCATTATCATCCATGGTCGCTATGATGTGCTCTGCCCAGTGGGCAATGCTTGGGAATTGCACCAAGCTTGGCCTCTATCTGAATTGCAGATCGTGCCCGTCGCCGGTCATGCAGCCACTGAACCGGCAATTGTGGATGCCCTGGTCCGGGCAACGAACCTCATGGCTCGGCGGGTGGGCTAAAGACCACCCATGATTGCATTATTGCAGCGGGTCACCAATGCCCAAGTTACCGTCGACGGAGAAACCATAGCTCACATCGGCCCCGGGTTGATGGTACTAGTGGGAGTCGAGCGGGGCGACGGCGCCCCCCAAGCCGAGCGGCTATTAGAGCGCCTGCTCAGCTACCGCGTCTTTGCCGATTCCAAAGGACACATGAACCGGAGCTTGACCGACATGGGGGGGGATCTGTTATTGGTACCCCAATTCACCTTAGCGGCTGACACCCGCAAGGGGACACGCCCCAGCTTTACCCCAACCGCACCGCCGGCACTGGGCCAACAGATATTTGAACACCTGCTTACTCGAGCTAAAACCCGCTATCCCAGACTTGCCGCAGGCCGCTTTGGCGCCCACATGCAGGTTTCCCTGACCAATGATGGTCCCGTCACCTTTACTTTGCGGGTTCCACCAGAAGTTAAAACAACAACGACATAACCAAAAATGGGATTTCCAGAACAAAAACTTCAACAATTCGCGACTTCCATCGATAAATTAAGTAGTTGGACGGGCCGCTTAGTAGCCTGGTTGGTGCTGCTTTTGGTGTTGTTGGTATGCTACGACGTCAGTATGCGCTATCTTTTCCAAAGCGGCTCCGTAGCCTTGCAGGAATTGGAATGGCATCTCTTTGCGCTGATCTTTTTGCTAGGGGCCGCACCCACCTTAAAAAATGATGGCCATGTGCGAGTCGATGTCCTCTACCACAGTCACTGGTTTAGTCCTCGAACTCGAATCTGGATTAATCTCCTCGGAACCCTCGCCTTCCTGCTCCCTTTCTGCCTTGTGGTGATTACCGCCTCCTGGCCCTTTGTCCGCAATGCTTTCCTACAAAATGAAGGTTCTCCTGATCCCGGTGGCCTCCCTTATCGTTATCTTCTGAAAGCCGTTATTCCCCTCGCTTTTAGTTTACTCGCCCTCCAAGGTATTGCCGATCTTATTCGCAACTTACTGAAATTAAGACAGGATTCGGAGGCGACTGAATAATGGAAGTGTGGGCTCTCGTGATGTTTGCAGTGCTATTTGCACTGCTGCTTTTAGGTTATCCGGTTGCCTTCACCCTTGGTGGCGTTGCGTTAGCTTTCGGGACGATATTCCTGGATATGGATTTCTTTCGACTCTTGCCCTTGCGTATCTGGGGCATCATCACCAACTTCACCCTATTAGCGGTGCCCCTGTTTGTATTTATGGGAGTCATCCTAGAGAAATCAGGCCTAGCCGAAGAGTTGCTTGAAACCATGGGCCTATTATTTGGCCGGCTACGGGGGGGGTTGGGAATCTCCATTGTAGTGGTCGGCGCGCTTCTGGCAGCAACCACCGGGGTAGTGGGGGCTACCGTGGTCACCATGGGGATTATTGCCTTGCCCTCCATGCTTAAGCATGGCTACGCCAAGGAGTTGGCGACCGGGACTATTGCCTCTGCAGGAACCTTAGGACAAATCATCCCCCCCAGCATTGTGCTGATCCTATTAGGAGATGTCATGGGGGTGCCGGTAGGCCAGCTCTTCATGGCAGCCGTCGTTCCTGGGATCTTGCTCATCCTGCTCTATATCGCCTATATTGTGGTCACTGCCTGGCGACGGCCAGAGGTTGCTCCAGCCCTTAATAGAACAGCCACCCTCGGCCATCCTAGCTTAGGGCTACAGATCCTCAAAAGCCTCATTCCTCCCTTGGCCTTAGTGATTGCGGTGCTGGGCTCGATCTTTTTTGGAATTGCTTCCCCCACCGAGTCGGCTGCAGTGGGCGCCCTCGGCGCCATGCTTCTGGCGCTCTCCCACCGGCGACTGACCCTGGATAACCTGCGGGAAGCCAGTGCTCAGACCATGCGCCTGACAAGCATGGTTTTTATTATTTTAATTGGCGCCACTGCCTTTGGTTTAGTCTTTCGCGGGATGGGGGGCGATGCCTTGGTCTTGGAATTAATGTCTGGGCTGCCTGGGGGAGCTTGGACCTTCCTCGCCATCAGCATGTTACTCATTTTCCTGCTAGGGTTTTTTCTTGATTTTCTTGAAATTTGCTTTATCGTGGTGCCTATCCTTACGCCGGTGGCCATCCACCTGGGGCTTAATCCGCTCTGGTTTGCGGTACTGATTGCCCTGAATTTGCAAACCTCCTTTCTCACTCCACCTTTTGGCTTTTCTCTCTTTTACCTGAAAGCCGTCACCCCCCCTGAGGTTCAAATCAGCCACATCTACCGGGGCATATTGCCCTTTGTCGCTATCCAGCTTATCGCCCTGGTGCTCCTTTTGGTCTTTCCTGAACTAGGTCTCTGGCTACCTACCACCATGGACCGTTGGCAAGGGCTAGGAGGTTAATATTTATAGCGGCTGCCATTTAGAGGGAGGGTTGTGTTTTAAATGGGGAGAATTGAGATTCCCTCACCTTCGTGTCCTTTGTGTCTTGGTGGTGAAAAATTCAAGGTTAGATCCGATCAACAGGGAAAGCCAAAACTTCCTCAATGTGCAAGCTTCCTAACAGCAGCATTAGGAGCCGGTCCACTCCCAGCGCCACCCCCGCACAATCCGGCAGCCCCTGGGCTAAGGCTGCCAACAGAAGCTCATCCAAGGGCACTTCCTCAAGCCCCCTCGCCTTTCGGTGGGCCAGATCCGCTTGGAAGCGTTGGCGCTGTTCTGCGGCATCGCTCAACTCATGGTAGCCATTGGCCAATTCCATACCATTGAGGTACACTTCAAAACGCTCCGCCAGAGAAACGGAACAAGCTTTTGAAGGGGGACGAACACGGGCTAATTGGGCTTCAGAGGCCGGATAGTCGTAAACAAAACAGGGCCGACCCTGTCCAAGTTGGGGTTCTATAACCGCCGCCATCAAAAAATCTAGAGCAATTTGCCTTGCTTCTTCACCCTTTTCTGTCCCTCCCTGGAAGCCATGGGCTCTAGCGAGCCCTTCCAATACCTTATGGCTGGCGGCAAAGACATCGACTTCTAGGTAGTGCTGAAAAGCCTCTCCATAGCTAAGGCGCTCCCCCTTGGGTGTTCCCAAAAGCAGCGACAAAAAGATATCGACTTCCTCCATGAGAGCCCAGTGGTCAAAACCAGGGCGGTACCACTCCAGCAGGGTAAATTCGGGATTGTGCCGCCGTCCACTTTCCCCGTTGCGAAATACCCGCGCGAGCTGATAAATCGGACCACTCCCCGCCGCCAATAGGCGTTTCATGGCATGTTCAGGGGAAGTCTGCAAAAAAAGCCGCTGACCTTCCGGGTTCTGAGGCCCCTGATAGTGAGTCGTTAGACTATGAAGATGAGGCGCAGTTGCTGGCGCCGTTGCGAGTATAGGCGTTTCTACCTCTAAGACTCCACGCTCCGCGAAGAAACGGCGAATGTCCGCCAGGAGCCGTGCCCTAGCCTCTAAGGCTCTCCTATTGGCTGTAGGACGCCATCGAGTCTCTGCCTCCGCCATAGGGGCCAATACCTAGGGATAATGATGAGAAAGCACAACGCCCCGGTTATTCCTTGGCCCGTTCCACATACTCGCCCGTACGGGTATCAATCTTGAGCACTTCGCCCACATCAATGAACAACGGAACTCGCACTACTGCGCCCGTCTCTAATGTAGCCGGTTTGTTGCCACCGCTAGAGGTGTCCCCACGAAGGCCCGGATCGGTTTCGGTCACCTTAAGGGTGACAAAATTGGGGGGGGCCACCGAGAGGGGTACCCCATTCCACAGGGTAACAGTACAAATATCTTGTTCCTTGAGCCATTTGGCCGCATCACCCACAGCAGCCCCATCGGCTGAGTACTGCTCAAAGGTCTCTGGCGACATAAAATGCCAAAACTCTCCATCTGAATAAAGGTACTGCAATTGGGTCTCAAGGACATCCGCTGCCTCTAGGGTTTCCCCAGACTTAAAGGTCCGATCAATTACCCGGCCCGTTTTTAAGTTACGCAGCTTGACCCGATTGAAAGCCTGCCCCTTACCGGGCTTGACAAATTCATTCTCCACGATGGAACAGGGATCCCCATCCATCATGACTTTGAGCCCGGATTTAAATTCATTGGTACTATAGGCTGCCATACTCCCCTCTCCAAAAATTATTTAAGATTAATTAGGCTTTCTAGTTACAAAAACCGACTATGATAACCCAATCACCTCCTCCTCTACAGAGGCCAGCTTGGCAAACGGAACTTGCCCGGGCTGTCCGCAATCCACAAGAATTGCTTGCTCTCATAGGTTTAAATCATCATCCGCAACTTGCCGGCGAAGCCACCCGTCGGCAATTTCCCCTCCGAGTGCCCCGCGGTTACATCGCCCGCATGAAAAAGGGGGATCCTAACGACCCACTCTTCCGGCAAGTTTTTCCCTTGATTGCCGAAGATCAAATTTCGCCCGGTTTTAGCGCCGATCCTGTCGGCGACTTGGCCGCCATGCCCGCCCCTGGAGTCCTGCAAAAATACGCCGGAAGAGTGCTTCTGGTCACCACGGGGGCCTGTGCCATTCACTGCCGCTATTGCTTTCGCCGCCATTTTCCCTATGCCGACCATAACCCTGCTCCAAGCCAGTGGCAGCAAGCACTACAATATATTGCCCAGAACCCAAGCACTCAGGAGGTGATTTTGAGCGGCGGCGACCCCTTAACCCTTACTGATAACCGCTTAACCGAACTGGTCCAGGCCCTGGCCGCCATTTCCCATGTCAAGCGGCTGCGCATCCACACCCGCTTGCCAGTGGTATTGCCAGAGCGAGTCGATAGCCACTTGCTCCAGTGGCTTGAGCATACCTCCCTGCAAAAAGTGGTGGTTATCCATGCCAATCACGCTAACGAGCTTGATGATAGGGTAGGCGAGGCGCTTGAGGGGCTTTCCCGCGCCGGATGCCGTCTCTTCAATCAGACGGTGCTGTTACGGGGGATTAATGATAGGGTGAGTGCTCTGTGTGATTTGAGCGAAAGCTTGTTCGATGCAGGCGTCATCCCCTATTACCTCCACCTATTGGACAGAGTCCAGGGAGCCGCCCATTTTGAAGTGGATACTCCCACCGCCCAATGCCTGCACCGAACACTGCGCGCCCGCTTGCCCGGCTACTTAGTGCCCCTGCTGGTGCAAGAGCTGGCAGGCGCGCCCAGCAAGTTGCCCCTGGAAGGATAATCCTAGAAACGGCAGTTAAGCGCTCGGCTACCGTTTCTAGGAGAGCGCAACCGCTAACCCCGTTCGTTCAACGGAACATAATGCCGCAGGGGACTGCCCACATACACTTGAGTAGGCCGGAAAATGCGGTTATCGGAGAGTTGCTCCCGCCAGTGGGCCAACCAACCCCCTGAGCGAGAGACGGCAAATAAGGGCGTAAATTGGTCTGTAGGTATCCCTAATTCCCTGTAAAGAATGCCTGAGTAAAAATCTACGTTGGCATAAATGCCCTTATGGCCCAACCGTTCCGTGGCCGCCTCTTCTAAGGCGAGGGCCGTTTCGAATAACGGGCTGAGCTGACCGCCCCGTTCGGCTGGTAATCGCTCCATCAATTTTTGCAGGATTTTAGCCCGGGGATCCTTGGTTTTATAGACCCGATGACCAAATCCCCAAATTTTTTGCTTATGGGCGAGTCTCTCGTCGAGCCATGATTTTACCTTCTCGGGGCGGCCAATTTCCCGCAGCATCTCTACCACCCGTTCATTGGCCCCTCCATGTAAGGGGCCCGACAGGGTCCCAATGGCACCAGAAATCACCGCATAGGGGCTGGCTAAGGTGGAACCGGCCACTAAAGTCGCAAAAGTCGAGGCATTGATAGTGTGCTCGGCGTGGAGTATTAAGCAGGTATCCATGATCTTTGCCATCAACGGATCCGGCTCTTCACCATGGAACATGTATAACAGATTCTGGGCAATGGGCAGATCGGGGCGAGGAGGAACCGGGTCATAGCCGTTGCGGATATGCTCCCACATCGCCACTAAGGCAGGCATGCGGGCAATGATCTTGACCGTCATGTTATCGACGTAATTGCGATCAGTGCAAGAAGCAGAACCCGTTAAGCATTCATTCCCCGGATAGAACATGCCCAGCGCAGAAACACCCGCCTGTAGCATCTCCATCGGAGACCCGGTACTCGGCAATGCCGTCATCAGGGTCCGGATATTGTACTTTACCCGATAATTTTGCCGTAATTCCTGGGTAAACTCTTCAAGGCGCTGAGCTGTAGGCAATTCCCCGTCTAACAACAGCAAAACCGTCTCTTCAAAGGTGCTACGCTCGGCCAAATCTTCAATAGGGTAACCCCGATAGGTCAGTATGCCGTGCTCACCATCAACCTCTGAGATATTGGACCGGGTCGCCGGAACCCCTTCGAGACCGGGCAGATATTCACTCATGTAGGCCTCCTCACCTTAGTATCTACATATCCCCAATGCCGTGGCGGTAAATCCATCCAGGATAGCCCCTGATAACTAGGCAAATAAAAATAGAAACCGCCTCCCACTGGCAGGGCGTGAGATACCTCAAATTTAAAAGTAATGATAGCAGAAAACAGATCGCTTTCTGAGGAGAAGCTTAACGCTAGGTAATGGCTTCACCGGCAGCTTGACGATCGGCATGATAAGAAGAGCGGACCATGGGGCCACTGGCCACATGGGAAAACCCCATGGCGCGGGCTTTCTCCCCTAACGCATCAAACTCCGCCGGGGTAACGAAGCGCTTCACCGGCAAATGATGGAGGCTGGGTTGCAGGTACTGGCCTAGGGTGAGCATATCGCAACCATGATCACGCAGATCCCTCATGACTTGCTCCACTTCTGCTAACTCTTCTCCCAGGCCAAGCATCAAACCTGATTTGGTCGGCACAGCGGAATGTCCCTCCTTGAAACGTTCTAGCAAGCGCAAAGACCACTGGTAATCGGCACCGGGGCGGACGGCCTTGTAGAGACGGGGTATCGTCTCCAAATTGTGGTTAAAAATATCGGGGGGCGCCACTGCCAATGCCTCCAAAGCCCGATCCATGCGTCCCCGAAAATCCGGCACCAAGACTTCAATGCAAGTCTGGGGCGACTGGGTGCGAAGCGCCTGAATACAGCGTGCAAAATGGGCAGCGCCCCCATCACGCAAATCATCCCGATCCACCGATGTCACCACCACATGACGAAGCCCCATGGCGCGGACGGCTTGAGCCAAATGCATGGGTTCCCCAGCATCGAGGGGATCTGGCCGCCCATGGGCCACATCGCAAAAGGGACAACGGCGGGTACAAATATTACCCATGATCAGGAAAGTCGCCGTGCCGTGGCCGAAGCACTCCCCAAGATTAGGGCAAGAGGCTTCCTCGCAAACAGTATGAAGCTCATGCTCGCGCAACAACCCTTTAAGCCGTAAGACCTCGGAACCTATGGGCGCCTTAGCCCGGATCCAGCGGGGTTTGCGTTGGCGTTCTGTCGTCGGTTCAACCTTCACCGGGATCCGGGCGACCTTAGAGGCGCCCTTCAAAGCCCGAATATCCCTATCCCGCTTTAACTCACCGCTAGACGGTGGCGTTTTTGAATTCATGATCGCACTCTTCCAAAGGTTGATACCACCGTCTTTAGACGGTCAGTTTTAACTACGAGATTAAGCGGTGTATACTGTTGGCTTGGCGCGCGTATCCCACGTCGATGTCCAGCCTGCCAGACAGGCGTAAATAAATAACGAGGGATTGCTTTGCTTATCAGCTTGGCAACGGGCGCCCCTGGGGGGTAAGCCGTCCGTATGTGGGGTCTCTTGACTACCATAAATGACCGCTCCTTTTGGGGTTGGGTCTGAAAAAGCCACCTGCTTTAGCAGGTCGGTCGTTTACTTAATAATCCTATTTTATTCCTCATATAGCGGGGCTGGATATCCCAACCGCCGCGCTAGATGCTGAGATAATGTCCGTCGGAGGGTCGCCACCGGAACAATCACCCCTAAACTCCTCAAATCAATCACTTTCATGCCTGGGTAACCGCAGGGGTCAATATAATCGAAAGGTGATAAGTCCATGGCGACATTCAAGCTAAGCCCATGATAGGAACAGCCTCCCCGCACCCGCAGACCCAGGGATGCAATCTTTCTGCCTTGGACATAAACCCCAGGGGCCTCTGTCCTGCGACTTCCCTCGATACCATAGGATTGTAGCAAGTCAACCACGGATAGCTCCAACGCATCCACCAGTTGCCGTACCCCCAAAGCCCGGCGCCGCAGGTCAATCAAGGCATAGACCACCACTTGCCCCGGTCCATGGTAAGTGACCTGGCCACCCCGATCACAGTGCACCACGGGAATGTCACCCACCTCTCGCACATGACATTCTCTGCCATTCAAACCTAAAGTAAAGACGGGAGGATGCTCCACCCACCATAATTCATCGACGGTGGCGCTGTCACGGCTAGCGGTAAAATCCCGCATCGCCTGCCATACGGCACCGTACTCTTGAAGGTGAAGATTCCGTATCCGCAGTGTATCCATGGACACCGCAGTCCCCTCATCTATGGTTTCAATTTTCGTAGAGACCTGCTCGCACCCTCGCCTTGTACTCTTGATACAGTATATCCATTTGCCCCCATAGGGGACCAGGCTTGCCGCTGCCGACTTCGATTCCATCGAGCCGAGTCACGGGGACAATTTCTCGGGTAGAACTGGTTAGCCAAAGCTCATCCGCTTGAGTCAAATCCCAGGCAGTGATCACCCTCTCGCGGCAAGGGATCCCGCCCTCTCCTGCTAATTCCAGTATTAGATCCCGGGTGATCCCAGACAATAAAAAAGGACCCTTGGGGGGCGTCGCCAGTACTCCTCCACGAACGATAAATACATTGCTTGCCGCTCCCTCAGTGAGCTGCTCATCCCGCAACAGGAGCGCCTCTTGAGCCCCTGCCTCAATTGCCTCTTGGCGCAATAAAATATTCGCTAGCAAGGCCACCGATTTAATGTGACAGTACTTCCAACGAATATCTTCCCGGGTCACAGCAGCCACCCCTTTCAACCGCCACTCCGTCGGTAAAGGTTTGAGAGGATTGCTCATCGCAAACACTGTGGGTTCGACCGGCTGCGGGAAGGCATGATCCCGCGCCGCAGGCCCCCGGGTTACCTGCAAATAAACCGCTTGATCCAGACCCTCGTTGCGGGCGACTAGGCGCTGGAGGACTTCTCGCCACTGGCTGGGCGAGAGGGGGTTTTCTAAATGGATGGCTTGAAGACTGTGTTCAAGACGCTGCAGGTGCAAGGATAAACGGAAAAAATGTCCGCCATAGACCGGGATCACTTCATAGACCCCGTCGCCAAATAAGAATCCCCGATCTAGCACAGAAACCTTGGCCTGCGCTAAAGGCAAAAACTCGCCGTTGAGATAAACGAGAGCCAAAGTATCTCTAAGTAAAAAAGGACAGCAGCCAGTCAACAAACCGTTGCCACCAACTCCCTTCCGGGATAGCTGTTAGGGCTACCAGCGGTCTTTTAAGCAAGGCTTCCTCACCTAGTTTTACAATCACCACCCCCAATCTTTGCCCTTCGGTAATAGGGGCCGTAATAGGATCTTGCAACTGTATTGACGAGGATAACTCCTGCCAACGTCCCCGCTGCAAAGTCACTGCAAGATCATCCGCCACCCCTAGCGACAGCTCCTTATTTGCTCCCTGCCAAACCCGCGCACTAGTCACAGGCTCTCTAGCCGCGTAAAGGCTGCGGGTGTCATAAAAACGAAAACCATAGTTCAACAAAGCCAAGGACTCCCGAGCGCGAATTTTAGGGCCCTTCGTTCCCATGACTACCGCGATCAACCGCATCCCTTCCCGCATCGCAGAAGAGACTAGACAGTACCCTGCGGCTTCCGTATAGCCCGTCTTACAACCATCGACACTGGGATCACGCCTTAACAAAACATTACGGTTATACTGAGTAATATTGTTATAAGTAAATTCCTGCTCAGAATACCAACCGTAGTATTCGGGAAAATCTCGAATGAGCGCCCTTGCCAAAGTCGCGATATCCCGCGTTGTCATATAATGATTTTCATGGGGTAACCCTGTACTATTGACAAAGTGGGAGCCCGTCATTCCCAGCGCTTGCGCTTGTTGGTTCATCAAGGTCGCAAAAATTTCCTCGGTCCCGCCCACATATTCCGCTAGGGCCACACTGGCATCATTGCCTGATTGAATGATCATCCCTTGCAGAAGGGTCTCTACAGAGACCCGGCTGTCGACCTCGATAAAGGTCCGCGACCCCCCAGTACGCCAAGCTTTTTCGCTAATGAGGACTTTATCTTCAAGATGGATATTGCCACGCTTGAGCTCGGCAAATACCACATAGGCCGTCATCAACTTGGTGATACTCGCGGGCTCAACCCGCTGATCGGCCTGGGCCTCAGCAAGCACTTGACCGGTTGCAAAGTCCTGCAGAATATAAGCCTTAGCACTAAGTGAGGGCGCCGCCGGAATAGGCAGGGGTTGTCCCCAGACAGTCCCCCCCATGAAAAGCAAGAGAAGCCAATACCAAGAGAAAAGGGAACCAAGTGATTTCATTGTCTTTATCTCAGATTTCATGGGCCATAAGAAATATCAAGCAAGCTAGGGTAAATTCAATCGGGCTACAGCATAGCGGCAATCAATTTAGTGAACAATGATATGATCCGGGTAACCCAGCTCAGCAAGTTGCTTAGCCAGATTATCAAGCTTTTCCACGTTTGGCAGAGGGCCAACACGCACCCGATAGAAGGGGACTTGCTGCGCCGTTGTCGGGCTGACGTTCACCCCCGTACCAAGGACGGACTGTAGCTGCTTTTGCAATCGCTCCGCATGGCGGCGGTTCTGGAAGGCGCCGACCTGGAGATAGATCTCTTTCTCCGCAACCTCCCCCTTACGGCCTGAAACCGATCTTGGCTCGATGGCACGCACCTCCACCAAACCCGTACCTTCCCTCGCCAAACCGAGCTTTACCGCCGCCGCGTAGGAAAGGTCAATGATCCGATCGGAGTGAAACGGTCCTCGATCATTGACCCGCAAAACCACCTGGCGCTGGTTGCTTAGATTGGTCACGACCACATAAGAGGGCAGAGGCAAACTACGATGGGCTGCGGTCATCCCATACATGTCATAAGTTTCGCCACTGGAAGTGCGGCGGCCATGGAATTTAGAGCCATACCAGGAGGCAATGCCTTTTTCCCGATAACCGCGACTACTGCGAAGGGTATGGTAGCGCTGGCCATTGACCTCGTAAACAGGAGGATTGCCGTACTTACTGAGGGGTTCAAACCGGAAAAGGGGATCTGAAACATCACCTGGCATATCATTTGCGGGTGGTTTGCTCTCTCGGGTTTCGGAAATATTGCTACAGGAGACATTGAACAACACCACCAGAGGAAGAAGGAAGGAGGGAACCACCGACCTCATGAACTGCCACCCTCTCGCTGCGCTTTAATTGCCTCCGCCAGTTGGTAAACTGCCATGGCATAGAGAGGGCTGGGATTATAGCGAATGATGGCATAAAAATTGTGAAACCCTACCCAAAGCTCGGGACCCTTTTCCTGTTCCAGCTGGAACAGAGAAACCAGTTCATCTTCAGGAATTGGCTCTGCCACCTCAATCCCCTCTTGGCGCAATTGCCGCAAGGGTATCGACGGTTTAAGCCCCTGCTGCAACCAATGGCGATAGTCGACCCCATTGGCTGCAGCAGCGCTGACCACGGGGGCTTTTGCTTGCCAACCCCCTTTGCGCTTCAGAAAATTAGCAATGCTGCCCACCGCATCTTCTGGATTTTCCCAAATGTCTCGCCAACCGTCCTGATCGAAATCCACGGCATAATCACGAAAGCTGTCCGGCATAAACTGGGCAAGTCCCATGGCTCCCGCATAGGATCCCGTAAAATGACGCGGATCCCGGTTCTCTTCCCGGGTGAGCAATAAGAACTCCACCAGTTGCTGGCGAAAAAAGCGGCTGCGCGGCGGATAACGAAAAGCCAGCGTAGCGAGAGAATCAATGACCCGGTAACGGCCCGTATGACGACCATAACGGGTCTCTACCCCCAGGATGGCCACGATGACTTCCGGGGCCACCCCAAAAACCTCTTGCGCACGGGCAAGGCTATGTTGATTCAGCTCCCAAAATGAGACTCCCCCCTGAATGTGCTCGGGAGTCAGAAAGATACGGCGGTACTCATACCAAGGCTTGCTCTTCTCCGCTGGCCGGGAAATCACCCGGAGGATGTTCTCCTTGACTTCAATTTCAGTAAATAATTGGTTGAGTTCATTTTTGTCAAAACCGTGCTGGACAGTCATCTCGTCGATAAAGTCATCAATACCCGGCAAGTCGTTATCGGCGGCAACAACTCTTAGCGGTAAAAAGGCGTATACGATGACTATAAGAGCAGTGATTGTTTTTCTCATTATTTATTCCGCAACAACATCTACCTAGGGATCAACCGACGGTGAGTGTGAATCGACATCAAGATACCGAAAGCTGAAAACAAGGTCACCATTGAGGTTCCGCCATAAGAAATCAGGGGTAACGGTACCCCGACTACAGGGAGAAGACCGGTAACCATCCCCACATTTACAAAAACATAAATAAAAAATGTTAGAGAAAGGCTACCCGCAAGCAGTCGGCTAAAGCTATCCTGGGCTTGGAAAGCAATGTATAAACCACGCGCAGCTAGCAACCAATAAAGCAGCACTATGAGAGCTGCCCCCACTAAGCCGAATTCCTCTCCGATAACCGCAAAGATAAAGTCCGTAGACTGCTCCGGCAGAAAATCCAAATGGGCCTGGCTCCCATTTAGCCACCCCTTACCATAGAGGCCCCCCGAACCAATGGCAATCTTTGATTGAATCATGTGGTAACCGGCGCCCAGCGGATCATTTTCAGGGTTAAGGAAAGTCAGTACCCGCTGCTGCTGATAATCATGCATCTGATACCACAGTACCGGCACCAACGCTAAAACAACCCCACCAAACCCCATGATAAGACGCCAAGTGACTCCCGCCAGGAATAACACCCACAATCCAGCAACGGCAATCAGCAAAGCAGTCCCGAGATCCGGTTGTTTAGCAATAAGCCCTGCCGGCAGGATAATCAGGACCAAGGCCAATAGCAGTTGCCACCATCGCGGGGGTAGGGCCGCCTGAGCAAAAAAGTGCGCTATCATCATCGGCACTGCGATCTTCATGATTTCAGAGGGCTGGAATCGAAATATCCCAAAATCAAGCCAGCGCTGAGCCCCCTTACCTACATGACCATAAACCAGCACAAAAATTAACAGCCCTAAACCTAGACCATAAAGCCATGGCGCCCACCGTTCAAATTGGCGTGGGGGCACTTGAGCTAATCCTATAAGGGCTACCAAAGCAACTCCCAAACGCAACAGCTGGCGTTGGATCAAGTCTATATCTTGCCCCCCTGCGCTAAAAAGTACAACTAACCCAAAGCTCGAGAGCAATACCAGCCCTAGTAATAAGGGGGAGTCCAGATGGAGACAGTAGAGTAACCCGCTGTTCGGCCGCCGCCGCCGCTCCAACCATCCCGGAGGTTCTATCCGCGCCTGAGCCATCTCACTGCTTAGGAGTTTAAGTAAACATCAATCAATCGACGCCCAATGGGCGCAGCCACACTGCCGCCATGGCCGCCATTCTCTACGACCACCGCAACCGCAATAGCAGGCTCGGCAACAGGGGCATAGGCAATAAACAGGGCATGGTCCCGCAAATTCATGGGTACCTCGGCTTCTGTGTAATGCTCGTTCTGTTTAACACTAAAAACCTGGGCCGTCCCTGTCTTGCCAGCTATTTGAAAGGATAAATCTTTGCCTATCTGACGGGCAGTCCCACGCTCACCATGAACCACCTCCACCATGGCCGCCTCGACCCGCTCCCAATGTTTCGCTTTATTGATACTGACGACCTCTGGTGCCCGAGTAGGACGAAGAGTTATTTTCTCCGCCCCCGGAGCACGGCTGGCATAAACCACACCAGGGGTCCTTTTCAAACCTTGCTCCGCCAACACGGCCACAGCGGTGGCTAATTGCAAAGGGGTCGCCTGGATAAAGCCTTGCCCAATCCCCGTAATCACGGTTTCCCCCGGAAACCAGGGGAGTTGATGAACCTGCCGCTTCCAATCCCTAGAGGGCAGGAGGCCGGCACGTTCCCCTGGAATATCAACTTGCGCCCTGCGACCAAATCCAAAACGGCCCAAATACTCATAAATACGGTCGATTCCTAAAGCGACCGCCAAATCATAAAAGTAAACGTCACAGGACTCCGCCACCGCTTTGACCAAATCGACGGGGCCATGCCCACGACGGCGCCAACACCGATAACGACGGCTATGCCCAGGAAGCTTATACCAACCCGGGCAATAGGTCGCTTTATCGTGCCCGGCTAATCCCCACTCCAGGCCGGCCAGCGCCATAAAAGGTTTCAAGGTCGACCCGGGTGGATACAAACCACGCAGGGCTCGATCGTAGAGGGGACGATCCGGCGAGTCCCTCAGCGCAGCGAAGGACTGGGTGCTTAGCCCGGTCACAAAAACATTGGGATCAAAACCAGGACGACTCACCATAGCCAACACATCGCCGGTTTTCGGATCCAGCGCTACCACCGCCCCATTATATTCACCCAAGGCGTCAATGGCAGCCGCTTGTAAACGACTATCAAGGCTTAAATAGAGATCATGGCCAGGAACTGGCGGCATTTGCCTGAGGACTTGGATTACCCGCCCCTGGGCATTAACCTCCACCTGCTCAAATCCCACAGAACCATGCAAGATGGCCTCATAGGCCTTTTCTACTCCAGTCTTGCCAAGATAGCGACTACCGCGATAGTTCACAGGATCAAGTCGTTGCAACTCAGCCTCATTGATCCGGCCAACATACCCTACCACATGGGCAAATAATTCTTTTTGGGGATAGTACCGAATCAGTCGCGCCTCAACGGAGACCCCAGGAAAACGGTGCCGATTGACGGCAAAGCGGGCCACCTCTTCTTCACCTAAATGGAGGCTTAGTGGCACCTTCTCAAAAATCCCTTTTTTTTTCATGCGCCGACGAAAATCGGCGACTTCCTCACCCCCTAGTGGAATGAGTTCTTGCAAGGCAGCAAGCGTGCCATCCAAGTCCCCCACTCGCTCCGGCACCACTTCCAAGCTAAAGGAGGGAACATTTTCAGCAAGCAGTACCCCATTACGGTCGTAAATAAGACCCCGCCTAGGAAGCAGTGGCCTCATATCTACACGGTTATCATGGGAGAGCATTGTAAAATGCTCGTGGGCATAGACTTGCAGATAGAGCAATCGGGCCAGTACCCCCAAAACCAAGAAAGCGGTGAGCACCAAGGCAACGACGATACGCTCTTGGAACAACCGGCTCTCCTGGAAATGGTCTTTGATCTTAAAGTAAGCCCCCATGGCAGCCCCTAATTAACGAACCGCAAAACGCTGCTGAATATTTCTAAGCACAACAGACAACCAGGGCCACAACAGCATACTCGTCACTGCGGGCATCCAAAAGCGCCACCCTCCCATCAATTGGCCATCGAGTCCTCGCACCCAAGCCTCCAGAAACTGCCCCAAGGCCACGAGAAACAACACATTCACCGCCTGTTGCCAAATTGTTTGCTGACTGAGGCGACGTTGCCAGCACAGCGTAATATAAGCGATTAAAGCAAAAGCCAGGGCATGCTGGCCTAACACTGCACCGGTCAAAGCATCCATCAGTAATCCCACCAACCAGGCCCCCACCACACCGACCCGTTGAGGTAAAAACAGACACCAATAAATTAATATTAACCCCCCCCATTCGGGACGGTAAAACATCGCCCAGGCAGGGAGAGGGATCAGGGTCAATACATAAGCCGTCACAAAACTAAGAATAATGACCCCGCCACCGGAATGTCGTCGGTCATTGGGTGACATCTGGAGCGGGGCTGTTCAGGGTAGGGGGTAATGGGGAGATATCCGCTGCCTCCATAGTGTTGGTCGCCCTAGAGAGTTCCCGAACTATTTTTTCTCCGGCCTGATGGCGGGGCGTAGCAGATACGACTAGCAGTGCTTCCCGGGTCTTTTCCAACTCGGCGGCGGAGTTTGCAAAAACTTGCGCAAAAGCCGCACTGGCATCATGAACCACCCGGGTCACCGTTCCCACAGGATAGCCGGGTGGGAAACGTCCCCCCAACCCTGAAGAAACCAGTAAATCGCCTTTACGGACATCCGCGTTATGGGCGATATGCAAAAGCTGCAATCCCCCCGTGGTCCCTGTTCCAACGGCAATGGCCCGGAGACCATTACGGTTGACTTCTACAGGTAGCGCATGGCTAGGATCGGTAATCAAAAGCGCCACACTGGACAACGGCCCTACCTGGACGACCTGCCCCATAATACCTTTGGCATCCAGCAGTGGCTGCCCTTTGAATACCCCCTGCAGATCCCCCTTGTTGAGTACCACACGATGGGACAGGGCCTCCAAATCAACTGCCAGCAATTCCGTCACTAGGACCCGATCGGGCAATCGGAAGGAAGCATCAAGCAGCTCCCGAAGCCGCCGGTTCTCCCGCTCCAAAGCAGCCATTTTTTGTAATCTTGCCTCAAGTAACAGGTTACGGGAACGTAGGGTCATGTTCTCCTCCTGCAACTCAGTGCGAGAAGCAAACATTTGACTTAACCACTCCCCAATGCTTGCCGGCGCATCCACAACGACCTGTAAGGGGTAGGTGACCGCCAAAAGCGTAGACCGCAGCGAAGCAAGGTAATGGAGCCGCTGGTCCAAGACAATCAATGCAAGAGAGAGTATGGCGCAGATGACAAGGCGCGTGGTTAATGAAGGTCTCACAATAAACAGCGACTTATATAAAAGACAGGTCTAAGAACAAATCATAATAATAACAATGATTTGTCACGTATAGTCTTTTATTCCGTAGCAAAGAGACTGATACCCCGTTCATCAATGAGTTCTAACGCCCGTCCTCCCCCTCGAACCACACAAGTCAGGGGATCTTCGGCAATAATCACTGGCAATCCGGTTTCCTCCCTCAAGAGCCGGTCAATATCCCGCAGCAGGGCTCCTCCCCCGGTCACCACAATACCCCGCTCGGCGACATCCGCCCCCAACTCAGGCGGAGTTTGCTCTAAAGCCGTTCTCACTGCGCTTACAATACCGGAGATGGGTTCCTGGAGGGCCTCCAGAATCTCATTACTATTGAGGGCAAAACTCCGCGGAACGCCTTCGGCCATATTGCGACCTCGCACCTCAATTTCCTTGACTTCCGCGCCCGGATAGGCAGAGCCGATTTCGTGCTTGATTCGCTCCGCAGTCGTTTCACCAATAAGGATACCGTAATTACGCCGTACGTAGTTGGCGATAGCTTCATCAAAACGATCGCCGCCGATACGCGCCGAAGAGGAATACACAATTCCATTCAGTGAAACGACCGCCACTTCCGTAGTGCCCCCACCAATATCCAAGACCATGGAGCCGCTGGCTTCATCCACCGGTAAACCGGCACCCATTGCGGCCGCCATGGGTTCCTCAATCAAATAGGCCTCTCGTGCCCCCGCGCCAGCTGCAGACTCGCGGATGGCGCGCCGCTCTACCTGGGTTGAACCACAGGGTACGGAAACTAATACCCGAGGGCTAGGGCGAAAAAAGCGGGAATCATGGATTTTCCGAATAAAATGCTGGAGCATTTTTTCGGTGACGGTAAAATCCGCAATAACACCATCCTTAAGAGGCCGAATGGCGGTGATGTTGGCGGGTGTCCGGCCGAGCATACGCTTGGCCTCGATACCTACAGCGGCAATAGAACGAGGACCTCCAGGTCCTCGTTCTTGCCTTATGGCAACCACCGAGGGCTCGTTGAGAACGATCCCCTGCCCCCGGACATAGATCAAGGTATTGGCGGTGCCTAAATCGATGGAAAGATCGTTCGAGAAAAGCCCCCGAAGATGGTCAAAGAACATGGCGGTATCCGAGCCCTAATACTGAAAGCGCCGTACTTTAGCAATGGCAAAGGCTTTTGAGCAAGCAAGAAACTGTGTCAAAATTCTTGGTACCATTCGCGGGGGAAACAATCATGGCATTAAAGACAACTGACATTGAATATATCGCCCATCTCGCTCGCCTCGCTATTGACGCGGAGGCTGTTCCTCATTACGTACGTGATTTAAGTCGCATCCTTGAGTTTGTGGAGCAAATGAATAAAGTCGACACTACAGGCATCGAACCTATGGCCCATCCCCTAGAGGCTATCCAACGACTGCGTCCTGATGAAGTGACTGAAATTGATCAGCGGGAGATTTTCCAAGCGACCGCTCCCCAAATCGAGGCAGGCGTGTACTTAGTCCCCAAAGTCATTGATTAGACTACCGCAGTTCTCTGGAAAATAACCTATGCACCATAAGTCTTTAGCTGAATTAGCTCGTGCCCTAAAAGCTCGTGAGTTTTCGAGTGAAGAACTCACCCAACATTATCTCAAACGTATTGAGCAGTTGGATGAGAACCTAAATAGCTTTATTTCGGTGTCGGCCGAAGAAGCCCTGCAACAAGCCAAGGCTGCTGATACCCTCTTGCACTCGGGGGAAGGCAACGCCATGACGGGCATTCCCTTAGCCCATAAGGACATTTTCTGCACCGCAGGAATGAAAACGAGCTGCGGCTCGAAGATGCTAGACAATTTTATCGCACCCTATGACGCTACGGTGGTCTCCCGCCTTAAAGCGGCCGGTGCTATCATGCTTGGCAAAACCAACATGGACGAGTTTGCCATGGGTTCCAGTAATGAAACCAGCTTCTACGGCCCGGTCAAGAATCCCTGGGCTCACGAGCGAGTCCCGGGTGGGTCTTCAGGGGGCTCGGCAGCAGCAGTAGCGGCAAAGCTCTCTCCCGCCGCCACGGGGACGGATACGGGCGGATCTATTCGCCAACCAGCGGCTTTATGCGGTATTACTGGATTAAAGCCCACTTATGGCCGAGTTTCCCGTTACGGCATGATCGCCTTTGCTTCTAGCCTTGACCAGGGAGGGCCCATGGCCCACAGTGCCCAAGATGTGGCGCTCCTGCTTAACGCCATGGCCGGTTTTGACCCCTCAGACTCCACCTCGGTGGTGCAAGAGGTTCCTGATTACACCCTTTCCCTTGAGGAAAGTATTGAGGGAATTAAAATTGGTCTCCCGAAGGAATATTTCGGCGAAGGCCTCGATCCCAATATCGCCGCCACCATTGACGCCGCCATCAAAGAATTCGAAGGCCTCGGCGCCCAGATCCGGGAAATCAGCTTACCCAATACGGAACTTGCCGTCCCCACCTATTATGTGGTTGCGCCGGCGGAATGCTCTTCCAATCTCTCCCGCTACGACGGCGTTCGCTTTGGTTATCGCTGCCATAACCCGAAAGATCTCCTCGATCTTTATTGTCGCTCCCGGGGTGAAGGCTTTGGCCCTGAAGTAAAGCGCCGAATTTTGATAGGCACCTATGTTCTCTCAGCAGGCTATTACGATGCCTATTACCTCAAAGCCCAAAAGTTGCGGCGTCTTATCAGCGACGACTTTAAACGGGCCTTTACTGAGGTGGATGTGATTATGGGCCCCACGTCACCCACGCCTGCTTTTCAACTGGGAGAAAAAACCGACGATCCGGTTGCGATGTACTTGGCTGATATTTACACCATCAGCACCAACCTAGCCGGGTTGCCTGCGCTCTCCATTCCGGCAGGCTTTACCCAAGGGTTACCTGTGGGTTTGCAGATCATTGGTAATTATTTCAGCGAAGCGCACCTGCTTAATATTGCTCATCGCTACCAACAAATAACTGACTGGCATTGCCATACGCCTACGGACTATTAAGAATTTAACCACCAGTCCGATAGTCCGTGGAAGCAGAAGAAAGGAAGTCACCACACCCATTGCCGAACGGCTAACATAAGGGAGACCCATGCGATGCTCACATTGGGAGAAGTACGGATCGGGATTATCGGTCTAGGTTATGTCGGGCTACCCCTGGCGGTAGAGTTCGGTAAAAAATTTCCTACCCTGGGGTTTGACATCAATTCAACCCGGATTACGGAATTAAAGGAAGGCTATGACAGCACCTTGGAAGTAGAACCGGAACTACTTGCAGCGGCCAACCAACTCCAATACACCCGCCAACTCCAAGATCTAGCCGACTGTAATGTCTACATCATTACCGTTCCTACTCCCATTGACGAACATAAACGTCCCGATCTCCGTCCTCTAGAAAGCGCCAGTAGTACTGTCGGCAAAGTGCTCAAGCCGGGCAATATCGCCATTTTTGAATCCACTGTCTATCCGGGCGCTACAGAAGAAGTTTGCGTTCCCATCCTGGAGCAGGAGTCAGGGCTTATTTACAACCGAGATTTTTTTGCCGGTTATAGTCCCGAACGAATTAATCCTGGAGACAAACAGCACCGGGTGACCTCTATCCGCAAGGTAACCTCAGCTTCCACGGCTGAGGCGGCCGAGTTTGTTGATCAACTCTATGGCACCATCATTACCGCGGGTACCCATAGAACCAGTAGTATCCGGGTCGCTGAGGCTGCCAAAGTGATTGAAAACACCCAACGGGATGTCAACATTGCCCTGATTAATGAACTGGCAATGTTGTTTAACCGTTTGGGCATCGATACCCAAGAGGTCTTGCAAGCAGCAGCCACCAAATGGAATTTCTTGCCCTTCCGTCCGGGCCTCGTGGGAGGGCATTGCATCGGTATTGATCCCTACTACCTTACCCACAAAGCGCAGGCGATCGGTTTCCAGCCAGAGATGATCCTTGCTGGACGCCGAGTCAATGATGGCATGGGAAGCTATGTGGCCAGCCAAGTCGTTAAACTCATGACTCAACGTCGCATCCATGTGGTCGATAGCCGGATATTGATCCTAGGACTCACTTTCAAGGAAAACTGCCCTGATTTGCGGAACACACGGGTCACGGATATTATCGCCGAACTTGAAGGCTACCACGCCCAAGTCGATATCTACGATCCCTGGGCGGACGCCAAAGAAGCCCTAAAAGAATATGGGATCACCCTTGTGACCAGTTTAAACAAAGGCTATTACGATGCCATCGTCGTGACGGTTGCCCACCAACAATTTGCAGAATTCAGCGCCGAAGGTATCCGTGCGTTAGGGAAGCCAGGAAGCATTCTCTATGATGTCAAACATCTTCTCCCTAAGGAGACCGTGGATGGTCGCCTTTAGGCAATTTCTATTCGAGACAAATCTCAGGAAATGTCTAGATGAAAATTATGGTGACCGGAAGCGCTGGCTTTATCGGCGCTGCCTTGACCGAAAAATTATTAAAGCGCGGTGATGAGATCATTGGGGTTGATAACCTTAATGACTATTATGATGTCAATCTCAAGCTTGCTCGCCTTGCCCGCTTTCAAGACCAGCCAGCTTTTACCGAAGCCCGTATGGGTCTGGAAAATCGCGAAGCTTTAAACACTGTCTTTGCCAAACATCGTCCCCAACGGGTAGTTAACTTAGCGGCCCAGGCTGGCGTCCGCTATTCTTTAGAAAATCCCCATGCTTATGTAGACAGCAACTTGCAGGGTTTCCTCAATATCCTAGAAAATTGCCGCCATTACCAGGTAGAACATCTAGTCTTTGCCTCAAGCAGTTCCGTTTATGGGGCCAATACCAAAATGCCCTATTCTGTCCATGATAATGTGGATCACCCCTTAAGTCTCTACGCGGCTTCCAAAAAGGCCAATGAATTAATGGCCCATACCTACAGCCACCTTTATCAACTCCCGGTCACCGGATTGCGTTTTTTCACTGTCTACGGCCCCTGGGGGCGGCCGGATATGGCCCTCTTTAAGTTCACTCGCAATATCCTGGCAGGCAGGCCTATTGACGTCTATAATTATGGCCACCACCAACGAGATTTTACCTATATCGATGATATTGTAGAGGGCGTGATTCGTACCCTAGATCGGCTCCCCACCCCTAATTCCAACTGGAATGGGGCAGCCCCTGATCCTAGCACGAGCACCGCTCCCTATCGGCTCTACAATATAGGCAACCACCAGCCTGTAGAACTCTCTGATTTTATTAAAACATTAGAAGAGTGCCTGGGTTGTGAAGCAAAAAAGAATTTACTACCGATGCAGCCTGGCGATGTCCCGGCGACTTACGCCGATGTGGATGATTTAATGCGGGATGTGGGGTTCCATCCTGCTACGCCTATTGAGCAGGGAATTGCTCGCTTCGTTACCTGGTATAAAGATTACTATAAGGTAAGATAAAATAAGATAAGAATATTTTCTCGAGGAAAGGTAGGATGCCCACGTTAGCCCTTCATTCGCCGCTAGTCTCTAGTACTAAAAGACACCCCTTACGCTTGTTAAGCTACAATATCCAAGCTGGCGTCACCACTAGCCGTTATCATCACTACCTTACCCGTAGCTGGAAACACATACTCCCTGATGTACACCGCCATAAGACCATGGCTAGCATTGCCGGGGTCATATCCGATTTTGATATTGTGGGTTTACAAGAGGCAGACGTTGGCAGTTTGCGTACCGGCTTCGTCAACCAGGCAGAGCTGCTGGCGGAACTCTGCCATTTCCCCCATTGGCACCAACAGGCTACTCGCCGCTTTGCTAACATTGCTCAACAAAGCAATGCTCTCCTTAGCCGCATTCAACCCAACTATGTTCGCTCCTATCGACTACCAGGCCTAGTGCCCGGCCGGGGTGCTATCCTGGCCCATTTTGGCAATCCTGAAAATCCTTTAATCGTACTCATCATCCACCTTGCCCTAGGCCGTCGCTCACGAACGCAGCAGCTTAGTCTAATCAGCCACTTAGTTCACGAGCATCCCTATGTGGTGGTCATGGGGGATTTAAATTGCCAACCTCACAGCCCGGAGTTAAGCGCCTTATTACAAAAAACGGGGTTAAAAGCACCGGCGACTAAGATTGCAACCTACCCCAGTTGGCGGCCAAAACGGCATATTGACCATATCTTAGTGAGTCCCTCCTTAGAAGTGACTCAAGTTTGTGCCTTAGAGCATACTGTTTCTGATCACCTTCCACTGGCTACAGAAATCCTGGTTCCGGCGGAGATAGGGCTATGGGGTGATAACGCTTCCGGTTTACCCACCAAAAGCAACCCTGAAATTAGCCAAAAAGTTGCTTAGACTTTAATTTGCTACAAAATTTGTCTCAGATTTGATATAAAAAGGCCTTTTTGGATCCGTTTGGCGTAAAATCCCAAAAGGTCCTCCGGGAGCATATCAAGGAGTAATCAGTCATGTCCAGAGTATGTCAGGTAACGGGCAAGCGTCCCGTCAGCGGTAATAACGTTTCCCATGCCCATAACAAAACCAAGCGACGGTTCTTACCCAATCTCCATACCCACCGGTTCTGGGTAGAGAGCGAGAAACGCTGGGTAAAACTCAAAGTGAGCAGCAAAGGCCTCCGCATCATCGACAAACGGGGTATCGATCAAGTTTTAGCGGATCTGCGAACTCGGGGTGAGAGAGTATAAGGAGAAAACATTATGCGTGATAAAATCAAGCTGGTATCGAGTGCGGGCACAGGCCATTTTTACACCACAACCAAAAACAAACGCACTACCCCGGAAAAACTAGAAAAGAAAAAATACGATCCTGTGGTGCGTAAGCATGTCATTTACAAGGAAGCTAAGATTAAATAGCTTCATTGTGCTGGGTTCCCCCCACTAAAAAACCCGCCAAACGGCGGGTTTTTTAGTGGTTCTAGTTTTCTTAAACAACTAAGGGTCTAAGCCTGCTGGAGGGAATATCCCCGCAAAGACAGGGCGAAATCCTGCAAGGCCTTAATGCCGGACTCCTCGGCCCGCTTACACCAATCCTGCAAGGCTTGTAATAACGCCTCCTGGCTAGACCAAGCCTGAGACCAGATTTCCTGCAACTGCTGGCGGAAACGGTACACCGTCTCCAAGCGATGGCTTTCTTCCAAAAGGGCTTTCAACTCCTGCCGGGCTTTGGCATCCACTAAAGCCTCATGGCGTACCAGCCAATTCCGGGCCCGCCGATACAGCTCGTTGCCTGAGAAGTGGGCGGCTTCCTCTTTCAGCACCGGCAGCATCACCTTCCGGCCATAGGAGGTCATCAGATGGAAGCGGTGCGCCACCACCGCCCGGGCCGTGTCCAAATCCACCCACTGCTTCTCGGGCCTGATAAGTAGCTTGGGGGCGACCTTTTTCACCCGGGCCAATTTCAACGCCTGAAATAGCCGAATGTACATCCATCCAATATCAAACTCATACCACTTGGAGGAGAGCTTGGCCGAACTGCCGTAAGCATGATGGTTGTTATGCAGCTCCTCACCCCCGATGAGAATGCCCCAGGGGAAAAGATTGGTGGAGGCATCGGCCACTTCATAATTACGATAGCCCCAGTAATGGCCCAGCCCGTTAATCACTCCCGCCGCAAAGAAGGGAATCCAATGCATCTGAATAGCCCATACCAACAACCCAGGCACTCCAAACAGCCCCAAGTCAATCAACAACATCAAACCAATCCCTAAATAGCTGTGCTTGGTATAAAGGTTGCGTTCTATCCAATCATCGGGGGTTCCATGGCCGTATTTTTCCGTTACTTCCGGATTTCTCGCCGCCACCCGGTACAGGGTGGCGCCTCGCCATAAAACCGGATGAATACCCACCATTTGCGGGCTATGAGGATCTTCCTCGGTCTCACACTTAGCGTGGTGTTTACGGTGCACCGCAGCCCACTCCTTGGTGATTATCCCCGTGGTCAACCACAGCCAAAAACGGAAGAAATGGCTGAGCGCCGGATGCAGATCCAATGCCCGATGGGCTTGATGGCGATGAAGATAAACGGTAACACTGATAATAGTGATATGGGTAAGCAGCAGAATGGCGGCAAGATAGCCCCAAAAAGATAAATCTAAAAGACCCAAAAACATGAAATTTAATTCTCCGACTTTATAATTTTTATATCGATATTTATTCTCCCAACGGAAGCCGAATACTAGCCGATGTGGCAATCAGCGTCTACAAAAGACGCAATATCCTTGCACCTTATCCCTAACACCCCCTCATTCAGGACATAACCATGCCCAAACCCACCACCCCACTCTTGGCAGTCGACATCATCATTACTCTAAAAGATCAGCCTAATCAGCCTATTGTCCTCATCAAACGGCGCCACCCTCCCCTCGGATGGGCCTTACCTGGTGGCTTTGTCAATGTCGGGGAAATGTTGGAGCAGGCAGCAACCCGGGAAGCACGGGAAGAAACGGGGCTTAGTGTTAGGCTTGAGACACTCCTAGGCTGTTACTCTAACCCGACGCGAGATCCTCGTGGTCATACGGTCAGCGCCGTTTACACCGCCAGTGCTTCTGGAATGCCTAAAGCGGCCGATGATGCGGCCGAAGCAGCCTTATTTTCGCTGGACAAACTGCCTAAGAATTTAGCTTTCGACCACCGTCAAATCTTAGCCGATTACACCCGCTACCGCTCTATTGGCGAACTTGCGCCCATCCACCCTGCAGGTTCAGACTAAATGACGCGCCAATAGGGGGCAAAAAGGTAGTGGCAAAATAGCACACAACGAATATAATAGTGGTCCATGAAACAGGATGTACTAATACGCGCAGAGCAACTTTATCGGTATTACGGCGAGAACTGCGCTGTTAAGGGCGTGAGTTTCGACGTTCGGCGAGGTGAAGTCCTTGGTTTCCTGGGGCCTAACGGCGCAGGGAAATCAACCACCATGCAAATGTTGACGGGCAACTTAGCACCCAGTTCCGGACAGGTATGGATCAATGGCTTGGACTTGTTGGATAGACCCAAGCAAGCTAAGCGAGGTCTAGGCTACCTCCCTGAAGCCCCTCCGCTTTATCGGGAACTTACGGTAAAAGAGTACCTTGCCTTCTGCGCTCGCCTCAACTACATACCACGAAACCAGCAAACCAAAGCCATCGCTTCGGCGGTGGAGCGCTGCGGCTTAAAAGAAGTGACTAAGCGGCTGATCGGTAACCTTTCTAAAGGCTACCAACAGCGGGTAGGCATTGCCCAGGCAATTATCCACTCCCCTTCCGTGATTATCCTAGATGAACCGACCGTGGGCTTAGACCCCATCCAAATCCGGGAGATCCGCGAACTTATTCGGGAGCTAGCCCAGGAGCATAGCGTTATCCTTTCCACCCACATCCTGCCAGAAGTTCAAACCATCTGCGACCGGGTACAGATCATCAATCAGGGAGAGTTAGTCCTGACTGACACCATTGCGGGGCTCAGTCAGCGTATGGAATCCACCAGCGTCTTAGTCAGGTTTGATAATCCCCCCGCAACAGAGGTTCTCATGTCGCTTAGGGGTGTAGAAAACGTAGCAAGCCAGGGAGATGGGCGGATCCGGCTTCGCTATCGACCTGAACAGGATCCGGTGGATGAGTTGGTTCGCCGCGCCGTCAATGAAAATTGGCGTTTGCGGGAACTTACCCCGGAACGGCGGACCCTAGAAGAAATCTTCGTGTCCATTACCCAGACCGAAGACCAACAGGAGGCTGCCGCATGATGGTCTTTACCTTGGCATTGCACGAATTACGCCGTTTATTTCTCTCACCCTTGGCCTGGGCCACTCTAGCCGTCAGCCAGATCCTGCTTGGCTATATGTTCTTATCCCAGGTGGCCTACTTTCTGCAGGTCCAGTCCCGCCTAATGGGCCTTCCCGAGATGCCTGGCGTCACTGAGGTAGTGGCCATGCCCCTGTTTCAGAATGCCGCCGTGGTCATGCTCTTGATAGTCCCCCTGATGACCATGCGTCTGGTGGCCGACGAAAGACGGAGCCATACCCTGGCTTTATTATTCTCAGCCCCCCTCTCCATGACCGAAATCGTGCTGGGTAAGTATTTGGGAACATTGGCTTTCTTTGCCATCATGACTCTCTTGCTTACTTTAATGCCGCTGTCCTTGCTCATAGGGGGTACCCTAGATTTGGGACTTTTGGCGGCAGGACTGCTTGGATTAGGACTACTTCTTGCTAGTTTCACTGCCATCGGGTTATTTCTTTCCTGCTTAACCCAGCAGGCCACGCTAGCAGCCGTTGGCTCCTTTGGAGTATTACTGTTGCTCTGGATTATCGATTGGGCAGGCAGTAGCGGCCTTTTAGCTAAAGGGAGCGAAGTACTCAATTATCTCTCCCTACTGCAGCACTACCAAGCTTTGCTGAAAGGTCAATTTAACAGCAGCGATATTATCTACTACCTATTGATTATTATCACCTTTCTCACGCTTAGTATCCGTCGGCTTGATGCTGATCGGCTACCCCATTGATTTTTTTCGATTGCATAGGTATTGAGGAGCAAACCGGGACAGCGTATGCGCGTCACTCGAAAAACCCACTGGCAAATCAGACTGCAAAATCTTTTTTTTACCGTCCTATTCCTCGCTATCGTTGGCCTAATCGCAGCCCTTAGCATACGCTATAATTATCAGGCTGACTGGACCGCTAGCGGGCGCAATACCCTCTCTGAAGCAAGCCAAGCGCTTCTGAAACAACTTGAGGGTCCAGTCACCATCATTAGTTTTGCCCAGGGGCCCAGTGCCAAGCAGCAAATTAGCCAACTCATTGAACGCTACCAGCGTTACAAACCGGATCTGGAATTAGAGTACATCAATCCGGAAACAGCCCCTGATCAAGTCCGAAAACTCGGGGTTGCCTCTGATACGGAAATAGTAATTAAAAAAGATGGCCGGCAGGAAAAGCTGCAGGATTTGTCCGAGGAAGGCTTAACCAATGCCCTAAACCGGGTTGCCCGTAGTGCGGGAACATTGATTGTTTTCCTGGAGGGCCATGGCGAACGTGGCCCTCAGGGGCGTGCCAATTTTGATCTCGGAAATTTTAGCCATCACCTACAAACCAAGGGCTTCCAGATCCAGTCACTAAATTTATCAACACAGCCTCAGCTCCCAGAGGATACCCAAGTCCTGGTCATAGCCAGCCCTCAGGTTGATCTCCTGCCTGGCGAGGTAACCTTGATCCAACGCTATGTTAACCATGGCGGCCATTTGCTTTGGCTCACCGAACCAGGCCCCCTCCATGGTCTAGACCCCTTGGTAGAAGAACTGGGTATCAAGATCCTAGCTGGGACGATCATCGATCCCAGCGCCCAATTGCTAATGGGCCGCGGCAACACCGCTTTTGCCTTAGTCCCAGAATATGGGGATCACCCCGTCAGTGAACGCCTTACTTCAGCCACGTTATTCCCCCAAGCTGCCGCACTGGAAGCCACAAAAAAGAGCAAATGGCAACCACAACCCATACTCTCTACCTTATCCCGAACCTGGCTCGAAACTTCCAGGCTGGATGGAGACATTGAATTTAATCAAGGGGAAGATGCCGTCGGTCCCTTTACCATCGGTTTTGCCTTAAGCCGAGAACATCCCTCCTCTCAACAGGAAGAGGCCAGGGAAGAGCAAAACAAATCTGGAAGCACGACTCAGCGAATAGCCATTATCAGCGATGGAGATTTTCTCTCCAATGCCTACCTGGGTACTGGCGCCAACCTGGACCTGGGCCTAAGCCTTATTAACTGGCTCGCCCATGAGGATCGCTTTATCACCATTCCAGCGCGAACGCGCCCAGACACCTCTCTCCAACTCTCTTCCATGGCCTCATGGATAATAGGCCTGGGATTTCTCTTGGTATTGCCCGTAATCTTGCTAGGAACAGGGTTGCTTATCTGGTGGCGACGCCGTCAACGCTAAAGCGCAACTCCTATGAATACACGCACCTTGCTTAATCTTGCCCTCGTGGCCATTGCCATCCTCCTAGGGTGGGTCGTCTTTTATAAGCCAGGCATCGCCCCTGAACCACCTTCCCCTCCATTGACCCCATTGGACCCCGAGCATATTCAGGCTATTCGTATAGCCCACAAGTTCCGCGAAGAGATTCAACTGGAGCGCAAGGAAGGAAACTGGTTCATTACCGCCCCCATCCAAGCACCTGCTAACAAAGCCATGGTTGAAACCCTATTAGGTATTGCTCAAACCCCCAGCCTCAGCCGCTATCCGATTGAAGACGTAGCGCTGGCCAACCTAGGTCTAGAACCCCCGGAAGCCCACTTGTCCCTGGATGGCGTAGCTATCGCCTTTGGTACTATTGAGCCCCTCAACCAGCGCCGTTATGCTTTGCGAGAAGACACCATTCACCTCATCAGTGACGACGCCTTTCAAACTGTCGCTTCAAGCACTGCCCGTTTTGTCGATCCAGCACTGCTCCCTGGCAATCACCCTATCACCCAAATTCGCCTCCCCCAGGTCACAGACTACGGGGGCAACCCAAAAGTCAGCCCTAAAGGCACCATCACCTTGCGCCGAAATCAGGACGGCTGGATTGCCGAGGGCAGCAGTGGCGAGGTAGCTAGCGAAGCAATTGCTAAATTGGTGGAGGCATGGCAACAGCATACCGCCCAACAAGTTAAACTAAAAGGAGACAGGGCAACCCTGGCAACTATAGAAATACGGCGAGAAGGGGTTCCCCCGGTCTACTTTGATCTCCAGGCGTCCCTGCCACGCCTCATCCTGGTGCGCTCAGATCTCGGAGTGCAATATCATCTATCTCCCCCCGCCTGGAATACCCTATTCCAATTGCCCCGGAAGTAGCTTAGAAAAACTATCAGCAGGCGAACCACGTGCCCGAATTGCCGGAGGTCGAGACCGTTCGTTGCGGCATTGAGCCCCACCTGGTAGGCTGCCAAGTACGCACAGTCATTGTCCGTGAACCGCGCTTGCGGTGGCCCGTACCCCTATCCTTATCCGAAAATCTTACGGGCCAATCTTTCTTAACCGTGCAACGCCGCGGTAAATACCTCCTTCTGAACTGTCCACGAGGCACCGTGCTCCTCCACCTTGGCATGTCGGGCAGTCTCCGCCTGGTACCAAGCAATTTACCACCCAAGAAACATGACCATCTCGATATCGTATTGAGCAATGGCCGCTGCTTACGCTTCAATGATCCCCGCCGATTTGGATCAGTCCTTTGGACCCAGGAGAATCCCTGGCGCCACCCCCTCTTGAAAACCCTAGGGCCGGAACCCCTGGATCCGTTGTTTGATGGCCCCTATCTTTTTAAACGATCTCGTCATCGGCAAGCCCCAGTCAAAGTTTTTATCATGAACCCTCGGGTAGTGGTCGGCATTGGCAATATCTATGCTAGCGAGGCACTGTTCCAAGCGGGGATCCATCCCCGACGGGCAGCGGGCCGTATCAGTTTGGCCCGCTACCAACGACTAGCCGAAGCTATCAAAACGGTGTTATATCAGGCCATCCAGGCAGGCGGAACAACGCTGCGGGATTTTGTAGCCAGCGATGGCAAACCCGGCTATTTTAGCCACCAACTCCAAATCTATGGCCGTACGGCCCATCCTTGTCCTACTTGTGGGAATCCCATCCACCTTGATCATATTGGTCAACGGGCCAGTTACTACTGCACCCAATGCCAGCATTGATTCGAGCCATCACGATATTCACATATTTTTCATGGGTCGCTCAGGCATAAAGGTAGATTATACCGCCAGTTATGGTAAGATTTTCCTCCTAAGCAGATAAAATCTATATATATCGTTGGCCTTATATTGTGAGTAAAAATATACTCACGAAACATCAACTCAAAACATTTGAAAGACGGACTGGAATTGCACCTTGGAAGTAAAAGCTTATGAGTGTACCTAAAATTCTTATTACTATCGCAGTTATCGTCGCCTTGATTAATCTCATCGGCTGGCTCACCAAACCCGATGATTATAGGCCTGCTCAAAATTATCGCGGTTCCCTTTCTCCCATGCAGCCTTATGCTCAACAGATAAACGACCAAGAAATTCTAGCGCTTGCTGCAAACCGATCAAAATCTTAAGGTCGGGTATCTCAAACAGAAGAAAGGCAGGCTAAGCTACAATCTAAGGAGTGGGCGCGCCGCCAGGATTGGGGGGACCAGGCATTTTGGGCATTTGTGGCGCCCGAGGTGCTCTTTGTACACCCCCTGGCTGGCCATTGTCGTCACCACGAAATAGTATGGATATGCGTCGCATATGAAAGGTGATGGCCTTGGAATGAGCCACTGAAGTCCCTGATGGACCAAGTAATTTTGCCTGTAGTGTATGGGTTCCCCGATCCACATTGGTCAGGGTATATTTGAGGCTGCTGCCTGTCTTACCTACTGGCTGACCGTCGAATAAAAGCTGGAGTGAATAGTTAGAATCGGCTTCAAGGGAGGGAGTGACCTGAAGAGCCACTTCAACCCTACCGGTATTTTCCCGCACGGTAGCATCGTCTTGGGGAGTGATGATGCTAACCTGGTAGGCAGTGGTTGCTTGCGCTTGAGTTTTAGTTTGACCGATCGTTTTCATTTTAGGTAGCGGTGGTGGCGTATATGTTTGCAGTGGCGTTACTTCCACTTCTGCGGCTCCTTCCCGCGGTTGATCGGAGTACTCAACCCGCCCATCCGGAGTGACATACTTGTAGATGCCAGCCGCTACAAGCGCCGGCATTAAACCAAACAATAAAAGAAGTGTTCGCATATTCAATAGCAAGCCAAAAAATAGAAGCCTGCCAATATATTCGGCAACAATCTAGTTTAGTTTAAAAGAATGGTTTATTTTTGCCTGGGCTAGCCCCACTGCTGCAAGCTTGAAAAGAAAGCCAATAGTGCTAAAAAAAAACGCCCCCTTTGCGGGGGCGTTTCCAATCTCCAAATAGTCAGCAGACTCATATTAAAGGCTGTAATACATATCAAACTCGATGGGATGAGTGGTCATCCGCAAGCGGGTAACATCGTCCATCTTTAGCGCAATATAAGCATCAATGGCATCATCAGTGAATACCCCTCCTCCCTTGAGAAAATCCCGATCCCGATCCAAGGCCTCCAGGGCCTGTTCAAGAGAAAAACAAACCGTCGGAATCTCTTTCATCTCCTCGGGGGGTAAGTCATAAAGATTCTTATCCATGGCATCACCAGGATGAATCTGATTTTGAATACCATCAAGCCCGGCCATTAGCATTGCGGTAAAGGCAAAATAGGGGTTAGCCGTTGAATCGGGAAACCGGACCTCTATCCGCCGTGCCTTAGGGCTGGTCACATAAGGCACCCGAATCGACGCAGAGCGATTCCGGGCAGAATAAGCCAACAATACCGGCGCTTCGAAACCCGGTACTAGGCGCTTATAGGAATTAGTCGACGCATTGGTAAAAGCATTAAGCGCCCGGGCATGTTTAATAATACCCCCAATATAGTACAGGGCAGTCTCGGATAGCCCCCCATACTTATCGCCAGCGAAAATATTTTGCCCCTCTTTGGCAAGGGACTGATGGGTATGCATGCCACTGCCATTATCCCCTACTAAGGGCTTAGGCATAAAGGTAGCGGTTTTGCCAAAAGAGTGGGCAACATTGAGCACCACATATTTAAGAATCTGGAGTTCATCGGCTCGCCGCACCAGGGTATTGAATTGGGTCCCAATCTCGCACTGCCCTGCCGTAGCCACTTCGTGATGATGCACCTCAACTGGCAATCCCATTTGCTCCATGATCAGGCACATGGTGGAACGAAGATCCTGGAGGGAATCAACCGGAGGCACGGGGAAATACCCCCCCTTGATGGTGGGCCGATGTCCAATGTTGCCTCTATCATAGACCCGCTCAGAATTCCAATGGGACTCTTCAGCATCAATCTTATAGAAAGCTCCGGAGATATCCGTCCCCCAACGCACATCATCCAACACGAAAAATTCAGGCTCTGGGCCAAAATAAGCCGTATCGGCAATACCCGTGGACTTCAAATAGGCTTCGGCACGCTTTGCAACAGACCGCGGATCCCGCTCATAGCCCTGGAGGGTCGTTGGCTCCACAATGTCGCAGCGGAGCACCAAGGTCTTCTCCTCCATGAAAGGATCGAGCACTGCCGTCTCTGGATCGGGCATCAGAATCATGTCCGATTCTTGAATCGCCTTCCAACCCGCAATGGAAGAACCATCAAACATCTTGCCCTCCCTGAAGGCCTCCTCATCCAAGCGGTAGGCAGGCATGGAAAGATGTTGTTCTTTCCCTCGGCTATCCGTAAAACGGAAATCAACAAATTTTATCTCCTCCTCCTTGATGGTTTTCAACACATCATCAACAGCCATCGAAGTCCCCTCCGGTCAAGATCTATTTAGGTTCAAAAATATCATAGTGCACCATGATAGTGCTTTCAGAATTTAATTTGCTGTTTTACCCACTTCCAAACGTACCACCACTTCCCGGTCACGTTCGGTCGCTTTAAGCACGCGATGGCCATTGACCCGGCACCATGCGGGAATATCGTTCAACGCCCCCGGATCGGTGCTTATGACCTCCAAAACATCCCCTGGTATCAGTTCCTTAACTTTTTGTTGGGTCCGAATCACAGGTAACGGGCAGAGTAAATGGCGAACATCCAATGTTTGCACGTTCATCAACATCTCCTCAGGGTGGCTAATCAAAAGCCAACTACAGCTTAATGAGCACAATCAGACATACCACTCTTTGGGTATATCTTCATTGGAGAGAGGCGCAACCTCCAAGGTCTGTGTCAATCCACTGGGACGGACGACTTTTACCTGTACTTGCTGCGCCTCTCGTCCTTGGCTAAAGCGGGCCACCAATTGGCCAGCCAGGATCATATCTTCTTCTTCCAGAGCACCATCAACCAACGTTAACGGCCCCTTGTGACTGACCGTCCGCAAGTGAATAAACTCTTTGGCATAGCCTTCCAAGTAATTACTTTCCCCCCCATCACGCGCCACAATAAGTTTAAAATGGGGGCGTGGCCGCAGATGTCGCCCGACTTTAAGCAACATAATATCGTCTAAATCGTAGTCTCGGGCACTACGGGCCTGCCATAAATCAGCCAACTTAGCCGAATAGTTCGCATCGGTCAGGAAACAGCAGCCACCCGCCGGCTGGGCGTAATCCTCAATCCCAAAACGGGCCACCAAAGCCATTTGCGGCTTACGCGAGCGCCCACTAAAATCATAAAGTTTATCCCGATCCACCCAACCTTCACGCTCCGGAAGGGTTGGCGGCAGATTCTTAGCGCAAAGAGGCCGCAATAATAAATCATGAGCCCCCGACTCTCGCGCCACAACCGGCATAGTGTCCGCCCGCTGAGACTTGGGCCGCTGGCCCACGACCTCGCCCGTGACGATAAAATCAAAGCCATTCTCTTTCATCCACGCCAACGCCTTAGTCACCATAAAGCACTTACAATCCAGGCAGGGATTAAGATGAGCCCCATAGCCATATTTTGGATTGAGCACAACATCCTTGTATTCATCGATAACCTCTACCATATGCAACTTGATCCCTAGTTGCTCAGCGGCCCATAAGGCATTATTGCGCTTAGCTCGCTTTTTATCCTTGTTTCGAATGGCGTGGGTATGACCTTCTACACAGAAACCAGTAAAAAAATTGATTCCTTCTACGTGGATACCCTGCTCCTGCATCACCTTGGCAGCAAGCATGGAATCTAGCCCTCCTGAAATCAGGGCTACGGCTTTACGCTGTTTTTCCATAACCTCTCTGTTGCTGACTTTTATATCGAAGTCCCACCTATGGTTAAACCATCAATCCGCAAGGTAGGCTGCCCCACACCGACAGGCACCCTTTGGCCTTCTTTGCCACAGGTTCCCACCCCCGGATCGAGCCTTAGATCATTGCCCACCATCGCCACTTGTGCCATCACCTCAGGCCCATTTCCAATTAAAGTCGCTCCCTTAACCGGGCAAGTGACCCTACCATTTTCAATGAGGTAGGCTTCACTGGTGGTAAAAACAAATTTTCCAGAGGTGATATCCACCTGGCCACCCCCAAAATTGACCGCATACAGTCCTTTCTCAACAGAGGCGATGATCTCACCCGGATCATGCTGTCCTGGCAGCAGGTAAGTATTGGTCATGCGCGGCATAGGCAAATGGGCATAGGACTGGCGGCGGCCATTACCGGTCGGTTGGGCGCTGCTAAGCCGGGCATTCAGTTTATCCTGCATATAGCCTCGAAGCACCCCATTCTCGATTAATAAGGTGCAGTGTGCCGGAGTGCCCTCATCATCAACCGTAAGCGAGCCGCGACGGTTAGCCAGGGTACCATCATCCACCACAGTACAATACTTTGAGGCTACTTTTTCCCCGATCCGCCCCGCGTACGTGGAACTGCCCTTACGGTTAAAATCTCCTTCCAAACCATGGCCTACGGCTTCGTGCAACAGCACTCCCGGCCAACCCGCCCCCAATACTACAGTCATGGTTCCAGCAGGCGCTTCCTTGGCCTCTAAGTTGATGAGGGCCTGGCGAGTAGCTTCGCGAGCATAACCCAAGGCCCGCTCCTGTTCCAGGAAATAATCGTAGCCCAAACGGGCACCACCTCCGGCACTGCCCTGCTCCCGCCGTCCTGATTGTTCCACAATAACACTGACGTTAAGCCTCACAAGGGGACGAATATCGGCCGCTAGGGTGCCATCGTTAGCGGCGATTAACACCACGTCCTGGGTTCCCAGCAGGCTGATCACCACCTGCTTGACCCGGGGATCTTGGCGCCGAGCTTCTTGATCAACTTGCTGCAACAAGGACACTTTATCCTCTGTGGATAAAGTGTCCAAAGGATCGATAGACGCATACAACTTTCTCTCCGGCTGAGCACGCCAAGCCTGGAGGCTTCCCTGGGCACCGTGATGGGCGATAGCACGGGCTGCAGCCGCAGCCTGAGTCAAAGCGGGTAATAACACTTCGTCAGAATAAGCAAATCCCGTCTTTTCTCCGCTGATGGCCCGTACGCCAACCCCTTGATCCCGGCTATGACTCCCCTCCTTGACAACCCCATCTTCTAACACCCAACTTTCCTGTCGACTCAATTGAAAGTAAAGGTCAGCGCTATCAACATGCCGACTCATCAATTGCCCTAGCACCCGTTCCAGGTCTGTCTCGCTAAGGCCAGCAGGCGCCAACAACAACGCCTTGGCCGTCTCCTTGAGTTCCATTTGACTCATCCTCCTAGAAACGGCAGTTGGGCGTGCCCAAGGGTGCGGTGAGCCTGCGGGATGGCAAGGTGCGACGACGCCGTGGGGCCATCCTCCACCAGGAGGAGCAACACCGCCAACCGGCCATCAGGCCCGTAGCCGCGCCACCTAAAGGGGGAAGCCGATCAGCGGCCAGAAAGTCAAAATTCATAGAACCTTTCCCGTGCTTCTAAGCAGTCAACTCCCGTTTCTAGGAGGATAACTTACAGCTCAGGCGTCGATGCTCGATAGTTGGAAAATTGCGGCGAGTGCTACGCAGCCGCTCCGGGTCCAACTCCGCGGTGATCACGCCAGAACCGCGGGGCAAACGGGCTAGCACGACACCCCAAGGGTCAACAATCATGCTATCCCCATGAGTGGTTCGCCCGCTGGCATGAAAACCTCCCTGACCCGCCGCCACCACATAGCATAGATTTTCAATCGCCCGTGCCCGCACTAAGGGCTCCCAGTGGGCCCGACCCGTCAATGCGGTAAAAGCCGATGGTAAAGCCAGGATTTCCATCCCTTGCTCCACTAAGCAACGAAACAACTCTGGGAAACGCAGATCATAACAAACAGCAAGCCCTATTTTGCCAAAGGGGGTATCGGCAACGACTACCTCCCGACCAGGCTCAATAGTCAGAGACTCACAGTATCTCTCTCCTCCACCGGGAAGAGAAACATCGAATAAATGAAGTTTATCGTAGCGTGCTACCCGCCGGCCACTGGCATCAAAGAGCAGGCATGCTGCGCGGACCTTGCCCGTTTCAGAAGCCCGCAATGGCACCGTACCCCCCACCAACCAGAGTTTATACCTAGCTGCCTGCTGCGCTAGGAAACTCTGAAGTGGACCTTCTCCCTCCTCCTCAACAATACTCAGCAGAGCATCATCCTTCTCTCCCATGAGGGCAAAATTTTCGGGGAGCACTACCAAATTTGCTCCTTCGGCAGCAGCTTGGGCAATAAGCCGCTCCACCTCGAGCAGGTTGGCCCCTACATTTGGCCCCGATGCCATTTGAATGGCCGCGACAAAACTCACACGCTCTCTCCTATTTATTTATATTTAATCCAATATGGGTAAGGAATATCTATGGATATGGGATAAGCACCGCAACCCCTAAGTTCCCACTCCAGTTAGATTTTCCCTCTCAACCTTGTTTTTTGCTAGTCGTCTTCTTGGGACGGGAGAAGTTTATTGACTCGGGACACGAGCGGTTTGGCCCAAGGGCCAGAAACCGTGTAATAATAAGTCAGCAGCTGTCCCACCTGAGTGCCGAACATCTTATCCACTAATTTATCCGCTAGCATAATGGCAGTACCGACTCCCAGGCCCACTGGCCCACCGGCCACCGCCCCAGCGAGAGGCAAACTTGAAAAGACATTGGGGGTTACCGCTATTATCTGGTCATAGTCTTGAGTTGCCAAGCCAATCCTTCCGCTTGCCTGGACCTGAGCAGTGGGGCCTTCCATAACCAATTGGTTGGAATAAGCATTCCCCTGACGGATGGCGAATGTACCCTGAATTCGGTCAAAGGCAAAGCCCTTACTAAAAATATCGCTGAAATCCAGTGCCAACCGCCGCGGAAGGGTTGAAACACTCAGTAGACCGAATAACCGTCCCGCTCCAGGCTCCACATTCAACAAACGGCCCTTGCCCACTGTCAACCGCATACTGCCGTCTAGCCGCTCAAGGTCGAATAAAGTGGGCGCGCCGGGCCAACCGGCGACAATCTCAACCTCCGTTTTTCCTCCAGCAATATTGGTTTGATAATTAAATTTAGTCAGTAATTGACCCAGATCCGGGCTATGGGCTTTGATATCCAAGTGGGACCATTGGGTCTCCCCGTGCACGGTCCAATCTCCACTGGCCCTAAGTTGCATAACCGGCGAGACCATTTCCAGCTCTTCTAGATGTAAGCCATTGGCATAGGGGCTGGCGTACACTTTAATCACGCCCAAATCATAATTGTTGTATTGGCACTGACGGCAGATCAGATCGAGCGCCGGCCACGACTGGGGATGGGCAAGTTGAAATTCACCCTCCAATGCCCTCGAATGTAAGTGCAAATAATCCAAATCAGCGGTTAAAGGTCCCTTCGAACCTTGAGCAGGTATCGTGATACTCCCTTTCAAAGAAGGCCCCGATACCTGAGTTTGCCAATGGGAGAGTTCCCGGTTGACCTTCACTGTGACCCCCCCAAAATGCCACCCAAACAGCTCCATCTGCTCCACTTGCAAGACCATGTGATCGGGCTGCACCAATTTACTGGAATCCCCTCGGGCAGTTTTCGTGAGTACTTTTCGCCAAGCATCTATTGAAAGTTGAGGCAGGGTGCCCACCAGCCAAATCCCCCGTTCAGGCAGGACAGGCGGACCATTTCCCACCCTTATCTTCCCTTTTAAAAGACGCAATGACTTCCCACTTCCTGTAATCTCGAACACCCCCTGTAGCCCATCGCCATAGGTGAGGGTGATTTGTTTTTTATCTCCATGGGTCCCACGAATCTCCCATAGCAACTTTTGCCCCTGGTCAGCTGGCTTTGCCAACGGCGGCGGCAAAGTCACCTCGATCCCCTTCAGCGCAGAACTCACCCGGACTGTGGTGACCTTGTCTCCACTCGTCTTAGCCTTTCGAAAGATGATATGGGCGGTAAAATCAGCAGCACCCTGAAACCAGGGGGACCAGGAGGGAAACCACTTCTCCGCAAGTCGTAGCGCTTCCAGGTGACCATTGAGACGCAACCGAACCTCTGCCTCCCCCTTCTGGTTAGATAAGCTGCGGAGATCGGCCTTAATCGGCTGTTCTAAGAACTGGGCAGCCAAGCCTTCCGAGTTAAGTCCCGCCTGAGTAAAAGACACGCTGCCGTTAATGGCAGTGAATGTTAAGAAAGGATGAACCCGCTGGCGCAAATGAGCATCTGCAAAAATTAATTCTCCATCCACTTCGGGCCGTTTTTTCTTTTTTCCTAGAGGCATCATCAACTTCAGCTTCAGGCGAGTATCACCGCTCAATTTTATTTCCTCAAGAAATCCTCCATATTTCTTCTGCAAGGGACTGTGCTGAATAAAACGCCTGGCATCTTCAGCATCTCCTTGGGCCCAACCTACCACTGTTAGCGGGATTGTCCTAGCGCCAAGATCAGCAATCCGAACCGCCGCCTCTGTCACTCGGGCATTGAACATCCGGCCTTCAGTCGCCTGGATAGTGATATGCCGACCATCGCTATGGAGATGAGCCTCCACCCCTTCCAATGCCGGCCACCCCCTAGCGTAGTTCAATGTAGGCCCCTGAATGTCCAAGTTCGTAGTAAACCGGCCCTGGTCCTGGGGGGGAGGAAAGCGATCCACGGGACCCTGGAAAACAAGACCGCCTTTCGCGCTCCCTCCCTTGGGAAAAGCTTGATTCAACCACCGTACTAAGCCAGGCTTCATATAGCGTGAAGGGAGATACTGAGATAATGCTGCGAGATCCAGTTTTTCCAACTCCACGGACAGGTCCAAATAGGGGCTATTGGCCTGGGGCGGCTCCTTAAGGCGCAGTGCGGCAGTCAAGGCCAGATCGGAGTTCCGCAATTGGATGTGGTCAGCAAGAACTCGCCAACCCGCCTTCTTCTGCAGCCAGGTGATTCGCCCCCCCAGACTATCCACCATCACCGGCTTCTCCAAGTCGTCACTGAAAAGCTGGACATGGCGACTATTAATATGCAGTTGCCCTTCGCCACCGATTAACTGCACATCAAAGGACAAGCCTTGGCAACCAGGCCAATGTTGCCAAGGTCGAACCCCAAATTGCGCTGTACTAGCAGAAAATTTCCAATTCTTTCCTTGCGCTTCCCCGAGCGGTAAAACCACCTTGACATCCCGCAGTTCTCCCACCGGTTGAACCTCTAGCAGCAAGAGACGCAATTGAGGATCTAGCTGGTCGCTGAGTTGAAAGAGAGCGGCAATATCCTGCAAACGAAGAAACGTAAACTGGCCTTGGAGCTTAAAGGTGGGTTCCCTTTCCATTCTGACCTGTAGCGCCGTGGCTGGCCATGCCTTGTCATTTCGGACTACCACTAACCGGGGGATCTTCAGAGACCATCCCTGTGCCAATGAATGATAGTGGGCCGTGCCGGCCAACTGCTGAAAAGCAATGGGGGGAGGGGCCTCTGCCCCTTGGGCCTTACCGACAATTTGCAGGCTCTTCCAATCAAACTTAACCACTGCCTGACGCAAAGCCGCCTTGCTCCAACGCAAACCCAATTCTAGATTACCCCTGCCCTGGGTGAAATACAGCCCATAAAGGAAGTCATGAGGGTACCAGGGAGCCAATTGTAGGCTTTCCCCCTTAAGGTGAAGGGTCCCTTTACTTTCGAAACCCCGGATGCTTCTGCCGGTAAATTTCGCCTTAATGGCAATTTCTCTACCAAATTCCTCCGGCAAGGTTGCTTTCCCCTCAACCTGATGAAGGTCTCCCTTATTCTTTAGCCACAACTCCTCCACTTTCAGGCTTAAGGGTTTTCTTTCCAAAGCGGGATCGAGCCAGCGGATATCCACATCCACCAGCGTCAACTGGGTGAGCTCAAGCAACCACGCTGGCAAACGGGGAGGATCGGGACAAGGGGCCTCAAGGCTTTGCAAGCCATGGACACGAACACACCCTTCTGGTTTCCGCTCAACGGTAAGCTGCCCTCCCATAATGGTCAGGTGCCGCGGCAACCATTCCCCTTCGATAAGGGAGCGATAGGGCGCGGTTCCCAGATAGGCTTCCCTGAAACTCAGCAACTGCTCCTCGGTTTTGGGGTCCAGAACCCGCACTTCGGTGAGCCGTAATTTAGGCTCAAGCCCCCGCCAACTCAGATCGATGTGCCCAATCTGAACCTCTCGCCCGAGGAAAGTGCTGAGCCAACGGGAGGCTGTGGCCGGCTCCTCTCCCACCGTTGCCCATAGTACCCACAACATCCCCACAATGGACACAGTACAGAATGCGAGTATCCCAAGGGAGAAATAAAACCAACGAAGGGAAAAACGGATAACAGCCATAAATGCCAGTTTTAGGTGAGCGGTTACATCATCACAACATCGAATTGCTCGCGCATATAGAGCAATTCTGCCTGGAATTTGATAGGCTTGCCGATAAAGGCCTCCAGTTCGGCCACACTGGCGGATTCCTCATCCATTAAGCGATCCACAACTTCTTGGGCAGCAATGACCAAGTACTGGCTTGCCTCGAATTGCCGGGCCTCTCGTAAAATCTCGCGCAGGATTTCGTAACAGACAGTCTCTACTGTTTTGACGGTCCCCCGACCGCCACAGGTAGGACAGGTCTCACAGAGGATTTGCTCCAGGCTCTCCCGGGTGCGCTTGCGGGTCATTTCCACTAATCCCAGGGAAGAAACCTCGCTGATATGAGTCTTGGCATGGTCCTTTTCCAATCCCTTTTCTAGAGCCCGCAATACCTGCCGCTTGTGATCCTCTTCCTCCATGTCAATAAAATCAATAATGATAATCCCACCCAGGTTGCGCAATCTCAGCTGCCTACAGATGGCTTGGGCCGCCTCCAGATTTGTCTTAAAAATGGTCTCCTCTAAATTACGGTGACCCACAAAGGCGCCCGTATTCACATCAATGGTCGTCATGGCCTCGGTCTGGTCGATAATAAGATAGCCACCCGACTTAAGTTGCACTTTGCGGCCTAAGGATTTTTGGATTTCATCCTCAATACCATAAAGATCAAAGATCGGGCGCTCTCCCTGATAATATTCCAGGGTAGCAAGCAGCTCAGGGACGAAATGCTCAGCAAAATCAACCAGTTTATGATAAGTTTCGCGGGAATCAACACGAACCCGCTCGACTCTCTCGTGGACAAGATCACGCATCGTCCGCATCACCAAAGACAAATCTTCATGAACGACGCGGCCGGCTTTAACGGTTTGGCTGCGCTCTTTAATAGTGCGCCAGAGTCGATGCAAAAATTCCATGTCCGTCTGGAGTTCGTCTGCAATGGCTCCCTCTGCTACCGTGCGAATGATATACCCCCCCTGGTCGTCTTCGAGCAATATGGAAGCCAATAAATTCTTAAGCCGCTGGCGTTCTTCTTCATCCTCAATTTTCAACGAAACCCCAATGCCAGACATCTCCGGCATATAGACCAAATACCGGGAAGCCACAGAGATCTGAGTCGTCAGGCGGGCCCCTTTGGTCCCAATGGGATCTTTAATCACTTGCACCAATACCTCTTGCCCTTCTGAGAGCAAAGAGGTAATGGAGGGGACCCCCACCTCACTCTCCAAATCTCCCATCTGGCCTGATGGTAATCGAATATCAGAAGCATGGAGGAAGGCCGCTCGCTCCAAACCAATATCCACGAAGGCGGCTTGCATACCAGGTAAAATGCGGCTCACTCGTCCCTTATAGATGCTGCCTACCCAACCCCGGCGACTACTTCGTTCAATATATAATTCCTGCACCACGCCATTTTCAACCACAGCGACCCGGGTCTCACTGGGCGTCACATTAATGAGAATCTCCTCACTCACCAGCGATTTCTTTCCTTGGTAGCAAACTTCTAAGTAATTCTCCCGTCTCGTACAAAGGCAATCCCATAACTCCAGAATAACTCCCTTCAAGATAAGAGATAAACAGCGCCGCCTGGCCTTGGATGGCATAGGCCCCAGCCTTATCCAGCCCTTCACCCGAGGCAAGATAGGCCTGGCGTTCCGCTTTGGTAAGCGGTTTGAAAGTCACGGTACTGACGCTTAATTGACATTGTATGCCGCCATCGATTAGGGCTACGGCTGTCAAAACCTGATGGCTGCGACCCGAGAGACGCGCTAGCATAGCCTCGGCATGAGCTTGATCGGTAGGTTTGCCCAGAATGTTATCATCGATGACCACCGCCGTATCAGCTCCCAAGACAGGCAACTGGTCTGGGGGCAATTGCTGTTTCCAGCCTGCTTGGGCTTTGGCCACCGCCAGACGACGAACATAACTCGCAGGCATCTCCCCCGGTTGAGGGCTTTCATCCACCCTGACATTGAGGCGTTTAAATTCAACCCCAATCTGAGTTAATAGGGCTTGGCGTCGCGGTGAAGCTGAGGCAAGCGCAATAGGAGGAAATGGGCAATATAAGATCTCCAAGGGTCCTCTCAAATATCTCTATCCCAAAATGCCAATAGGCCTTAAACGTTGAAAATTGTATTAGTCCCTTCACCCGGGAGAAAATTCATACTGGAAAAATTTTCAGGATCAGCTAGCTCGATGGTAGGGATGGTGATTAAGAAGACTGAAAGCGCGATAAATCTGCTCTGCCAAGATCACACGCACTAAGCCATGGGGAAGGGTAAGCGCAGACAGGGCCCACTTGCGTGTAGCCCGCTCTAAGCACAAGGGGGCTAAGCCATCTGGCCCGCCCACTAATAGGGCTACGTCCCGGCCTTCATTCATCCATGTCTGTAAGTGTTTGGCCACCTCTTCGGTAGTCCAGGATTCTCCGTGCTCATCACAAGCAATCACCTGACTGTTAGCAGGGATGGCGGCTAGCAAGCGGCGACATTCATCTTGCTGCCACTGAGTGGGATTCCCACTCTTACCACGCCGGGCAGTGGCCACTTCCACTAAATGAAGGGAACATTGTTGCGGCAGGCGCCGAGCATAATCCCGATAACCTTCTCCAATCCAGCTCGGCAGACGTTGCCCCACGGTAATCACATGGATATTCATTCCCGTTTATTGTTGTTCTTTAACCCCCGGAGAAGGGGAGACATTCCAGAGTTTTTCCAGGTTATAAAAAGCACGCACCTGGGGGAGCATAATATGGGCGACGACATCGCCCATATCCACTAACACCCATTCTCCATGCAGCTCGCCCTCCACACCCAAGGGGCGGTACCCTGCCGCCTTACACCTTTCAACGACTTCATTGGCTAATGCCTTGACTTGACGATTGGAGGCCCCACTAGCCACTACCATATAATCGACCACATCGGTAAGCTCTCGCACGTCTAAGACCTGGATATCGCGGCCCTTTAAGGCTTCTAGGGCGGTGACCACTAATTCTTTGAGCTCCACTGCTGACATTATTTCTCCGGCATAAAAAGGGGGGCAGAATACAAGCGTTTTTGTTGAATATCATCCCAAACAGCGTCAGGAAGAAGGTAGCGGGCGCTCCGTCCAGCCCCAATCAAAGTCCGAATGCGGGTGGCAGATATCTCCAACTGAGTGACTTCCAGAGGTAAGATTAATCCCCTAGGTTGTTGCGCCAATTGGGCTGGATCACAGATACAGCGCGATTCTAGAAAGTGCTTCAATTCACCCTCTTGAGGAAGGGGCTCACCCGGGCGTTTCATCACCAGAAGATGGGCCAGTTCCGTAAGCTCCGCCCACCGGTGCCATTTAGGCAGTCCCCGGAAAGCGTCCGTCCCCAAGATCAAACATAAAGGCACACTCCCCTGCTCCGCCCGTAATGAGGCCAGGGTATCCACCATATAAGAGGGACCGGGCCGGAGAAGCTCCCGATCATCCGCGAAAAATCTCGGCTCTCCGGCAATCGCAAGCTCAAGCATCGCTAAACGTTGCCCAGGACTGGCCGCCGGCACTTGGCGGTGGGGGGGTTGGCGGCAAGGAATAAACCGTATCTCGGCCAGGGGAAGCTGCTCAAGCAGTTCCAAAGCAGGACGCAGGTGGCCAAAATGGACAGGGTCAAAGGTACCGCCGAAGATGCCTATGGGGGCCGTAGGGTGAGGAGAGTTAGTGGCAAATGTTTTGGAATGCAGTGTCACAACATCTTATTCCCTGATATGGCCGTTCCCTAATACGATCCACTTCTGCGAAGTCAGCCCTTCCAGACCTACCGGCCCGCGGGCATGAAGTTTATCGGTGGAAATCCCAATTTCAGCACCCAGACCATATTCGAAGCCATCAGCAAAGCGGGTCGATGCATTTACCATCACCGAGCTGGAATCCACTTCCGTGAGAAAACGCCGGGCCTGGGTAAAGTCCTCAGTGACAATCGTTTCAGTATGATGGGACCCATAATGGGTAATATGCTCAATCGCCTCATCCAGCCCAGCCACCACCCGGATAGCAAGAATAGGGGCCAAATACTCAGTGTACCAGTCTTCCTCTGTGGCAGGCTTGACCTGTGGCAATAGGCCTTGGGTTTCCGAGCAGCCCCGCAGTTCCACCTCGGCGGTTCGGTAATGTTCCCCTAAAACCGGCAACACCTTGGCGGCAATCCCGCGGGCCACCAATAAAGTTTCCATGGCATTGCAAACCCCATAGCGCTGGCATTTTGCGTTCACCGCAATAGCCACCGCCTTGTCCAGATCGGCCCGTTCATCAATATAGACATGGCAGATCCCATCCAAGTGCTTAATGACGGGTAGCTTTGCTTCCCGGCTAATACGCTCAATCAGGCCCTTGCCTCCCCGCGGAACAATCACGTCCACATAGGCTTCCTGAGTAATCAGCTCACTGACGGCCGAGCGGTCGGTGGTTTCGACCACTTGCACCGCCTCCCGTGGTAATCCCGCCTGCTCCAGCCCCTGGTGGATACAACGGGCAATAGCTTGATTAGAATGGAGTGCCTCGGACCCCCCCCGAAGGATAACTGCATTCCCTGACTTTAAACATAGACCAGCGGCATCAGCGGTGACATTGGGGCGGGACTCATAAATGATCCCAATCACTCCAAGAGGAACCCGCATCCGCCCTACCTGGATACCCGAAGGCCGGTAGTTGAGGTCGCTAATCGCGCCCACTGGATCAGGCAGGGATGCAATCTGGCGCAATCCCTCGGCCATCGCCTTAATTCTTGCCTCTGTCAGCGTCAGTCGATCCAGCAAAGCCTCATCTAATCCTTTATTCCGGCCTACGGCTAAATCCTTACGATTGGCCTCATCCAAGGCCTGCCCTTCCGCCTCGAGAATAGAAGCCGCTTTTTCCAGGGCTCGGTTTTTGTCTGCGGTGCTGGCCCGGGTCAATATTCGGCTGACGTCACGGGCGCGGCGACCTAGGTTCTGCATGTAATCTTTGATGTCCATATTGATCTAACTACTTCTTAGACTAGTCACGTCTCTATGCGTTGAAGATGCCCCTTGACCAAAGGGGAAATTATGCCCTGTCTAGCTCATAGCCCAAGTTTCCCCGGCACGGAGGGAAGAGCTCAACTCCTGCAATAGCGATACATAATTGCAGAATTGCCTCCCACGGACGGCCCTTCGCCGCGCCCTTAATCATCCGGTCGATGTCGCTCAATCGCTGTAGGAAAATCCGCCAACGGTACGCTGCATGGCGGGACAGGGCCTGCTTGCTCAGGGCCTTGCGTCGCTCCCATACTCGCTCCTCTCTCAAGGCCTGATCTACCGGGGTTCCCTGGGCGCAAGCAGTGGCGACACGAACCAATCGCCGCAGTTCCCAAGCCAAGGCCCCCAAAACCACAGAGGGATCCACACCTTCGGCACGCAGCCCACGCCAGATCCGTGATATCCGAACCACATCGCCTGCTAACGCACTCTCTACAAGGCGAAATGCATCATAACGGGCACTGTCGGCAACGACCTCCTCTACCCCATGGATATCGATGGTCCCTTCCGGACACAACAAGGCCAACTTATCAATCTCTTGGGCACAAGCGAGCAGATTGCCTTCCAAGCGCTCCGCCAACGCGGTTACGGCCTCCGGCGTAGGATGCAGGTTTTTGCTCTGCATCCGGCGCTCAATCCACCGGGGCAGCAAAGAGGGATCGACTTTAAACACCTGGACCACAACCCCCGCTTGCTCAAGCAGGGAAAACCATGAACTCCCCTGGTGCCGGCGCTCCAATTTATTACTAATGATCAGCAAAAGGGTGTCCCGGCTTGGGTCTTTCCCATAAGCTTGCAACGCTTTAGCTCCAGGCTCCCCAACGCCCCCGCCCGACAAGCGTAACTCAAGAAGGCGACGGGAGGCGAACAAAGAGAGACTTTCGGTGGCCAGTTGCAATTGCCCCCAGTCAAACCCACGGTCAACATGCATCACCTCCCGCTCATTAAAGCCTTGAGAGCGGGCTTGGGCACGAATCAGATCAGCCGCTTCTTCTATTAGCAGCGGTTCATCGCCGAAGAGCAAGTAAATGGGAGCAATTTTACGCTCCAGATGGGCGGCGAGCTGTTCTAGCTTAACTCTCATCCATTCAGGGTGGGCGGTAACGCCTCTAAACGCCAGAGAATCTGCTGTACCATTTCTTCCTGCAAGACCTCCCGCAACAGAGCTTCTTGCTCTCCGGCTGAAAGCACACTGCGCTCGTCAAACTGATACTCCCTCATTAACTCCAGCTGCTGGGATGGTAGCAATATTTCCCCCTTAGGATTGGTGACTTGAAACTGCAATACATATTTAAGCGCATATTCTTGCACCTTACCCGTTGCTCCCACAGAAAGCACTTGCCGCTGCAACTGGTTGTAGGTCACGCTTAATATGGCGCTGGCTTCTGCAGGCACTGAGGTGACGGTAACCCCATAGGCCTCAAGGCTACGCTTAAGGCCGACTCCCAAATCACTGTAAGGCACCACTCCTTGCAGGTAGGTGCGTTCCAATAAGGGCGAAAGTTGAGTATCGCCACGCAGATGAAAACCACAGCCTGCCAGCAGCAATAGCGAGAATAAAGCGGCTCTCCCTAGCCATTGCCTAACCATAGCAGAAAAACTCAATGGCTTACCTGACAACCAGGTTGACAAGGCGATGGGGAACGAGAATCACCTTCCGTACCGTCTTCCCTTCAATAAACCGCTGCACATTCGGCTCACTTTGGGCCTGGGCCTCAATCACTTCCCGTGAGGCCTCTGCCGCTACCGTAATTTGCCCACGCCGCTTACCGTTGACTTGGACGACTAAATCAACCGTCTCCTTAACCAGGGCTGCGGGATCGGCTTCTGGCCAGGAGGCATCGATGACGGCCCCCTCATGTCCCAGTTCCCGCCATAGCCGGTGGCAAATGTGGGGGGTAATCGGCGACAGCAACAGCACCACGGTCTCTAGGGTCTCCTGACGTACCGCTTGTCCCTGAGGGGTATCGTCATCAAGCTTTGCCAGGGCATTCATCAACTCCATGACTGCCGCAATTGCGGTATTAAAGGTATAGCGCCGACCGATATCATCACTGGCCTTAACGATGGTTTCGTGGACCTTGGTCCGGAGAAGTTTTTGTTCAGCACTCAGAGTCTTAACCTCCAAGGGCGGGACTGATCCCTGCCTTTGAGCGACATGAGTGGCCACCATCCGCCAGAGTCGTTTAAGAAACCGGTGCGCGCCCTCCACGCCACTCTCGGACCACTCCAGCGACTGCTCCGGCGGCGCGGCAAACATGATAAACAAGCGCGCGGTGTCTGCTCCATATTGTTCAATAAGCGCCTGGGGGTCCACCGTATTGCCCTTGGACTTGGACATCTTAGCGCCGTCTTTGAGCACCATCCCTTGGGTTAGCAGATGGGTAAAAGGCTCATCGCCCCGCACCAAACCCATATCCCGCATCACCTTATGGAAAAAGCGCGCATAGAGCAGATGCAGCACCGCGTGTTCAATGCCGCCAATATACTGATCCACCGGAAGCCAATAATGGCCCCGCTCATCCACCATGGCAGCGTCATTATCTGGGCAACAGTAGCGGGCATAATACCAGGAGGACTCAAAAAAAGTATCGAAGGTATCCGTTTCCCGCTCAGCGTTTTCACCACACCGGGGACAGGTGGTCTGGTAAAACTCAGGCATCTGCTTGAGCGGTGAGCGGACTCCGTCGAAGCGGACCCCTTCAGGCAACACCACCGGCAGCTCTTCCTCGGGTACGGGTACCGCGCCACAGGAGGGACAATTGATCACCGGGATAGGGGCGCCCCAATAACGCTGGCGTGACACGCCCCAGTCCCGCAGCCGATAATTCACTACTCGCTGCCCCTTGCCCTGACCTTCCAAGTGCTGGGCAATGGCGGCAAACGCCTGCTCAAAATCAAGGCCGGTAAATTGGCCCGAGTTTATTAACACCCCTTTCTCTACAAAGGCCGCTTGTTCTAAATGACAAGCACTCTGATCATCCTGGGGGGCAATCACCTGTTGAATAGGCAGCCCATACACCTGGGCAAACTCGTAATCACGTTGGTCATGGGCAGGGACAGCCATCACCGCCCCGGTGCCATAGCTCATGAGAACAAAATTGGCGACCCAGATAGGTATCGTTTCCCCCGTAAGCGGATGAACCGCTTTAAGACCGGTATCCATGCCCTTTTTTTCCAAGGTTTCTAGAACCGCCTCAGAGGTGACCGTATGCTGGCACTCTTCGATGAAAGCCGCCAATGCCGGGTTAGTCTTCGCCGCTTCCCGGGCCAGGGAATGTTCTGCTGCCACTGAAACAAAGGTAACTCCCATCAAAGTATCAGGGCGGGTAGTGAAGACCAACAGGGGCGCTCTCCCCTCCACCTGGAACTGCACTTCCACCCCTTCGGAGCGGCCAATCCAGTTGCGCTGCATGGTCCGCACCTGCTCTGGCCAGCCGCTAAGTTGATCCAAACCGGTGAGCAATTCCTCCGCATAGGCCGTGATCTTCAAAAACCATTGGGGGATCTCGCGCCGCTCCACCACGGCGCCCGAACGCCAACCCCGACCATCGACAACTTGCTCATTAGCTAAAACAGTCTGATCAACGGGGTCCCAGTTAACCAGAGCCGTTTTTTTATAAACCAACCCCTTATCGAATAATTTCGTAAACAACCATTGTTCCCAATGGTAATAGGCAGGATGGCAGGTGGCTAATTCCCGGGACCAGTCATAGGCAAAACCTAACCGCTTCAACTGTCCCCGCATGTAGTCGATGTTTTGATAGGTCCATTGATCCGGTGGCACCCGATTTTGCATTGCCGCGTTCTCGGCGGGTAAACCGAAAGCATCCCAGCCCATGGGTTGGAGCACATTTTTCCCCCCCATGCGCTGATACCGGGCGATGACATCCCCAATGGTGTAATTCCGCACATGCCCCATGTGCAGTCGCCCGCTCGGATAGGGAAACATGGATAAGCAGTAGAATTTCTCCCGGGTCGAGTCTTCGATCACACGAAAGCTTTGGTGTTGTTCCCAATAGGCCTGAGCCTCGGCTTCAATCTGAGTAGCTTGGTAATGTTCTTCCATCGAGGTTTAATGAGTTCACTGACAAAATGACTTAAATCAAAGAGAAAACCGAGAATATCAAGCTCCAGCCACTCACCCGGTGGTCGACGGACCAAGAAACAATCGGTAAGCCGGATTATCGCTTTCCTCTTGGTAATCGTAAGCAAGTTCATCTAAAAAAGTCTGAAACTCCACTTTCTCAGCCGCAGGCACTTGAATGCCGACCAATATTCGGCCATAAGCCGCGCCATGATTGCGGTAATGGAACAAGCTGATATTCCAACGACTCCCCATGCAGGTTAAAAAACGCAACAGGGCGCCCGGGCGCTCGGGAAACTCGAACCGGTACAATACCTCATTCTCCAGCTTTGGCGCCCGCCCACCGACCATATAACGGATGTGGAGCTTAGCCATCTCATTGTCGGTCATATCGACCACAGCATAGTGCTTAGCGCGAAGTTCCTGAAGTAACCGATCCTTGGCATGGCCGCTGTCACACATCTGGACCCCTACAAACACATGGGCCTCGTTGGAATCAGCATAACGATAATTAAACTCGGTGATTCCCCGTTGACCAATCGCCTTACAAAATTCAAGGAAACTGCCCCGCTGCTCGGGAATGGTGACGCAAAATAAAGCTTCCCGCCGTTCCCCTAATTCGGCCCGTTCGGCCACATGGCGCAGACGATCGAAATTGATATTGGCCCCACTGTCAATCGCCACCAAACGCTGACCCTGTAGCCCTTCTCGCTCCACATACCGCTTTAATCCCGCCACCGCAAGGGCACCCGCCGGTTCCGCGATAGAGCGGGTATCCTCGAAAATATCCATAATAGCGGCACAAATGGCATCACTATCCACCAAAATCACCTCATCCACCGTCTCCCGGGCGATACGAAAAGGCTCCTTTCCTACCTGGCGGACAGCGGCCCCATCGGCAAAAATGCCCACATGGTCAAGCACAACCCGCTCTTTTGCTTGCAGGGCCTGATAAAGGCTCGGAGCATCGTCAGGTTCCACGCCGATAATACGGATTTCAGGTGAGAGGGCTTTGACATAAGCGGCCACCCCGGCAATAAGCCCCCCGCCACCGACGGGCACGAATAAGGCCTGCAATGGATCCGGGTGTTGACGCAAAATCTCCATCGCGATGGTTCCCTGTCCCGCGATGACCTCAGGATCGTCATAGGGATGGATAAAGGCACGCCCCTCGCCTTCGGCCAAAGCCAATGCATGTTGGCAGGCTTCATCATAAGTATCCCCCACCAGGTCGATCTCGGCCCCCAGATCACGCACGGCTTCAATCTTAATGGGCGGCGTCGTCCGAGGCATCACAATTCGAGCGCTAACCCCCAGTTTGCGGGCGGAAAGGGCAACCCCCTGGGCGTGATTCCCCGCCGAAGCGGCAATGACCCCTCGAAGGCGCGCCTCTTCTGACAGGTGAGTAAGCTTATTATGGGCACCCCGTAGTTTAAAGGAAAAAACCGGCTGGAGATCTTCCCGCTTCAACAACACAGCATTTTTTAATCGCAGGGAAAGGCGCCGCATGGGCTCCAGCGGTGTCTCCCTTGCGACCTCATAAACACGGGCCTTGAGAATACGTTCTAGGTAACTGTACAGCATTACTATACATTAACAACAATGAGCAACAGTGTCAGCGACTTCCCGTTTCACATATAATTAACACACGCGGGCGATGGACTATACAATAAGGAGCAGGACGATGAGTCCCGATGAAATGAAAAAGCTAGCGGCTAAAGCCGCCCTTGAGTATGTAGAACCTGGCGCTGTTATCGGTATTGGCACCGGTTCTACAGTCAATCACTTTATTGAACTGCTGGGGACGGTCAAAAGCAAGATTGATGGCGCTGTCTCCAGTTCTGAAGCTTCCACTGAGCGGCTTAAAGCCTTAAACATTCCCGTTTATGACTTGAATGCAGTAGGAGAAATCCCACTTTATGTCGATGGCGCCGATGAATCCAATCATTACCTGCAACTGATCAAAGGAGGCGGGGGCGCCCTCACCCGGGAGAAAATCATTGCCTCTGCCAGTAGAAAATTTGTCTGCATCGCAGACCAGTCAAAGTTGGTTGATATATTGGGCGATTTCCCTCTCCCGGTGGAAGTTATCCCTATGGCGCGAAGCCATATCGCACGGCAAATTGTCAAGCTTGGTGGAGAACCCGTTTACCGGGAAGGCTTTGTCACTGATAATGGCAACCAGATTCTGGATATCCACGGGCTTTCGATCATGGAGCCCGCAAAGCTGGAAGGGCAACTCAATAATATTCCAGGCGTTGTCACCAATGGCCTTTTCGCCATAGATCCGGCGGACGTGCTCATCCTGGGCACCCCAGAGGGCGCTAACACCGTTTACTCCAAATGAAATCAGTAAAGTGTCGCCCTTTTTGGAGCTAATTAAGAAACTTGAGGCCAAGTCCTCGGTTATCTTGACGAACGACTTCCGCCTTGAGTAGTGGCGGAGTTTCACCATCGGCAAGAGGATCTTTAAGTCGTACAGTCACCACTTGCCCTACCGGTGGGATAGCCTGACCATCAACGCGGAGCAGGATGCCACTATCGCTCAGATCGCGAGTTTTAAATACGAGCGGACCTGCCGTGGCGGGCGTCCATTCAACCTGAACCTCTACTGTAACCGGCAGGCGTTCTGATTTTCGCCTTTCGACCATAAACACTCCTTCAAATAGAGGCGGAGCAACTTTTTGAACTTCAGATTACTATATCGGCTATTTTCTGACGGCATAAACGACAAGAGTGCTGAGGCGCTTGTGCTTAGCGAAAAGAATTAGCGCTCAGAACTGGCATCATCATTGCGCATGTTTAAACCCCTACCCTTTTATATCGGCCTGCGCTATACGCGGGCTAAACGCCGTAGCCATTTCATCTCATTTATTTCCCTGACCTCTATGCTGGGCGTCTCCCTAGGGGTAGCGGCTTTAATTACCGTGCTCTCGGTAATGAATGGCTTTGAGAAGGAACTACGCACCCGCATCTTGGGAATGGTCTCCCATGTTATCGTCACCGGCCCCGACGGAACCCTTGGGAATTGGCAGGCACTCAAGGCCCAACTAGAAAAAGACTCCAGGCTTGTCGGCATAGCCCCTTTTGTAGAGGGGCAGGGTATGCTGACTCATCGCAGCCAAGTGCGAGGAACATTAGTACGTGGAATTCTGCCTCAGCAGGAAGATCAGGTTGCCGATATCCGCAGCAAGATGGTGGTAGGCAGCCTCGATGTCTTGCACCCTGGGAGCTTCCAAATCGTGTTGGGCATGGATTTGGCCCGTGCCCTTGGGGTCTTTGTCGGCGACAAGATTACCTTGGTCACGCCCCATGCGACCACTACTCCGGCAGGAGTCATCCCTCGCCTTAAGCGGCTTACGGTAGCGGGAGTCTTCCAAGTTGGAATGTATGAGTATGACAGCGCCCTTGCCGTTATGAACCTGGAGGATGCCGCCTTACTCTTTCGCATTCCGGGGAAAATCAGCGGGCTTCGTCTTAAGCTCGATAATTTATTCAAGGCCCCCTACGTTGCCCGTGAGCTGCGGGAAACTTTACCGGGCAGCTACCGGACAGCGGACTGGACTTACCAACATGCCAATTTTTTTCGTGCCTTGAAAACAGAAAAGACGGTCATGTTTGTCATTTTGTTTCTTATTGTGGCCGTTGCCGCCTTTAACATCGTCTCGACCTTAGTAATGGTAGTCACGGATAAGCAGGCGGACATCGCCATCCTCCGCACTTTGGGGGCCACACCCGCAAGTATTATGGGAATCTTTATGGTTCAGGGCACTGCCATCGGCTTTATCGGCACACTCCTGGGGATGATAGGGGGAATTGCCCTGGCCTTTAATGTAGAAACCGTAGTGCCCCAAATAGAAGCCTTGTTTGGCGTGCAATTCCTCCCTGCGGATGTCTATTATATTAGCGATCTTCCCTCAGAATTGAGCTGGCATGATGTGATTACCGTCTGCAGTACCGCCTTCCTACTTTGTGTCCTAGTGACTCTCTATCCCGCGTGGCGAGCTGCTCGTACTCAGCCTGCTGAGGCCCTGCGCTATGAATGACACCGAGAAAGCAGCGGTACTTTGCTGCCGTGATTTAGCCCGGAGTTTCACTGACGGCTACCTTTCTGTAGAGGTGCTGCGGGAGGTCAGTTTATCCATTGCCCCAGGGGAATGCGTGGCTATTGTCGGCGCTTCGGGCTCAGGCAAAAGCACCTTGCTCCACCTGCTAGGAGGTCTAGATCGCCCGACCCACGGCCAAGTTTGGGTTGCTGGTCAAAATCTAGCTCAACTCAGTGATACGGCGTGCGGCCAATTACGTAACCACGCCCTTGGTTTTGTCTATCAACTCCATCACTTACTACCTGAATTTACCGCTCTGGAAAATGTCGCTCTACCCCTGCTTATTGCCGGCGCTAAAACAACCCATGCCCAAGAGAAAGCCACAACACTGCTACAACGGGTTGGCCTAGAGGCACGACTTCATCACAAGCCGGGGGAACTTTCAGGGGGTGAGCGCCAGCGGGCCGCCGTAGCCCGGGCACTAGTGACCGATCCTCGCTGTGTGCTGGCCGACGAACCCACGGGCAACCTAGACCGGAAAAATGCTGAACAGGTCTTCAATCTCATGCTAAAGCTCAACAGCGATTTCAATACCGCGCTAGTAGTGGTGACCCATGATCCGCATTTAGCGGTGCAGATGGATCGGGCGCTCACCCTAGTAGACGGACGCTTAATGTCAGGATTATTACTCTAAGCGGGGTGTTACGTTAAGCACAACGCTTATCCCCCGGTTTCGGTATTATCTTGCGCCGTTTGCGTTCTTTCCAGCGCCGCCCCACCTCCATTCGCCATAAACCAAGGGTTAGCATCCCCCCTGTCAGGCCCACAACCAGGCCTACGACTAAACAACCCAGTAAAAACGGCTCCCAAATAGTCACCAACCGAGTCTGCAACCAATGCCAAGTCAATTCAAACGTCACCTCTTGGACTGAAATGCCTAACAACCAGGTCCCGACCTTGTAGGCAAAGAAAAATATGGGTCCCATTGTCAAGGGATTGGTGACCCAGACCATCAACACAGAAACGGGTAGATTCACCCGCGTCCATACCGCTGCGATGGCAGCCACCAACATCTGGCCAGGTAAGGGGAGAAAGGCAATAAATAGCCCGATGCTTACCGCCCCAGCCACTGAACGGCGGTTGAGGTGCCAAAGGTTGGGCACAGAGAGCCACTCCCCAAGATATTGCAACTGCTTATGCTCTTTGAGTCGGTGAGGGGGGGGTAAATAGCGTCTAAGAAATCGGCGTGGCATAACGTCATAAACTCTACGAAATTCGCATTACGTCCATTAATCTACGATTATGATCTGAATCCTAAAGGCATGGTGTTAAATATCCACGATCAGGATCCTCAACCCATAGTGTTAAATGCGCTCACCTTTCTTGCAGGGATAGTGATTCTGCAGCAATTGCCTCTGCTGCCGAATTCAAAATGGTCCTTACTCCTATGGGGATTCATTCCACTAGCTCTCTCCTACCAACGCCTGAGACCGGTGTTGCTGATTGCCACCGGCTTCCTCTGGGCCCTATTCCGGGCCCACCTATTACTCTCCCAGGAACTCCCTCCAGCATTAGAAGGGCAGGACGTTCTGCTTGAGGGTAGGGTAGTTTCCATCCCAGAAACCCAGGATCACAGCCTACGCTTTGCCTTTGCTATTGAGCGCTTAATTTTCAAAGGCCAACCACGGCACGCTCCCAAACGGGTACGCCTCAGTTGGTATCAAGATCCTCCTTCAGAACTTAGAGTGGGAGATCGCTGGCAGCTGATGGTCCGCCTCAAACGTCCCCGAGGGTTCATGAATCCGGGCGGCTTCGATTATGAAGGCTGGCTCTTCCGCCAAGGCTTTCGGGCTACGGGTTACGTCCGCTCGGCAACAGCCAATCGCTTTATCGAGTCCCACTGGTATCATTCTCCCATCGATCGAGTCCGTCAACATCTGCTTGAGCGTATGACCACCGTCCTTGCTGACAGCCCTCAACAAGGGCTCGTTCAAGCACTCACCTTGGGCGAGCGTGGCGGCATCACCCCCCCACAATGGCAAATCCTAGAGCGTACCGGAACCAATCATCTCGTCGCCATTTCGGGACTGCACATCGGTTTACTCGCAGGATTCGCCTATTTTTTGGGGCGGCGCCTATGGTCCCTGCGAGCAGCCAATACCCTAGCCTTGCCGGCCCATCAGGCGGCGGCTCTGGGGGCTATTATCAGCGCCCTATTCTACGCTGCTCTGGCCGGCTTCTCCATTCCTACCCAACGGGCCCTGATCATGGTCAGCGTGGTCATGTTGGCGGTATTAGTAAAACGCCCTGTCCGTGCCTCCCGTACCCTTGCACTGGCCCTGATATTGGTATTAATCTGGGACCCCCTCTCTGCTCTTGCCCCCGGTTTTTGGCTCTCCTTTGGCGCGGTGGCGGCACTGATGATGGGGATGACCGAATTTCGCCCTTTACCTTCCCCCCAAAGCGCGAGTTTTAACCCTGTCTCTCACCGCCTGGGGCGCCTTTGGCAAGAGTGGGGCAAAGCCCAATGGGTGGTCGCCTTAGGACTGGCCCCCCTGCTCCTCTACCAATTTCAACGTCTTTCCCTGGTGGCCCCGCTGACCAACCTGGTGGCTGTCCCCTGGATGGGGTTGCTCATCGTCCCACCCCTGCTTTTGGGCACCCTCTTATTGATTCCCTTTCCCCTGGTGGGGACAGCCCTCATCAACTTTGCCGACACTCTGCTGGCTCTGCTTTGGGGCTTGCTCAGCGGGTGCGCAACGCTTCCTATGGCCCAATGGGAACAATACCGTCCCCCTCTTTGGGTGCTCCCCCCCGCTATCCTCGGCAGCCTATTGCTGTTAGCCCCCCGGGGGCTACCCGGCCGCTGGCTGGGGCTGGTGGCACTCCTTGTCTTATTCCTCACCCCCCCACCACGTCCAGCCCATGGAACCCTGTGGTTTACGCTCCTCGACGTGGGACAGGGGCTCGCAGCAGTCGCCCGTACTCGCCACCATACCCTAGTCTTCGATGCTGGCCCCCGCTATAGCAGCCGATTTAATACGGGTGAAGCCGTCGTCGCCCCGTTTTTAAGCAGCCAAAATACCAGTGACATCGACACTCTCGTGGTCAGCCATGGAGATAATGATCATCTCGGAGGCGTAGCAGGCCTGCTACGCCATATCCCGGCGCAACAGATCTTGACCAGCGTTCCCGAACAACTACCCTGGGCTCACCCCAAGCCCTGCGTTCATGGCCAACACTGGCGCTGGGACGGCGTTGACTTCCAAATTCTCCATCCCCCAGCCACCCAAGGTCACGGCAATAATCATTCCTGCGTACTACGCATTACAAGTGGAGAACAACGCATCCTCATTGCCGCCGATATTGAGCGCTCTGCAGAACGAACCCTATTGGCGATGAATGCCGATGAACTTGCCGCGACGATTTTAGTCGTCCCCCATCACGGCAGCTTGACTTCTTCAAGCCCCGAATTTGTAGCGGCCGTCAATCCCGAGCACGCCCTGTTTGCGGTAGGCTACCGTAATCGTTGGGGCTTTCCTAAGCCGGCCATTGTACAACGTTATCTCGCCCATGGGGCAAAATCATGGAGCACTGCCCGCCACGGGGCCATTACCTTTCATTTAGGCAATGAACCCCTAGGAAAACCAGAGACTTTTAGGCAATCCAACCGCCATTACTGGACCGGAAACTAAAATTTATGGATTTGGGACTGCCTGCTGGTTGCAGTATTATTGAGGGAGCTTATGTAGGTACCGAGTAAGACTTCTGACTAAAACCCCCAACCACAGCAAAGGAATACTCATAAACCGTGCTTGAAATCATTAAAGCTGGCGGCTGGTTAATGTTACCGATCCTTGTCTGTTCCATCGTCGCCATTGGAATTATCATCGAACGTTTCTGGTCCCTGCGCCGGCAGCGGGTCGCCCCCAAACACCTCGTAGGCCAAATCTGGCAATGGCAATGCTGCAATCAACTCCATGAACTCCAAATTAAACGAGTGCGGGAAAACTCCCCCCTCGGTCGGATATTAGCTGCAGGGCTGGTGAACCGAAATCATTCCCGTGAAATTATGAAAGAGAGCATCGAAGATGTTGGCCGTCATGTCACCCTGGAATTAGAACGTTTCCTCAATACCTTGGGGACGATTGCGGCGATTACGCCATTGCTTGGCTTGCTGGGTACCGTCATTGGAATGATCAAAGTTTTCACCGTCATTAACACCCAGGGCGTTGGCAATCCGGCAGTGCTGGCAGGGGGAATCTCTGAGGCACTCATCACTACCGCCGCAGGCCTTGCAGTGGCCATCCCCAGCTTAATGTTTTACCGTTATTTTCGCGGCAAGGTCATGGCCTTGGTGGTAGACATGGAAGAGCAGGCAATCCAACTGGTGGAGGTCATGCATGGGGACCGGGAACTTGACCCGGTTGAAAATGCAGCCGCCTGAATATCTATTGAATCCTCTTTAGACGCAGAAACCTAGCTTGGAACATCATGAATATACACCCAACCTCCCATAATGAACCAGAAATCAATCTGACCCCGCTGATTGATGTGGTTTTCTTACTCCTTATTTTCTTCATGGTCTCAACCAGCTTTATCCACGAATCGGAGATGAAAGTAGATTTGCCTGAAGCCACCACCCGCCCCATGGAGCAACAGGGCCCCCCTATCCAGGTGACTATTGGCAAAGGGGGGAAGATTGCCATCAATGGAAAGCGTCTCCTTAACAACCAGTCTGCTACCCTCACGGCAGCGATAAAAGAGGCAGCAGGGGATCGTCAACATCCCCACGTGATTATTAGCGCTGACGCCAAAACCGACTACCAATCTGTGGTCACGGTCATGGACGTGGCTCAACAACTAGGGTTTGAACGCCTGAGCCTAGCCACTGCCCAACGTCGCAACGACCCCTAATTTCCTCTACATCCCCATGACGCTGACCCCCTCCTTGGAATCCGGGCTTACAGCTTATCGCCGTCTGCTCAGTTATGTCCGACCTTACCGCTGGATCTTCGCGGTCTCAGTCATCACCATGGCCGTCTACGCAGCCACCGAGACCGGCCTGGCAGCACTCATGAAGCCCTTGATGGACGGAAGCTTTGTGGAACGTGATCCGGCCACCATCAAACTTATTCCCCTTCTCTTAATTGGCCTATTTGTCATCCGTGGTATCGCCAATTTTATTACCAATTATGGCCTCAAGTGGGTCGCTCGCCGGGTCGTAAAGGACCTGCGGAAAGACATGTTCTGCCATCTTCTTACCCTGCCGGCCCGTTACTATGACCAAAATTCTTCTGGTCAACTCCTAGCAAAGCTCATTTATGATGTCGAGCAGGTTTCCAATGCAGCCACCGACGCCATCCTCACCATCGTCCGGGATTCCTTGACCATTCTGGGACTCCTCGCCTGGATGGTCTATTTGAATGGTCTGCTCACCCTCATCATTCTGGTGACCGTGCCTATTATTGCCCTCATTGTTTGGTGGATCAGTCACCGTTTCCGCCGGATTAGCCGAAAGATTCAAAATTCCATGGGTAATGTCAGCCAGGTGGCCCAAGAAGCGCTTGAAGGTCATCGGGAAGTCAAGATTTTTGGCGGGCAAACCTATGAAGCCGAACGTTTCGAGCAAGTTAATGAGCAAAACCGTCAACAAGCCATGAAAATGGTGGCCACTGATGCCATCAGCCAGCCGGTAGTTCAGTTCATTGCCGTGCTAGGATTGGCTGGAGTCATTCATCTCGCCACGCGCGAATCCATGCTCGCCCAAATCAGCATCGGCACCTTTATTTCCTTTGTCACCGCCATGATGATGCTGCTTGGCCCCGTTAAACGCCTCACCAAGATCAATGGGACTTTGCAGCGAGGCATTGCCGCAGCCCAAAGTATCTTCAGCCTATTGGGAGAGCCCCCTGAAACAAATGGTGGACAGCACGCACTGGGGCGCGCCCAAGGGGCAGTCCGCTTTGAGCAGTTGTCTTTCTGCTATGACGCCACCAAAGGCCCAGTGCTCGAAAATATCAGCTTGGAGATCATGCCCTGCCAAACCGTCGCTTTGGTAGGCCATTCAGGCAGTGGCAAATCCACTTTGGTGAACCTGCTCGCCCGTTTCTACGAGATTGATTCTGGGCGTATCTTTTTAGACGGGATTGATATCCAAGAACTCCCCCTCACGGAGCTACGTAGACAGATTGCCTTGGTCAACCAACAGATCGTCTTGTTTAACGACACCATCGCTCATAATATCGCCTATGGAAGCCACCGGCAAGTCAGCAAACAAGACATTATCCGCGCTGCTGAAGCTGCCCATGCCATGGAATTCATCAACCGCTTGCCTAAGGGTTTGGAAACCATCATTGGCGAGAATGGAGTCCTCCTTTCCGGAGGCCAACGGCAACGACTCGCCATTGCCCGGGCCTTGCTTAAGGATGCCCCCATCCTCATCTTAGACGAAGCCACCGCCTCCCTAGACACCGAGGCCGAACGGCATATCCAAGCGGCTTTAGAGACCCTGATGCGCCGCCGGACCACACTGGTCATCGCCCATCGACTGTCCACGGTGGAAAATGCCGATCAGATCATTGTGTTGCATCAAGGCCGGATTCTCGAACGGGGGACCCATCGCCAGCTTCTCGCCCAAGAGGGTCACTATGCCGAACTCTACCGCCTGCAATTCCACAATGGCAACGAACCCACCCTGCCCCTCGCCGCAAATGTTGGATTATAGATCTCTTATTCTCAACTATTGGTATAGCACTCACCCTACACGCTGGTTGCTCACCCCCCTCAGCGCTCTTTTCCAAATGGCGGTAAAAGGGCGTCAATGGGCCTATAGTCAAGGCCTGAGGGCTATCCAAATGCTCCCCGTACCCGTCCTGGTCATTGGCAATCTAACCTTAGGAGGGACAGGAAAAACGCCGCTCATCATTTGGTTAGCACAATTTCTCCGGCGCCACGGTTACCGGCCGGGACTTATCAGCCGCGGCTATGGGGGCCAAGCCCGAAATTATCCCCAGCGCGTCTATCCTGACAGCGACCCGCGTCTTGTCGGTGATGAAGCCATTCTCCTGGCCCGGCGCACTGCCTGTCCTCTCGTGGTGGGGCCCGATCGGGCCGCCGCTGCCCGGACCCTTTTAGCCCACGCTGGCTGTGATGTCTTGCTTTCAGACGACGGGTTGCAGCATTATGCCTTGGGCCGAGATATCGAGATCCTGGTGGTGGACGGAGCACGCCGTTTTGGTAACGGTCATTGTCTACCCGCTGGCCCCTTAAGAGAACCCCTAGATCGCCTGCAAACCGTGGATTTAGTGGTCACCAACGGTTTTCCTCAAGCGGGTGAATTTGCCATGCACTTACAGCTTCAAGCCGCTCGCCGCCTCACTGACGGCACCCCCTGTCCCCTAAAAAATTTTCGTCACTCCAAGGTACATGGAGTCGCCGGAATCGGAAATCCAGAACGCTTTTTTATTCAGTTACAAACCCAGGGTCTCACCGTTCAGCCACATCCTTTTCCGGACCACCACCGTTTCCAGCCTGATGACCTCACCTTTGAGGATCAGCAACCGGTACTCATGACAGAGAAAGATGCGGTAAAATGTACCTATTTTGCCCGCGACAACCATTGGTCTGTTCCCTTGGATGTTTCTCTGCCAACCTCCTTTGGCGATCAGGTGCTTGACTTACTGCAGCAGGCTTCTAGAAAAAAGCTAAACATAGAAACCACAGGATGATCCATGGATAAAAAATTACTTGAGATACTTGCTTGCCCAGTATGCAAAAGCTCCTTGGTCTATCAGAAAGCAAACCAGGAGCTCATCTGTAAGGCATGCCGTTTGGCCTACCCTATCCGGGATGACATTCCGGTCATGCTTGAAGAGGAAGCACGACAACTTGATCCTGAGGAGGAAGTCTAGCCTCTGCAGAAGAACTCAAGTAGCATTGGCAACTCAGAACTAGCGCTCCCTTAAAGAGGTGCCATACTCAAATATTCCAGGGGAGGGGCGTCCTCCCGCCTGAAGACAAAGGCGCAACAATAGCCTGCTAGAACCCAACAAAACGGTTGCTAGATTTAAGATCATGCTTATACTGCTAACTAATCAAATTAATTCATTACAGCACCGAAAAAGGCTTAATTAGACAGCAGCGCCACCTAACCCTCCCTTGTACTCTTACCTTAGTACCGCTAAAGTTTGCCAAAATCCAAAGAAGGGGATAAAGATGTCCATGAAGGAAACTAGACAATTTACTTCAGAATCGGTCTCCGAGGGTCACCCGGATAAAATCGCGGACCAAATCTCGGATGCGATCCTAGATGCCATCTTGGCCGAGGATAGGAAAGCACGGGTGGCCTGTGAGACTTTAGTGAAAACCGGCATGGTGCTGGTAGCAGGAGAAATCACCACCCAAGCCCAAGTGGACTATGAGAAAATCATCCGCGAACTTATCATCAAAATTGGCTACGACAGCTCAGAAATGGGGTTTGATGGGGCGACCTGTGCCGTGTTGAATGCCATCGGCAAGCAATCACCTGATATTGCCCAGGGCGTTGACCGAGAACTGGAAGAAGAGCAAGGTGCAGGCGACCAAGGGATGATGTTTGGCTATGCGAGCGATGAAACCGATGTTTTGATGCCCGCGCCCATTACCTATTCCCATCGCTTGGTGCAGCGCCAGGCCGAGGTACGGCGTAGCGGCGAATTGCCTTGGTTGCGTCCAGACGCTAAAAGCCAAGTCACCTTGCTTTATGAAGATGACATCCCGGTGGGAATCGATGCCATTGTCTTATCTACCCAGCATAGCCCCGAAATAAAGCAAACCACCTTGCGTGAGGCGGTTATCGAGACCATTATCAAACCCGTACTACCCGCCGAATGGCTGGCCCGCTGTAAGTCTGAAAACATCCATGTGAACCCGACCGGCAGTTTCGCTATCGGGGGACCCATGGGCGATTGCGGACTGACTGGACGTAAAATCATTGTCGATACTTATGGTGGAATGGCCCGCCATGGGGGAGGCGCTTTTTCAGGCAAAGATCCCTCCAAAGTAGACCGCTCTGCTGCCTATGCCGGCCGCTATGTCGCTAAAAATCTCGTGGCTGCGGGCTTGGCGGAGCGTTGCGAGGTTCAAATCTCATACGCCATCGGCGTCGCCGAACCCACCTCCGTGAGCGTCAATACCTTCGGTACTGGCAGAGTTGCAGAATCTCGTCTCGTCCAGTTGATCCGAGCACATTTTGATCTGCGACCCGCAGGTCTGCTACGGATGCTAGATCTGCTCCAGCCCATTTATCGAAAGACCGCGGCGTACGGCCACTTTGGCCGGGAAGAGCCCGAATTTACCTGGGAGCAAACCGATAAAGCCGAGGCACTGCGCGATGCAGCGGGCTTGGGCCCTGCTACCGCTGAAGTTGTCAATGTTCGCTCTGAAAGCCACTAATCCTGGAAATTCAAGGGAAATTTAGGCGGTAAATTTTAACTATCGGGCCATACCTGAACAAAACAAATCTGGGAGAATCTATGAGCACACAGACCGCAGAAAATCTGACCTCTGATTATAAGGTTGCAGATATCAGTCTTGCTGACTGGGGCCATAAAGAGATTGCCATTGCTGAAACCGAAATGCCTGGCCTCATGGCCCTGCGGGAAGAATACCAAGGGCAGAAACCCCTGGCTGGCGCCCGTATTGCTGGCTGCCTCCACATGACCATTCAAACGGCTGTTCTTATCGACACGCTAGTGGCCCTCGGCGCTGAAGTGCGTTGGTCCTCATGTAATATTTTTTCCACCCAAGACCACGCCGCCGCAGCCATCGCTGCCAAAGGGATTCCGGTCTTCGCATGGAAAGGAGAAACCGAAGAGGAATACTGGTGGTGCGTTGATCAAACCATCCACGGGCCCAATGGCTGGCAACCCAATATGCTGCTCGATGATGGGGGGGACCTCACCGCCGTCATGCATGAGCGATACCCCGAGATTTTAGAAGGAGTCCGTGGCCTTTCTGAGGAAACCACCACTGGCGTACACCGATTGTACGAAATGATGGAGCAGGGAACCCTGAAAGTCCCCGCCTTTAACGTCAACGATTCGGTCACCAAGTCTAAATTTGATAACCTTTATGGTTGTCGGGAATCTCTCCTTGACGGTATCAAGCGAGCAACCGACGTCATGATTGCGGGTAAAACCACGGTGATATTGGGATATGGCGATGTGGGCAAGGGATGCGCCCAATCCCTCCGTGGTCAAGGAGCCACGGTGTGGGTTACCGAGATTGATCCTATTTGTGCCCTCCAAGCAGCCATGGAAGGTTTTCGCGTTGTCACCATGGAAGAGGCGGCAAGCAAGGGGGATATTTTCATCACAGCCACCGGCAATTATCACGTGATCACCCACGAACATATGCAAGCGATGAAGAATCAGGCCATCGTTTGCAATATCGGTCACTTTGATAGCGAGATCGATGTGGCCAGCCTGCGGCAATATACCTGGGAAAACATTAAACCCCAAGTGGACCACATCATCTTCCCAGATGAGAAGCGTATCATCCTCCTCGCTGAGGGCCGATTAGTCAATTTGGGTTGCGCCACGGGTCATCCAAGCTTTGTCATGTCCAATTCATTTACCAACCAAGTCTTGGCCCAGATCGAATTATGGAACAATCCAGAAAAATATGGGAAGCAGGTTTATGTGCTACCGAAAAAACTGGACGAACAGGTCGCTCAGCTGCACCTAAAGAAGCTCGGTGCTCAATTAACCCCGCTTACCGAAGAACAGGCCAAATATATTGGCGTTCCAGTGGATGGACCCTATAAGCCGGACTATTATCGATATTAAGCTATTTTAAAGATATCTAAAGAAAATATAGGAAGGGAATCGCTCTCTAAGTAGGTGCAATACCCAAGCTAGCCGTCGGCGATTAGCTCAAGCCGTTGCGTCGCCGACGGTTATTTACTCCCACTTTCACCATGACATTATGCACTCTCAACGGAAATATCCTTTAACTTTTAGCTGTGAATTCTTCCCCCCTAAGGGTAATGAAGGCGCCTCTAAACTGCGTCGGACTCGAAAGAAACTTGCCCTACTCCATCCTCGTTACTACTCGGTGACTTTTGGGGCAGGTGGCTCTACCCGTGACCGAACCTTCGAGACGATTTTAGAAATCCAGGCAGAGGCCAAGAAAAGCGGCATTGACGCTGCCCCCCATCTCTCTTGTGTGGGCTCTACCCGTGGGAATATTCGAGAAATTCTAAAGGCTTACCAACAACATGGTGTCAAACGGCTGGTCACTCTCCGGGGCGATCTACCTTCTGGAATGGTTGATCCCGGAGATTTTCATTACGCCAACCAATTGGTGGAGTTCATTCGCGCTGAAACGGATGATTATTTCTACATTGAGGTGGCTGCTTATCCCGAGGTCCACCCCCAAGCGCGCTCTGCCCAGGCTGATCTTATGAATTTCAAACGCAAGGTCGAGGCAGGGGCTAATAGCGCGATTACCCAGTATTTCTACAATATCGACGCTTATCTCCGCTTTGTGGATCGCTGTGAAAGCGTAGGCATCGACCTCCCCATTGTTCCTGGGATCATGCCGATTAACAATTACGTGCAGTTAGCCCGCTTCTCCGACGCCTGCGGCGCAGAAATTCCGCGCTGGCTACGGAAACGATTGGAGGAGTTTCATGATCCGGCGGCCATGAGCGCCTTTGCTCTTGATGTCGTCAGTGATCTCTGTCATCGCTTGCTAGAGGCGGGTGCTCCAGGGTTGCATTTCTATACTTTAAACCGGGCAGGCCCTACCCTTGCCATCTGGGATAACTTAGGGTTGGAAGCTAAGCCTGCTGATCTACCTACTGCTGCCAAGACATAGATCTCCCGCGGGCATTCTTTCTACTCTTTATCAGCCCAAGGCGTTTTATGGAATGGCCGAGGGCCTCCAATAATAAGGCCTTGGACATAATCAACGCCAATGCCTCGTAGCTTCTCGAGGATAGCCTCATTTTCGACAAATTCAGCAATAGTCTTCAAACCCATCACTTTACCTACCTTATGAATGGCCTCCACCATGGCATAATCCACGGGATCATCCACCATGTCTTTGACGAAACTACCATCAATCTTTAGGTAATCGACCGGTAGGTTCTTTAAATAATTGAATGACGATAGGCCGCTGCCGAAGTCATCTAATGCGAAACGACATCCGATCTCCTTCAGTGCTCGAATAAACCGAATAGCACTATCAAAATTGGCCACCGCCGCCGTTTCCGTGATCTCAAAGCAAATCATCCGAGGGTTAACGGGGCTCCGTTGCAGTTGCTCAATCACAAACTTCAGAAACAATTCATCGCAGACCGACTGACCGGAAAGATTAATGCCTATCAGCGCTTGCCCTATGGAGTGCTCCTCCAAGGCAATGAAAGTGTTGCTGATTACCCACCGATCCAGGGCAGACATTAAGCGGTACCGCTCCGCAGCCGGGATAAAAGCCATAGGCGGAATAAGGCTTTCGTCTTCGCCTTTCATTCGCAATAACACCTCACCGTGGCAGAGATGCTCTTCCTTATTTAAGGCACGTATCGGCTGGTAATAAATCAGAAAGCGGCTTTCCTCAAAGGCCTGTTGGATACGGGCCACCCACTGCATTTCGCCATGGTGGCGCTCAACGATGCAGTCATCGAGGCGATAGGTGTGAATACGATCACGTCCTTGGTCCTTGGCCACGTAACAGGCTGTGTCTGCAGCACTCAGCACTTCTTCCAGTCCTCCACTGCCTCGAGCAAGGGGCACCAAACCGATGCTGACACCTAGCTGAAAGGTCTTTCCTTTCCAGTTAAAGCGAAAATCACGGATCAGAATCCGCAGACTCTCTGCAATCCCTTGGGCCTGGTCTAAATGGCATCCCAGCAGGAGTACACCAAACTCATCCCCCCCTAGCCGGCCCAGGCAGTCTGCCTCGCGGATTCGCTCCTGTAACAGGGTGGCCAGTTGACGAAGTAATTTATCGCCGGCTAAATGCCCACAAGTATCATTGACGACCTTAAATTGGTCCAAATCCAAATAACATAGGACATGGTGGGTATTGTTCTGGCAAACATCATCCAATGCCTGCCGCAACCGAACTTCAAATTCACGCCGGTTGATAAGACCAGTTAAAACATCATGAGTCGCTTGATAGCTGAGCTGGCTTGCAAGCGCTCGCAGGGGGGTGATATCCCGTAGTACCAGGACGGCACCAAAAATACGATCTTGGGAGTCACGGAGAGGCGCAATAGAGGTTTGAACAATTAATTCCTGATCCCGCGCGTCCTGCAATAAGGCGGTGCAAGAGCGACTCTCAACAGGCTCCTGCGCCAGCCAAGCCGCAATATCACGGATCACATGAGAGCGACTCTCTTCATCAAGAAGACAGGTGACCTTCTCCAGGGACTTGCCTTGGGCCTGACTTTGGGTAGTGCCAATAAGTTCTTCTGCTAATGGATTGAGATAATCAATCCGGCCTTGAGAATCAATAGTAATCACCGCATCAGCAATCGACTCCAGAGTCACCTGAGCCCGTTGATGGTCTAAAAACAAAGCTTCTTGCGCCCCCTGACTCACCAGGGTTTTCCGAAAGCGGATGAGAGTCTGGGCAAAGGCATCCGCAAAACTCATTGATAGCACTTCATCATCGAGAGTAAAGGTGCGGTGATTGCGTTTATCACAGAGATAAATCCGACCGATGATCTTCCCTTCATTGATGATAGGCGCCATAAGCAATGACTTCAGAGGAAAATCAGGAGGCAGAAAATCCACTAAATCTGGATGTGAATTCAGATCATCAATACGTAGCGCTTGCTCTAGCCGGGCTCCCAAGAACTCTTTACCCCCTGAGAGTTGAGTGATAAGTTCTGCTTTCTCCTCAGAAACACCAGAGAAAACAAAGGCCTCTAACTGACCCTCAGCATTCAGTGTAGTCGCCACAGCATATTCAGGCTGAATTAATGCCTGGAGGATATCCATTCCGCCTCGCAACAAATACTCCTCATCGGTCGCGTGAGCTAATAAATCCAATAATCTCTGCGAGACCTCGTAGAGATTGCTGTGTCGCGTCGATGTATTGAGAATTTCCGTCAAAAATTCCGTAACCGACAAGAATAAGGTCTCCTCCTGCTCACTCCAAAGGCAATTTTGCTGGCTCCGCTGCATCCCAAGCAACCAGGGCTCCCCCTGGTTAGGGTAAAGGGCCATCGCCATGAGGGCTTGAGAAGATAAGGGCTCCTGCTCTAGGAACTGGGCGGGAAGGGGAGAATCAACATTAAAAACGACCGGCGACCGGCTCGCTAAAGCTAAACGGAATAACCTTCCTGTAAACTCATCCACAGGGAGATTCCGATTCAAGGTTTGAACTTGAGGCAACCCTGGCTTTGAGCGTTGGCAACAAATACGATAACTCGTAGCAATGGAACTACAAGGATAAAGCAGCCACACCTGGTCGCAGTTAAAGAGGGAAAAGACAGAATCCACAGCAACAGCAAGTAGTCTGTCTATATCGGCGTGATCACTCGCGGCCTGGGCTATAGGGCGTAAAGCTTGGAGAATAGTTGGCCTCTTGGCCTTAACATCACTTCCCTGTTTCATCGCTTAGTGCCCAATAGCGCCCCGCCCCTATCAAAGAATATGCAAACCCATGCTAGGAGGAGGTATTGCTCTCGACCCAGCGGGTACCCGTTGCAAGCGTTTCCTTTTTCCAAAAAGGAGCGTTGGCTTTTAACTCCTCCACCAGATAATAACAGGCCTTGAAGGCAGCCGCCCGATGGGCAGACCAAACCACCACAAGCACGATGGGCTCGTTGGGCTGTAAATGGCCATAGCGATGAATAATAAGAGAGTCGAGAATAGGCCATTGACGTCTTGCCTCCTCGGTGAGCTTACCGAGGTATTTTTCAGTCATGCCGGGGTAATGTTCTAGCTCCATAGCTTGAACATTCTCCCCTTCATTGAAGTCCCTCATGGTGCCAATAAAGCAGGCAGTCGCGCCAAACCGCCCCGCCCGCTTTAAATAGGCTTGCTGGTAGTTAGCAACTTCTTGCCAAGGATCAAATGGAGCATTAATAATGTGAACAGTCACGGCCCACCCCCACCCGTCACCGGGGGAAAGAAAGCAACTTCGTCCCCGTCCCTTACTACCGTCTCAGCGCCAGCATATTCCATGTTTACGGCTATTAATACATTTTCTGAAATCGGTTGACCATCACCCACAAGAGTCCAAACCTCTGCCACCGTTATTGGCTCACTGAAGTCAATCTGACGTTCCGTACAACCCAAACGTTCGCGCAAGCTAGCAAAAAACTTGACTGTGATTGCCATGACTCATCACTCCACACCTTTATTAAGAGTAGGTAATATATTTTGTCCCAAGAATCACACCCTAATGAGATACTGAAATAAGTGCTAATCGGTACAAACTAGGTTATCAATCCCTCAACGATTGGATCTATTTAATGAAAAAACTATCACATTTGAATGAGTCCGGTGAGGCACATATGGTTGATGTGGGGAATAAAGCCATTACTCAGCGAGTTGCCATCGCTGAGGGCCGGATCCTAATGCAGCCTCAAACCCTGAATATGATTAATGAGGGCCATCATAAGAAAGGCGATGTTTTAGGCATTGCACGAATAGCTGGGATTATGGCGGCAAAAAAAACAGCCGACCTGATCCCCCTATGCCATCCCCTTGCACTCACCCGGGTCGCCATTGAGTTATTCCCCCATCCCGAAATCTCCGCCATTGACTGTCGGGCTACGGTAGAGACTAAGGGGCAAACCGGTGTGGAAATAGAAGCCTTAACCGCCGTCCAGATCACCCTTCTTACCCTCTATGACATGTGTAAGTCTGTGGATCGGGGGATGACCATGACGGATATCCGCCTAGTGGAGAAAACTGGCGGAAAATCGGGAGATTGGAAGAGTAGAGGCACGGCACGCCGTACCCCCACCCACGAAAAACCGAAATAACCGATTAAAAGATACCCCACGGGTGCCGATACGCTATTGTAGGGGCAGGGTGTACCATGCTCCTCTATAATCAATCAATCCATTGAAGTCAGAACTTGCCCGTAACCCTTTTATGCGCCTTCTCTATTGCTTATTTTGGCTTTTCTTAATGCTGCTCTCCCCTAGTCATAGCATGGCCAAGGATAAGCAATCCTTGGCTGAAATCCAGGAGATAGCTCGCAAATTTGTCCTCAAGCAGGCGAAAGCGTTACCGGGGAATATCGAAGTCACCCCAGGAGCATTAGATCGGCGCTTGCGCCTCCCGAAATGTTCTCATCCCTTAAAAGCTTTCTTCCCTAGTGGCAGCCGCCCCACAGGCAACACCACAGTGGGTGTCCGCTGTACTGGGGGCACACCCTGGACGGTGTATCTCTCTGTCAAAGTAGCCGTCTATGGTAAAGTAGTGGTTGCAACCCACCCACTAGTGCCTGGTTCCCCCCTAAGCCTTGCTGATATCCATCTGGAGCGCCGCAATCTAGAGCAACTAAGACAAGGTTATCTAAGGGACCCAGCGCAGGTGGCGGGTAAACGCCTCAAGCGACCCTTGGGCTTGGGGGCAGTCATTACTCCCGAGGTATTGGAAATTCCCAAACTCGTTCGGCGTGGGCAACAGGTCATTTTAATAGCCAAAGTCCCCGGGCTACAGGTCCACATGAAAGGCCAAGCTCTCGAAGATGCCGGCGCGGGAGAGCACATTCGTGTCAGGAACAATTCCTCCCAGCGTATTGTCGAAGGGACGGTAACGGCTGACGGTATAGTACAAGTGCAAATGTAATACCCGCAACCTTAAAGCTGAAACCTTAAACGCCGATAACAATGGGCAAAATATTTGAGGAGAAAGCCGAAATGTCCACAGAAATCAATGGACTATCAGGCTATAGTCATGCCCCCGTGCAAAAATCGCTAGAAACGGCTACTGCTGACCGCTCCAAGTCAGCGGAGGATTCTAGCGCCTTAAGTCATCAGACCGCGGAAACTATCACCTTGACTAACACGGCTGAACAACTTAGGGAGACGGAGGCATCTCTAGCCAGTGTATCCGTCGTAGATAATCAAAAGGTTGAGCAAATCAAACAATCAATCCAAGATGGCAGCTATCAAATCGATTCCGAGCGTATTGCGGACAAACTGATTGCCCTGGAACAGGCCTTGAATAAATAGTCATCCAAGCATGTCGGCGCAAGTTCTAATCAACCTTCTCCAAGAGGAGCTAAGCTGCCTTGAATGCCTGTGGCAAACATTGCAAGATGAACACCTTGCCCTACGCCAGAGGGAGGTGACCGACATGGAGGCCGCAGTCAACAAGAAACAAGACGCCATGATACGCCTGGAGGCTGTCTTTCAAGATCATGAAGAGCGACTTAGAATGTCCGGGCTGCCCTCCACCCCCGAGGGCATTAGCGCTTATGTCCAGGCCAGCACCTCCCAGGAGCAGGGGCAACTCTCAACACTTTGGGAGCAACGGCAAGAGCGGCTACAGCAATGCCGTGACCAAAATCAACTCAATGGCAGCCTGATAAACCGTAACCGTCACCAAGTTCTGCGGGCTCTAACAATACTGAGTGGACAGGAGCTAAAGTCTGCGGCTTATGGCCCTGGAGGTGATCTACTCCCCTCTGCCTCAGCACCCCGCTCCCTCCTGGGGCGGGTTTAAACTTAAAAACAATAAATAACTTTGAAGCCTTACATGGATGTTAGGCGACCCCCCAGCGAGGTCGCGAAGTGAAACGGCGCGCCGAGCGCGAGGGCTAAATAACCCGTTGCTCGCTGCGGTGCGTTTCGGTAACATCGACCCCAGGCTAGAGTGTGGTCTCAATAAGGAGACCTTGGAGTTGTTATCAGAAGACCGGCCATGATGTAAAATCCGACCGGCACATCCATTTTGGCTACCGCAAGGAGCGCGGGAAGTTAGGCCTGTCGAGGGGCACAGCCTCCCAACGATACCGCGCAAGAGCTGGGACAATAGGGGCTTCGATGAAGCAGGAAACGCGCAGAGGGCAACCGGGCAGGGCAGGAGCCCAGTCGGCAAAAGCAGATAAGCCGATAATTGTCACTCATAAGCAGCAAACTCCGAGAGATGACACTTCAAACTTTTCAGGGTAGAATTCAGTTTTAAGTCCTGGGGCCGTAGCTCAGCTGGGAGAGCGTCGCGTTCGCAATGCGAAGGTCGGGAGTTCGATCCTCCTCGGCTCCACCATCTTATCCCAACAAAATCCGAAAAAACTGATATCACCAAGGCTAACGCCTTATTCTCATCCAGAATGGCTCTAGCAAGCCTACTGCAGCCGACAATGTTGGCATCTAGAGGCCAGCCCCTTGTAAAAAATTTTTTATTTATCCCATAAAAAAAGGAACCACGCCCTTAGAGCGTGGTCTATGATATCGGAGCACAAAGGCCCTCGCCTGCCGGTTTTGCCTACCCATAGGGTAATAAGGCACTCAAAGTTGCTTTAAAAGCCCCGGCAAGCGGTGCCTTTTCTTTATTGTTTTTGTTATATTCATTATTTTGCGACGCAGACGCGGGAAGCCACAGTTCCACAACCTACTAATGTGGCTTTCCGTTTTTTTCTGCGCCATCATGAGCGCCTAGGGGTTATAGTAAGCACCTAAATACCCATGAATGTCAAGGTATTTAGTTCATAAATATTGCTGATGGCAATCTTCTCTGCAACGGTGGGCCGATAGAGGGACATTCCCATAGTCTCCACACCGCTTTTAGCACCGCTACTTGAAAGTCTAGCTGCATATCCCGCCTTAGCTCAGTCCAGGTTTCCTAGAGAGTGGCAACAATATCCCCACCTACCGCTTCCACCCCTCTGAGAAGTCTTTTCTCGCTCCCTTTGATGAACGTTTTTCCCTATCCCACAAACCCGGACCTCACTGACCCAAGCCCGGACCACAGCAACCACCGTCCATGACCCCTAGAGGTGTCTCGCTACTCCGACAAACAGAGCCTAAATGAGGTTGGTTTAAAACCCACTTTCAGGGGGAACAGACATAACACATAAAACTTCTTTTAACCACTAAATATCTAAAAATCATAAACTTAAGCAAAAGACAACCTCCCTAAACAAATATTGGCACAATTTATGTCTGTCTAAAAAATTCCATTAGCAGGAAAAACACAAGTATTCCACCGACTGAATCACAGAAATAAATTAAAGGACTTGTCTTTAGAATGGGAGGAGTTGAAATGTCAGTAGCTGCCACAACCCCCACCAAAACTCATACCATCGTTCTGACCATCCGGGACACGCTAGACTTTACCATGAGCCAAGATTCCTGGGAGGTCTCTACCCAGGGCCAGAAAATAAACTTTGTGGTTGATTTAGCAAACATGGAATCAATCAAAGATTCCGGTTATGACTTGCTATGGATGCTCAAGGAATGCGCCGATAGAGAACAAGCTGATATCAGTATAATTCACTGCACTCCCTGCCTTCATAAAGAATTATGCGAGCTAGGCCTGGATCAGTATTTCAGGATTGATGAAACCCAGGACTAATCGGTCTTAAAATAAGGCAGGCTCACTGATTACCCCTTCACTCCCTAAGCCTCATGGGGTAACATGAAAGCGAGTTTTTTGAAATGGAACGCATTGGGCTGAGGTTGGTTTGCAAAGAGAAGCGCATCAAACTCCCCCTGACTAAGTATCCAAAAATACCATTACTGCCCCGGTAGCTCAGCTGGATAGAGCATCCCCCTCCTAAGGGGAAGGTCATACGTTCGAATCGTATCCGGGGCGCCAATTTTAACCCTTTAAATCAATAGCTTGTACACTCTCCTTCCTTGTCCGAAACTTCTCTTTCACCAACAGCATGATCAGATCGTGACACACCTGCTGGCGGGTTTTTATCTGCCTTGAACTTAGCCGCCTTCCGGATCCAGTTCCTAAACGCCGCCTCCCAATTGCTGAACAGGGACCCCTTGGCCTGATGGTAATCGCGGAATTTCTCGCACTCCTGCGCCAGAAAATTAACCACCGTTTTTGCCAGATTAAGCGCCATGAAAATGATCCTGCGGTTAATAAGGGGTCATTGTTCTAGACAGCGAACTCACAGTCCCAGATATCGCAGGCTGGCGAAAAGAACGGATGCCATCGCCCCCGGTGGGACACAAGATCCAGGTCGTACCGGACTGGGTGTGTGAAATTTTCTCGCCATCCACGAAGAGCACCGATCGTGAGGAGAAGATGCCCTTGTACGCCCATTATGGGATCCAACTTGCTTGGCTGGTCGACCCGAAAACCAAGACGCTGGAGGCCTATGAACTTGTCAACAGCCAATGGCAGCCCTTAGGTCTTTTCCGCAACGATGATATTATCTCCGTAAAACCGTTCGATGCCATTGATATTCATGATCGTACTCTTCCAAAGGTTGATACCACCGTCTTTAGACGGTCAGTTTTAACTACGAGACTAAGCGGTGTATACTGTTGGCTTGGCGCGCGTATCCCACGTCGATGTCCAGCCTGCCAGACAGGCGTAAATAAATAACGAGGGATTGCTTTGCTTATCAGCTTAGCAACGGGCGCCCCTGTGGGGTAAGCCGTCCGTATGTGGGGTCTCTTGACTACCATAAATGACCGCTCCTTTTGGGGTTGGGTCTGAAAAAGCCACCTGCTTTAGCAGGTCGGTCGTTTACTTAGCGGATCATTGGGTATAACCGCGCTCGCCCATTCAGTGATGAACACCCTCGGTCTCGCCTTCCAGCAGGCGATCGACATGATTAGTCGCGGCGACCCGGAACTGGTGGAAATCGTTCTGCTGAGCCTGCGGGTAAGCCTAACGGCCACCTTGATCGCCAGCGGGATCGCGCTTCCCATCGGCGCCGCCACTGGGGTGGCCAAGTTCCCCGGTCGGCAGGTACTGATCGTAATATTCAATGCCTTGATGGGATTGCCGCCGGTGGTCATCGGATTGCTGGTGTACTTGCTGCTGTCACGCGCCGGGCCACTTGGCGACTACGGCCTGTTGTTTACGCCTACAGCGATGATCATTGCCCAGACCATTCTTATCGTGCCCATCGTCGCGGCCCTGTCGCGCCAAGTGATCGAGGACGCCTGGAGCGAATACTCGGAGCAACTCCGTTCCCTCGGCGCAGGTCTCACCCAGTCCGCGCTCACCCTGCTGTGGGACACCCGCTTCTCACTGGTGACCGTCGTGCTAGCAGGCTTTGGGCGTGCAGCGGCCGAAGTGGGCGCGGTGATGATTGTCGGCGGAAACATCGCCGGCGTGACCCGGGTCATGACCACCGCCATCGCGCTGGAAACCAGCAAGGGCGATCTGCCCCTGGCACTAGGTTTAGGCATCGTACTGATTTCCCTGGTGCTGCTGCTCAACGCCGTCGCCTACGGTGTCAAGCGAATCGCCCAGCGGCGGTACGGATAGGCCATGGGGTATCCAGGAACGCTACTGCCCTTGCAGCTCGACGGCGTGACCTTCACTGCCGGCGGCCGAACCATCCTCGAAGGCATCACCGCACGCATTGAAGCTGGGCCGCGAACTGTCATCTTGGGCCCCAATGGCGCGGGAAAAAGCGTGCTCATGCGCGTGTGCCACGGGCTACTGGCGCCCACGGCAGGTACGGTAAAATGGAACGTTCCCGACCGACCGGGCAGGCGCCGTCAGGCGATGGTGTTCCAGCGTCCAGTGATGCTACGGCGTTCCGCCTGGGATAATATCACCTATGCACTGAAACTCGCGGGGGTAGCGAGAAAGGACCGGGACCGGCGCGCTCAAGCAGCGCTGGAGCAGGTCGGACTGAGCCGTCTGGCCCAGAGCCAAGCGCGGGTGCTTTCCGTCGGCGAGCAGCAACGGCTGGCGCTAGCCCGGGCGTGGGCAATGCGACCGGAAGTGCTGTTTCTAGACGAGCCGACGGCGGGCCTCGATCCGACGGCGACGGGCGAAGTGCATCGGATCATCCAGGCGATTCACGATGCCGGCACCAAGATCGTTATGACAACCCACAACCTGGGTCTGGCAAAATATTGCGCCGACGAGATATTGTTTCTGAACGAAGGCCGGCTGCTGGAGCAGACGCCGGCCGAACGCTTTTTCACCCAACCGGCTTCGGCCAAAGCCCATGCCTTCCTTTGCGGAGAACTACTATGGCACTGACTGGAAAACTTCTCATCGCAGCGACGTTGCTTCTCTCCCTAACGACCAACGCAGCGGCTGCGGACAAGTTCATCACGGTGGCCTCGACCACCTCCGCTGAGAATTCAGGGCTGTTTAGGGAAATTCTTCCTCAATTCAAGCAGAAGACCGGCATCGCTGTGCGGGTGGTGGCCCAAGGGACGGGACAGGCACTGGACACCGGCCGGCGCTGTGACGCCGACGTGGTGTTCGTCCACGACCCGGCTTCGGAAGAGAAATTCGTCGCCGAAGGCCATGGCGTCAAACGCCACGGGGTAATGTACAATGATTTCGTCTTGGTGGGGCCGAAATCCGATCCGGCCGGTGTTGCCGGCGGCAAGGACATCACCATAGCGCTGAAGAAAATCGCCAATACTAAAACGCCGTTCGCCTCCCGCGGCGACAACAGCGGCACCCACAAGGCGGAGCGGCGCCTGTGGCAGGCGGCCGGAATAGATCTCGAAAAAGCCAAGGGTCCCTGGTACCGGGAGATGGGCTCCGGAATGGGCGCGACACTCAACACCGCAGCACAGATGAACGCCTACCTCCTTACCGATCGGGGAACTTGGCTTTCGTTCAAAAACCCTGTGGAGCTGGCAATTCTGGTGGAGGGGGATACGCGCCTATTCAATCCCTACAGCGTCATCCTGGTGAACCCTACGAAATGCCCCAATGTAAAAAAGGACCTGGGACAAGCGTTCATCGATTGGCTGGTATCACCCGAAGGTCAGAAGGCCATCGGCGCGTACCAGATCGGCGGCAAGCAGCTCTTCTTTCCTAACACGAATGCGAATAGCTGAATTGGGTTTGGAACGCCCCCTCTCACTTATCAACACTTAGGGGCAACTTAGCAAATCTGCGATAAACTTGGATATGAACAGCAAGGAACAATCATCGACGCCCCGCGTTCGCCTCGTGGAAATACAACTGGAACAGGCGGGCCAACGAATCGACAACTTTTTACTTTCCCAACTCAAGGGCGTTCCCAAGAGCCGAATCTACCGTTGCCTGCGCCGAGGAGAAGTTCGGGTCAATAAATCCCGTGTCGCTAGTAGTTACCGCCTAGAGCAGGGGGACCAAGTCAGAATTCCTCCACTGCGGGTGTCTCATCCCAGCGTTAAGGAACCCGTAGCCCCTTCCCTCTTGCACCTCATCGAGAGCAGCTTGTTATATGAGGATAAGCATTTGCTCATTCTCAACAAACCGGCTGGAATCGCGGTCCACAGTGGTAGCAGTATCAGCTATGGGGTTATCGAGACATTACGGCACCTGCGCCCAGAAGCCCCTTTTCTGGAGCTCGTCCATCGTTTAGACCGGGAAACCTCAGGTTGCCTGATGGTCGCCAAAACCCGAAGCACCTTGCTGGCACTCCAGTCGATGCAACGGGAACAACTCATCCATAAGCGCTACCTTGCCCTTGTCAAGGGACGCTGGCCAAGAAATATCGGACAAGTAAACTTGCCCCTGTTAAAAAATATCTTACAGTCTGGAGAACGAGTCGTTAAGGTGAGCGCCACCGGGAAACCGGCTGCCAGTCATTTCCACCCCAAACAGCTCTATAAGGAAGCGACGCTGATGGAGATCACTTTGGAAACCGGTCGCACCCATCAGATCCGGGTGCATGCCGCCCATCTCGGTCATCCCCTTGGGGGCGATGAAAAATATGGTGATCCCGCATTCAACAAGCGGCTACGAAATTTGGGACTGCGCCGGTTGTTTCTCCATGCTGACCAGCTAAGCTTTACACCGCCCGAAGGAAAAAAATTACTCAAGATAACCGCGCCACTGCCCGAGGAATTAAGCGCTGTACTAAAAGCATATGCCAACAAAATTTTAACCCAACAGCCTTAAACTAAAAGGTAGTAGGCCCCACAACCTGCCCTTTAGTAGCGCTGATCCGTTATTATTAGCCAGACCTTTGTTTATGGAGGCCCAATGTCAGAACAAGATCCTTCTACTACCGATCTCGACAAAAAACAGGAAACGCAGCTCAGTTGGGAACGAGAAGTCCTAGAACGTCTGGCTTTTAGCGCCCTCAAAGAGCAGCGGCGGGCACGTCGCTGGAATATCTTTTTTAAGATACTGTTTGCCGGTTATTTATTGGTATTCCTACTACTCTATCTCCCCAATGGGCTCAGCGCCCCCGGAATCACCACACCCCACACTGCCTTAGTAGAGGTTGATGGACTCATTAGCGCCGATTCCTTCGCTAGCGCCGAAAACATTAAAAAAGGATTGCAAACCGCCTTCGAGAGCGAACATAGCAGGGGGGTAATCCTACACATCAATAGTCCTGGCGGCAGCCCGGTACAAACAGGCCGTATCAATGATGAAATTCACCGCTTGCGTCAAGAGCACCCCAATATTCCTCTCTACGCTGTCATCAGCGATGTCTGTGCCTCTGGAGGATATTACATTGCCGTCGCCGCCGATCAAATTTACGCTGACAAAGCAAGTATCGTGGGTTCCATCGGCGCCCTGATCAATGGCTTCGGCTTCGTTGACGCCATGGAGAAACTGGGAGTGGAGCGGCGCCTATTCGCGGCGGGTGACTATAAAGGCTTTCTTGATCCCTTCTCCCCCATCAAAGAATCCGAAGCCCAGCATATCCAAAAAATGCTGGAAAACATCCATAAACAATTCATTCAGATCGTAAAGGATGGTCGCGGAGAGCGTCTCAAGGAGGATCCCTCCCTATTCAGCGGTCTAGTCTGGACGGGCGAACAGGCCCTTACTCTCGGCCTGATCGATGGCTTAGGAAGCAGCGACTATGTGGCCCGCGAGATCGTAGGCGCAGAAAAAATCGTTAACTACACTCCCAAGCCTGGATTTTTGGAACGCTTCTCAGCCCAGATCGGAGCCACCCTCATTGAGATGCTCTCCGACTTCAGCCTCGCTGCTAATATGAGATAGCCCGCAGGAACAGGGGGTAAAAGAAAAGAATACCCAGAGCCACTCTAACCTCAGGGAAAATACCCCAAAAAGAGTTTTCCCATCGAGGCGGTCCCAGTCTACCCGGAAGCTATTCCAAGCCCCGGTGTAGACTGGGGTAACCCTAACCCCTCAGCGTAAGGTGAAGGACTCCTTGAGTTTTTTCTCAACGGGAGCATTTTTGAGTTGGACGTAGACGGGCAACCCATTCTTGTAGGGGGGATAATCTTCACCCTGGATCAAGGGGGTAAGATAGCTCCGGGCCTCTTCTGTAATCCCGAAGCCTTCTGGGGTAATAAAGCTTCGGGGGAGATCTTTCTCCACATTAGCCACGTCCTTAAGGGGCGCTGAACCAATCTCCCACCGATAGGGATCAGAGGACTTTCGGATGATAGTCGGCATCACCGCATTTTCACCCCTGACCGCAAATTCTACCGCCGCCTTACCCACGGCATAGGCCTGTTCCACATCCACCTGGGAAGCAATATGCCGCGCTGCCCGCTGGAGATAGTCGGCGACAGCCCAGTGATACTTATAACCCAATTTTTCCCGCACTATCTGGGCAACCAAGGGGGCTAAACCACCAAGTTGAGCATGGCCAAAGGCATCCCGAGTCCCTGTTTCAGACAGAAATTGGCCTTCCTTATTGCGTACTCCTTCCGAGGCCACAATCACACAGTAGCCATAATCTTTGACACTGGCATCTACCTTTTGAAGGAATTGCTCCTGCTCAAAGGGGATCTCGGGAAACAGAATGATATGGGGCGCATCTCCTTCCTGCTCTGCCGCCACACCTCCCGCAGCGGCGATCCAGCCCGCATGGCGCCCCATGACCTCGAGGATGAAAACTTTGGTCGAAGTCCGCGCCATGGACGCCACATCCAAGGCCGCTTCCCGTACCGAGACCGCCACGTATTTCGCCACGGACCCAAACCCCGGACAATTATCAGTGATAGGCAAGTCATTATCTACGGTCTTGGGAACCCCAATACAGGTGATGGGATATCCCAGCTGATCGCCAAGTTGCGATACCTTATGGGCAGTATCCTGAGAGTCGCCGCCGCCATTGTAGAAGAAATAACCGATATCGTGGGCTTTGAACACTTCAATCAAACGCTCATATTCGGCCTTGTTCTCTTCAAGCCCTTTAAGCTTATAGCGGCAAGACCCAAAAGCGCCCCCTGGAGTATGCCGTAAAGCAGCAATGGCGCTATCACTTTCCTGGCTGGTGTCGATAAGGTCTTCGGTTAAAGCGCCAATAATGCCATTACGCCCCGCATAGACCTTTCCAATAACCTCCGAATGCTGTCGCGCGGTCTCAATGACACCGCAGGCAGAAGCGTTGATAACAGCGGTAACTCCACCCGATTGGGCATAAAATGCATTTTTTTTGGCCATACTATTCTCCATTATTGCTTAAGGAAAGAAAATTTTTACAAGGTTAAGGGGGTGGCAAACACTCACTACCCAGGGCACCCCTATTAGACCCAATGAGCCCTTGACCCCCATCGGGCTGCCGTAATACCAGGGCTAATTGACTCCCTTAGCTTAGCAAGGTAGCGTAACAGCCTTTCGAGCCCTAGCCCGAGTACAGCACCGGGATAGAATAGCAACGGATCACTTCGGTATACACTCGATATAGGTTATTTTGAGGCAAATTCATTATGAGAACAGTGTTACTTGGCGCCCCAGGTTCTGGAAAAGGCACCCAAGGCGAACTCCTATCCCAAAAATATGGGATTCCTCAAATCTCTACCGGAGATTTATTGCGTGCTGCTGTGGCTGCCGGTAGCGAGTTAGGGAAACAAGCCAAGGCGGCCATGGATGCGGGAAAATTAGTCTCTGATGAAATCGTTATCGGCATTATCCGTGAACGGCTCACTCAGCCTGACGCTGCTAAGGGCTATATTCTCGACGGGTTCCCCCGAAATTTGGCCCAGGCCCAAGCCCTTGATGAAATGCTCGCTGCGCTCGAGCAACCCTTACAGGCGGTAATCCTCCTTGATGTGGACTTCGAGGTACTCATGAAACGGCTGACAGGACGCCGCACCTGCCAGGTTTGTGGGGCCATCTATAATATTTATTTTTCACCACCCCAGGAGGACCAGCGTTGCGATAAATGTGGCAGCGACCAACTTATTCAACGCTCCGATGATAACGAAGAGACCATTGCCAATCGCTTACAAGTTTACCAGTCCCAAACCGCGCCGTTGGTGGACTATTATGAGGCTCAAGGCAAACTCCATAAGGTCAATGGAACAGACGAAGTCACAGAAGTTGCCAAGCACATTGGCCAAATCCTAGAAACCGCTATGTAATCACTGCCCTATGGCCAAAATGCTAGGCATTGGGATCGCCACTGTGGACATCATTAATACCGTTGAGGGTTATCCGGCGGAAAATGATGAAATCAGGGCTTTATCACAACGCCGCTGCCGGGGTGGAAATTGCGCCAATACCCTCACCGTCCTCCAACACTTAGGCCATGAGTGTATGTTTGCGGGAATCTTGGCAGAGGAACCGGACGGACAATTCATTACCCAGGAGTTAAAGCAACAGGGCATAAATACGGATAATTGCCGTATCGTAAAAGGAAAGACTCCCACCTCCTATGTCACCTTGAGCCGTGCTACCGGCAGCCGCACTATCGTCCACTATCGGGATCTCCCAGAATTTAGCTTTGCTGATTTTGCCAACATAGATCTCTCTCCCTTCGACTGGCTCCACTTTGAGGGCCGTAATGTGGCAGAAACCGCCCGGATGCTCGCCCTTGTCCGGGAACGATTTCCCTCCCTCCCCTGGTCGGTAGAGATTGAAAAGCCAAGACCCGGGATTGAAAGCCTTTTTGAGGGAGCCGCTGTTTTATTGTTTTCCCGCCACTATGTGACTTACCATGGCTACTCGGAGGCTCAAACTTTTCTTCAGAAATGGCACGCCACCTTACCTGACACCGAAAAAATTTGTGCTTGGGGGGAAGAAGGGGCCTATGCCATCGACGAGGAGGGGAAAATGCATCACGCACCGGCTTTTTTTCCCCCACAAGTGGTGGATACTCTGGGGGCGGGAGATACTTTTAACGCTGGCTTCCTTGACGCCCGTCTTCGCCACCGTTCCCTCTCTGAGAGCCTGACCTTCGGCTGCCAACTGGCCGGCCGCAAATGTGGCCAGCAGGGGTTCGATGGCCTAGGCTCAAGTGACTTGAAACCATGACCAGGACTTCCGCTATGTTTTTATGCCATCTGGAAGAACTGCCAGAATACGGCACCCGCGGCTTTGCTATCGGCCAGCAGGAAATATTCGTCATCCGCCAAGCCACCCAAATCTGGGCCTACATGAACCGCTGCCCCCATACTGGAGTAACCCTCAATTGGGTGCCCGATCAATTTCTCGATTGGGAAGGCCGATACGTCCAATGCGCCACCCATGGAGCTTTATTCCGATTTGAGGATGGCCTCTGTCTTGCCGGTCCCTGCCCTGGAACTCACTTAGAACCGGTGCCCCTTAGCCTGATAGGCGGTGAAATCTATCTCACCAACCCAGGAAAAATACGGTCCTAGGTATATTTTCCCTCATCAACTGCGATATTCGGCGTTAATCTTCACATAATCAAAGGACAGATCGCAGGTCCAGATTTGAGCGCAGAAATTCCCCCGCCCCAACTCCACCCCTATGGTGATTTCATCCCGCTCCATGACGGCTTGGCCTTGTTCCTCGGTGTAATCGGGATGGGGAACTCCCTTATCAATCACACAAACTTCGCTTAAATAAAGAGACACTCCCGTTATTTCAAGATCAGGCACCCCACTACGCCCGATGGCGGCTAGAATCCGGCCCCAATTGGGATCACTGGCAAAGCAGGCCGTTTTAACCAAAGGAGACTGGGCAATGGCATACGCCACTTGCTCACATTCTTGGACATTACCTCCACCGGCCACCTTAACGGCAATCAACTTGGTAGCGCCTTCCCCATCCCGAATAATGGCCTGGGCCAGGTGCAAGCAAACCTCGCTTACCGCCTGCTGCAAGGCGGCAAAATCTGGACCCTCGGCTGCCCTTATGGAAACCCCACTTTGCCCGGTGGCCATAAGGACGCAAGCATCATTGGTAGAGGTATCACCATCGACCGTAATGCGGTTAAAACTCTCCGCCACCGCCTTGGTCAAGCAAAGCTGCAAGACCTCCTTGGGAACCTGGGCATCGGTCGCCAGGAACGCTAGCATGGTGGCCATATCTGGCCGGATCATACCCGACCCCTTGGCAATTCCCGTGACCGTGACTGGGCGCCCCTGGCAAGTAAAGCTCACAGAGAGACCTTTAGGCACGGTATCCGTAGTCATTATGGCCCGAGCCGCCCCCTCCCACCCGGTCGGCGAGCGCGCTTCCCAAGCTTGGGGTAACGCGGTTCGAACAAGAGACACCGGCAGCGGTTCACCAATCACCCCGGTAGAAAAGGGAAGGACGGCCCTTGGCGCCACTCCAGCCAACTCAGCCAGGGTGGTGCAGCAAGCCTCAGCGTCCCTGAGGCCTTGAGCACCGGTACCTGCATTGGCATTGCCCGCATTAATCAGCAGCAGGCGTGGAGAATTCTCGGCCAAATGGCGACGGGCCACAACTACAGGTGCGGCGCAAAAAGCATTGCGGGTAAAAACAGCGGCACAGGTACTGCCCTCAATGGCCTCGATCACCGCCAAGTCGAGACGATCCCGATAGCGAATGCCAGCAGCCACGGTTCCCAGCTTAACGCCCGCTACCGGCAGCAATTCTGGCAAATGCTCAAGACCAACAGCCATCAGTTTTCTTCCTTTTGAAGCTTTTAAAGGAGAGAGTCCCCCTTCCCGCTATAGTATTAAGCTCGAGGGGAATTGAGGGCAACACTCTGGGATCGGGTCGCACGCAGCAGCGCAGCACAAATACAATGGGGCAACCCCAGCACCAGCAACAACGGAAAGACAATACCTGCTTTATTCGCACCAGAAAATGCCATTATGGCTGCAGGTAAAGCGGCACCAAGGGCAACCACAAGGGCCACTTTAAATTCCCGTTCCAGAGCAACCAGCCCTACAATAGCCCCACTCACGTAGGCCAGCAGAGGAAAAAAGAACGCAAAAACCCCCACTAGCCCGGCAACCAAAATTGCCGCCAGGGGATGCTGAATAATAAAGAAGATTATCTTACCGAACGTCAGTGGTAGCTTCACCCATGAGTGATCACCTCCAGAGACCAAGATAGATTGCCTGGCAAAATTAATATCAGGGCTTATACAAAAGGCCCGCAGTCGCCATACCTGCGAGGGCAAGCATCCAGTTTTCGCTTTAATTCAGTTTGCCGTGGCAATGCTTGTATTTCTTTCCTGAGCCGCAAGGGCAAGGCTCGTTACGACCAACTTTCCGACCTTCTCTAACATAGGGAGCTTTGGACTCGGATGCTTCGGATTCCGCCCTTGGGGCCTCCGCTTCGCCAGCGCCACCTGCCATCGCACTGGCAGCCGCATGCTGGTATTCTACCGCGCTGGTAGCACGGCGCTGATGTTCTACCGCTTCCACATCAGACTCGGTACGCACCTGTACTTTGGATAGGAGCGTAATCACATCATATTTGATCCGCTCCAACATCTCTTGAAACAATTCAAAGGCTTCGCGCTTGAACTCCTGCTTAGGGTTCTTTTGGGCATAACCGCGCAAATGAATGCCCTGGCGCAGATGATCCATCATGGCCAGATGCTCCTTCCACTGGGAATCCAGTACCTGCAGCATGGCGGCCTTTTCAAAGTGACGCAGCACTTCGGGGCTGACTAAACTCTCCTTTTCCTTATAGGCACTTTCCATCGCTTCAAGGATACGCTCACGCAAGGTCTCCTCATGAAGGTCTTCATCAGTTTTCAACCAGGCTGCAATATCAAGCTGAAGGCCAAATTCGCTTGCCAATGCTTCCTGCAATCCAGAAATATCCCACTGCTCGTCGATGCTTCCCGGGGGAATATACTGGCTGAACACCGAGCCGATCACGCTCTCGCGAATACCCTGGACCATCTCCGAAATATCGTCCGTCGCCATCAACTCGTTGCGTTGCTCATAGACCACTTTACGTTGGTCATTGGCCACATCATCGAACTCTAGCAATTGCTTACGAATATCGAAGTTATGGCCCTCAACTTTACGTTGCGCATTTTCGATAGCACGGGTGACCCAAGGATGCTCAATAGCCTCGCCTTCTTCCATGCCTAGCTTTTGCATCAAGCCGGAGATCCGTTCTGAGGCGAAAATACGCATCAAGTTATCTTCTAGTGACAGGTAAAAGCGGGTAGAACCCGGGTCTCCTTGGCGCCCGGAGCGTCCTCGAAGCTGATTATCAATACGGCGGGATTCATGGCGTTCAGTACCAATGATATGCAGTCCCCCAGCCGCGACAACCTCTTCGTGACGCTCCTGCCAAATCCGCCGCAGCTCTTCTCTCTTTGCTTTATCTGCATTCTCATCTAGCGCCGCTAATTCCGCTTCCAAGCTACCGCCAAGCACTATATCGGTACCGCGACCCGCCATGTTCGTGGCAATGGTAACCGTACCAGGCCGACCGGCCTGAGAAATAATTTGCGCCTCTTTTTCATGAAATTTAGCATTGAGCACTTGGTGCTCAATTTTCTCTTTTTTGAGTAATTTTGAAAGATGCTCGGAAGCCTCAATGGAAGTGGTCCCGACCAGGACCGGCTGACCACGGGAGCGGCAGTCCTTAATATCTTCAGAAATCGCTTGAAATTTTTCTTCTGTGGTCAAATAGACCTTATCCCCATGGTCAACCCGCACCATGGGAAGGTGGGTAGGGACGACCACCACTTCTAGGCCATAAATCTGCTGAAATTCGTAAGCCTCGGTATCCGCCGTCCCCGTCATCCCAGCCAATTTGTCATAGAGGCGAAAATAATTTTGGAAGGTAATCGAGGCCAGGGTCTGGTTCTCGCTTTGGATCGGCACGCCTTCTTTGGCCTCTACCGCTTGATGGAGACCTTCCGACCACCGTCGACCAGGCATGGTGCGGCCTGTAAACTCATCCACAATCACGACCTGATTATCCTTAATAATATAATCGACATCCCTGTGAAAGAGCACATGGGCCCGTAAGGCAGCATTTAGGTGATGCATCAAACCAATATTAGCGGCATCGTAGAGGCTTTCTCCTTCTTGCATTAAGCCCGATTCGAACATGATCCGCTCCACATGCTCGTGCCCCGCCTCAGTGAGATACACTTGGCGCACCTTTTCATCCACCGTGTAATCCCCCGGCCCCTCTTCCCCTTCTTGCTTGCTAAGTTGAGGGATAAAAGCATTGATGCGCCGATAAAGCTCGGAACTTTGCTCAGCAGCGCCGGAGATAATCAGCGGTGTGCGCGCCTCATCAATTAGAATAGAGTCCACCTCATCCACAATGGCATAGTGCATCTCCCGCTGCACCTTATCTTCCAAACTAAAGGCCATATTGTCGCGCAGGTAATCAAAGCCAAATTCGTTATTGGTCCCATAAGTGATGTCTGCGGCGTAGGCGGCTCTTCGGGCGACGGGATCCATGTTGGCAACGATAGCCCCCGTGGAAAGCCCTAGAAACTGGTATAGCGGTCCCATCCATTGGGCATCACGCTGGGCCAGGTAGTCGTTCACGGTCACCACATGAACGCCTTTACCAGGCAGGGCATTAAGGTAGGCAGCTAGGGTGGCAACGAGGGTCTTACCTTCACCGGTACGCATCTCAGCAATTTTGCCCTCGTGGAGTACCATGCCTCCCAAAAGCTGGACATCAAAGTGACGCATGTTGAGGACTCGCTTGCCTGCTTCTCGGACTACGGCAAAAGCCTCAGGAAGGAGGTCATCCAGATCTTCACCTTCCGCAAGCCGGTTCCGGAACTCGTTGGTTTTAGCCTGCAATTGTTCATCGCTAAGAGCAGCGATATCCTGCTCTAAGACATTAATCTGCGCCACAACTTTGTTCATGCTCCGCAACAAACGATCATTGCGGCTGCCAAATACCTTGCTGAGTAAATTCGTTACCATAACTATTGAGTGGAGTTGATCCTAGGATTGAAGATGGGTATTGAACTTCGATATTAAGTGGCAATGGGGCTTAACACTAACACCGGGCAAAAGAGTGGCCGAGAAACCGCCCTGTTACCCCCATCGTAAAAGTATTTAATTATAACAGACGAAAGAAGGAGGGCTGGTGGTCAATGCTAAAACCTTAACTCTCTTCGGCTGTCCCGACAAATCGGAGGGGATCGACGGTGCGCCCCTCATGTAAAACTTCAAGATGGACATGAGGGCCTGTTGAACGGCCGCTAGAGCCCATAGCTGCAATAGGTTGCCCTTTGACGATACTTTCCCCCACCTGCACCAGATTCTTCTGATTGTGGGCATAGCGAGTCACATAGCCGTTACCGTGATCGATTTCGACCATCTTTCCGTACCCGGAGCGTTCCCCCACCCAGGTCACAATGCCCGCTGCTACCGCCAGAATCTCCGTACCGGCCTTACTGGCAAAATCAACGCCATTATGGAATTCTCTCCGACCATTAAAAGGATCGGTACGATAACCATATTTAGAAGAGAGCCAACCCTGGCGTAAGGGGCGACCCGCCGGCAACGCCGCTTGTCGCATACCCCGTTCCACCAATACCGTCTCTAATAGGCTCAATTGCTGCCGACGATCCGCCACCGCTTGCTCTAATTGCCCCAGCCTCGCTAGAAAATCGTTTAATTTCAACCTTTCTTCTGTCCGGGGTAATTCCGGCCCCCCCATAGCGGGTGGATTGGTAAAATCAAATTCACCTTCCTCCAAGTCCGCATGCACGATAAGACGCTGTCCCAACGCATTCAGACGGACTAAATCTGCTTGAAGGTGTCCAACCCGTTGAGCCAGCGTACCAAGACCCTCTTCAGCCTGGTGCATGGTGGTCGATAACACTACTTGTTGCTGCTCCAGTGTCGCCTGCCAATTCTCGGCCAAGGTCTTCATCTGGGCCAGGGATTGTTGCTGTGCGACAAATTGTGTCTTTATACCTAGGCAGTAGGCCCCGTAGACTACCAATAATATGCATACCAACATCAAACATAGATATGCAGAGAGGGCGCCCCCCCCCAGATGAATACAATTGCGGCTTTTCGAGGCCTTGGGAAGGATGATAATCTCCATGATCTTATCTTTGGTATCAATCTAGGAATCCCCACTATGCAAGTTGCCCAACCAATTGGCAAGTTACTTGACACCACTGAAGGGAACTTGCAACGCTTACTTGCCCGAGCCAAAGCTTTACAACAGCTCACTTCTAAGATTCGCCAATGCCTCCCAGAAACCCTCTCCCCCCATTGCCTCGTCGCAAATATTCGAGATCACCGCCTCATTGTCCATACCGATACCGCAGCCCGGGCCAACCTCCTACGTTATTACACGCCGAGTATTATTAAATATCTACAACAATACCCAGAGTTTCGCAACCTTCGCAAAGTCACAATAAAGGTGCGTCCTCTCTACTGTCTCGCCCCTGCCTCCCAGGCACAACGCCCATTCCTCTCCCCTGGGAATGGAACCTTACTCCGCAATATAGCCAGCGGGATGAAGGATCCTCACCTCAAATCAGCTTTTTTGCGCTTGTCCCGTCGCGCCAATCCTTGAGAACTTCCCGGGAGTCATACGCCGAGGCAGCCCAGTTTTAGACTGCTGTTAAAGGACTTGTAAAAAGTATCGGCACAGCGGCCTCATCTTCAAAGGTAACCACCTCCCAGGCGGATTGGTCCGCCATCAGAGCACAAAGTAATTTGTTATTTAAGGCATGGCCAGATTTATAACCACTAAAAGCTCCGATCAGCGTATGGCCGAGAAGATATAGATCACCGATGGCATCTAAAATTTTATGGCGAGCAAATTCATCCTCATAACGCAAACCATCTTCGTTAATCACTCGATAATCATCCACCACCACAGCATTATTCAGGCTGCCCCCTAACGCCAGATTAGCCTCTCGTAAACGCTCGAGGTCTTTCATAAAGCCAAAGGTCCGGGCACGACTCACTTCTTTCACAAAAGAAGTCGAAGAAAAGTCCACCTCAACTCCCTGGGGACGGTCCTTAAATGCTGGGTGGTCGAAATCAATCACAAAAGAAACTTTAAAACCATCAAAAGGATCAAAGCGGGCCCACTTATCTTCTTCTTTCATAATGAGTGTTTTTTTGATCCGGATAAAGCGCTTGGGCGCCTCTTGGGTGGCGATTCCTGCGGACTGTATCAAAAACACAAAAGGGCCTGCGCTTCCATCCATGATAGGCACTTCAGAGGCATTAAGATCCACGTAAGCATTATCGATACCAAGGCCCGCAAAGGCCGATAGCAAGTGCTCCACGGTCGCAATCCGCACCCCTCCCTTGAGGAGGGTAGAAGAGAGGGTAGTATCCCCGACATTCTCCGCCCGAGCCTCTATTTCAATGGGAGGATCTAAATCAACTCGACGGAAGACAATACCGGTGTCCACTGCAGCCGGCCTTAGCGAGAGATAAACAGTATCGCCAGTATGTAACCCTACCCCGGTAGCGCGAATGACATTTTTGAGCGTGCGTTGTCTTATCATGGTAGATTATTTCCTTTAGCCGATAACCCGTTATTCTAGGGTCAAGCACTTGCCGGGGAGGTAGCGGAGGCCCCATACCCACGCGGGCCTACTCGTGGCGGTGTCCCCTATCAGACTTAAACTTGGTTGCTCCATCAATCAGCCTGTCGGCGCAAAAACGCCGGAACATCCAAATAATCCATACTGGTGTCACTGCCTGCCACCATGCGATCCCGCGACGAACCATGGCGGATCACCGTAGGCTTATCCAACATATGATAATCAATAGGTTCTTCTGACTCAGGTTGCTGGGAGGAACTCTGCACCAGGCTTACCGGCGCCTTCGCTTGGGTCTCTGGCTGCCCTAATCCTGTGGCCACGACAGTCACCCGCAATTCATTTTCCAGATCCGGATCAATCACAGTCCCTACCACAACAGTAGCATTTTCAGCAGCATATTCCTTAACCGTGCTACCCACCTCCTCAAACTCGCCAATGGACATACTCGGTCCACCCGTAATATTGACCAATACCCCACGGGCCCCCTTCAGGCTAATATCTTCCAGCAAAGGGCTGGCAACCGCTGCTTCAGCCGCCAAGCGCGCCCGTTCCTCTCCGGTGGCATTACCCGATCCCATCATGGCCATTCCCATTTCAGACATGACTGTGCGAACGTCAGCAAAATCGACGTTAATAAGTCCAGGCCGGGTAATGAGCTCGGCAATCCCCTGCACGGCACCTAGCAAAACATCATTAGCCGCCTTAAACGCATTTAACAGGCTAATACTCTTGCCCAGCACCGGCATCAGCTTCTCATTGGGGATAGTGATCAAGGAATCAACATACTCGGTTAATTCCTTGATTCCTTGATCCGCGATAGCTGCGCGCTTACGCCCCTCAAAGGAAAAAGGCCGAGTCACCACAGCAACCGTCAGGACTCCTAACTCTTTAGTCACCTGGGCCACCACGGGGACCCCGCCGGTCCCGGTACCGCCGCCCATACCAGCGGTGATAAAAACCATATCCGCGCCACTGACCACTTCCATGATCCGCTCCCGATCCTCTAGGGCAGCTTGGCGACCAATTTCTGGATCCGCTCCCGCTCCTAGACCCTTAGTAATATTGTTACCCAGTTGCAACACGGTGTGGGCGGCGCAATCCTTTAGAGCTTGAGCGTCCGTATTGGCAACAATGAAATCAACCCCTTCAATCTTGGTATCCACCATATGGCGAATAGCGTTGCCACCACCTCCGCCAACACCAATGACCTTGATCACCGCACTCTGGGTATATGAGTCCATCAATTCAAACATGGTCTATTCTCCTCATTATTTGGGTTTCTGCGATTGGTAAGCTGCTCTAAATTCCATTGTTTTTTTAAAAATTCCCCTGAAACCAGCCCCGCATCCGGTCCCATACCCCCCGAATGCTTCCCAGCGGTCGATTCCCTAGGCCCGGCGTGTAGCGATGGTGATGCCCAAAAAGTAAAAGCCCCACGCCAGTGGCATGAACGGGGTTCCTCACCACATCCGCTAATCCAGTCACATGCTGGGGCATGCCGAGTCGTACCGGGGTGTGAAAAACCTCCTCCGCTAACTCCGTTACCCCTTCCATTTTGGCGCTCCCTCCCGTCAACACGACTCCGGCGCCCAACAACTCCTCATACCCACTACGCTGTAGCTCTTCCAAAACGAGTTCCAACAGCTCCCTATAACGGGGCTCAACCACTCCGGCTAGCGTCTGGCGTGATAATCGCCGTGGGGGCCGGTCACCGACGCTGGGAACCTCGATGCTCTCATCGGAATGGGTCAATTGAGTGAGGGCACAGGCATATCTCAGCTTGATATCATCGGCATGCTGGGTCGGCGTCCGCAAAGCCACGGCAATATCATTCGTGACTTGATCGCCCGCAATCGGGATCACCGCCGTGTGGCGAATAGCCCCACCGACGAAAACCGCGATATCCGTGGTCCCTCCCCCAATATCCACTAAACACACGCCTAGTTCCTTCTCATCATCGGTAAGTACCGAATAACTAGAAGCTAACTGTTGCAAAATAATGTCATCCGCCTCCAGGCCACACCGGCGTACACACTTAATAATATTCTGGGCGGCACTCACCGCGCCGGCCACCAAATGCACCTTGGCCTCCAAACGAACGCCGGACATGCCGACCGGGTCCCGGATCCCTTCTTGGCTATCGATAATGAATTCTTGGGGCAACACATGGAGGATCTTCTGGTCAGCAGGAATAGCCACCGCCCTAGCCGCATCAATCACCCGTTCCACATCTTCCGTGGTCACCTCCTTATCACGGATGGCCACGATTCCATGGGAGTTGAGACTGCGGATGTGGCTACCGGCAATACCGGTAAAGACGGAGTGAATCTGGCAACCCGCCATCAACTCCGCTTCCTCCACCGCTCGCTGAATAGAGTGGACTGTAGAATCAATATTCACCACCACCCCTTTTTTCAATCCTCGGGAGGGGTGAGAGCCAATCCCTATCACCTCAATCTCACCTTCAGGGTGAGCCTCGGCCACGATAGCGGCCACCTTAGAGGTGCCGACATCCAGGCCAACAATTAAGTTTTTATCTCCACGCTTAGACATCGAATGCTGCCTCACGAACCCATGCTGGCGCCGTATCACCGCGCCAGGTCACTGCAAAACCATTCGTATAGCGCATATCCACTCGCCTTATATCCTCTCGATGTAACTGCAATAGGCGGGCATAGATCTGCTGAAATCGGGTCAGGCGTTGCTTGCTATGCGCCCGTCCCAAGATTAGCTCCACCCCGTCCTCGAAAACGATATGCCAGTCTCGCCGTTCTCCCATGGTGAGCTGGGCCACCTGCAACTCGAGGGCGCTCAGTTGTGCCTCTATCTCTCCCAAACGACTGACCAGTAACCGTTCACTCCCCAAAGGCCCTTGTAATTTTGGTAAACCCTTAGGAAAACTTTCCCGCGGCGGGGCAAAGATCTCACCCTCAACACTCACCAAGGCCTCCTCGCCCCAGTACGCCAACGGCACTTGCTCCTTAACTTCAATCCTCAAACTATCGGGCCAAACCCGCCGCACACCGGCCTGGGCTACCCAGGGCAACGCCTCCACTGCCGCCCGTATGGTCTCCAGATTCACACTAAAAAAACCGCCGCTCACATGAGGAGCCACCGCCTCATGTAATTTTTCTTGGGTCACCTGCTTAAACTGCCCCTCGATACTGACCTTGCGCAGGGGCAAAGTCTGGGGATCAGCAAGACGACTAATCCCCCAGGCGGCCGCCCCGACAAGGAACAACACCAATAAGCCTTGGCCCATTGCCCGCAAAGGTAACGCCGGGGCCGGCTGAGGACGGCTCGCCCCCTGCCGTATCCGGCGAGGCTTTCTTCTTCTAACGGCCATCTTGAGGCGCACTCCGTTCCAGGCTGCTCTCCAATATCTGCAGGACCAGTTGGTCAAACTCAATACCTGCCGCTTGAGCCGCCATGGGCACTAAACTATGGGCAGTCATCCCGGGTACCGTATTAACCTCAAGTAAACAGGGACGAGCCTGTGCATCGCACCTGAAATCCACTCGCCCCCAACCACTAGCTCCCAGGGCCTGAAAGGCTTGTAGGGCCAATGCCTGGAGGTGCTGCGCCTGCTCCTCGGACAATCCGCACGGACACAAATAACGGGTAGTATCCGTGAGGTATTTCGCTTCAAAATCATAAAAGATGCGGGGTGTTTCCAAACCAATAAGGGGCAAAGCCCGTCCTGTTAGGATAGCGGCCGTGTACTCTGCCCCTGGGAGCCACTGCTCAGCAATCACGGTCCCATCGAAGGCCATCGCCTCCCTATAAGCCGCTCTCAGCGCTTCGATGCTATCCACCTTCCTCATACCTAGACTTGAACCTTCCCGGGCCGGTTTAACCATCAGCGGCAATCCTAAGTTGGCCACCACCAACGCTAGATCGGTTCCCTCGTTTAGCACGGAAAAATCCGCAGTAGGCAACCCCATCCCCCGCCAAAGTTGCTTACTGCGAAGCTTATCCATAGCAAGCGCAGAGCCAAGCACTCCACTACCGGTATAGGGCAAACCTAAAGTCTCCAAAGCCCCTTGAATAACCCCGTCTTCCCCGCCGCGACCGTGAAGCGCAATAAAGGCCCGCTCAAACTGTCCTCTTGACAGCTGTTCTAACACCCTCTCACCTACATCGATTCCCTGGGCGTCAACTCCCTGCCTCAGGAGAGCTTCCAGGACGGCCGTCCCACTCTTGAGAGAAATCTCCCGCTCCGCGGAACGCCCCCCCATCAGCACCGCAACCTTGCCCCAATTTTCAGTGGCCATTCTCCTGGTCACGCCAGATCTCCCACCACGTGAACTTCCGGCACTAGGGTCACTCCCCTTCGCCGGGCCACGGTTTCAGCCACTAGTTGGATTAAATGCTCAATATCAGCAGCGGCAGCATCGCCGGTGTTCACGATAAAGTTGGCGTGCTTTTCCGAGACCTGAGCCCCACCAATAGAAACGCCTTTGAGCCCACAGGATTCAATCAATCGCCCCGCCTTATCATTGGGGGGATTACGGAAAACCGATCCCGCACAGGGCTGCTGAGTGGGCTGACAACTGTTGCGATGCCGCAACAGGTGCCGAATCTGCTGCTGCGCGGCCTGACTATCCCCTTGCGCCAGGCGCAACTCAGCAGCAATAAACCATTCTCCCTTTGGCCGATGAACTTCCCGGTATCCAACCTGATATTCCTGTGGCCGTCGCCGGTGGCGCCTGCCACCTACCCCTACGGTCTCTACCGCCGTCACCAATTCCCAAGTTTCGCGGCCAAAGGCGCCTGCGTTCATGGCTAATGCCCCCCCTACCGTTCCCGGAATGCCCGCCATGAACTCCGCCCCTCGCAACCCTTCACGGGCACAGAACTTGGCCAGTTTGGCACAGGGCACTCCCGCCTCAACCCATACTGTCGTGGCGCTGCGCCGCTCAATCCTATTCAAAGCGCCGGCGATGGCAATGACCGTACCCTCAATCCCGCCATCCCGAACCAGTAAATTACTCCCCAGGCCGAGCCAGGATAACGGCTCATCCTCCGGCAGGGAGCCCAGAAAGGCCATCAGATCATCCACATCCGCAGGGCGATACAGGCATCGCGCGGGTCCACCTACGCGCCAAGAGGTATACCCCCCCATGGACACTTGTTGCTGCAATTGGCCTCGAAAAGAAGCCCCATTGACCACTACCATTAGCGGCATCCTCCCAGGGAGGCGGATAAGCGCCTGGCTAGGGCACCGATATCACCAGCGCCTAAGGTCAATAGCACATCTCCTTCCTGCAAAACCCCTAACAACACTTCCTCAATGGTTTCCATATCCTCCACCCCAATAGGGTCCACGTGCCCATTGGCTCGAATTGCTTGCCCTAGGGTGCGGCTGTCAGCCCCCGCAATGGGCTCTTCTCCGGCAGGATAAACTTCAAGCAAAAGCAACACATCCGCCAGGGAAAGGGCTTCAATAAAATCTTCGAATAAGTCTCGAGTGCGGGTATAGCGATGGGGCTGAAACACCACCACTACCCGCCGGCCAGGCCAACCCGCATGGAGGGCTTCCAGCGTAGCGGTGAGTTCCCGGGGATGGTGCCCATAATCATCCACTAAAAGAACTCTTCCCCTTGGAGTAGCGATCTCCCCATAACATTGGAACCGACGCCCGATGCCAGAAAAACCTTCCAGGGCTCTTTGGATGGCAGCATCCTCGGCCCCGAGTTCATGAGCTACCACCATAGCCGCTAAGGCATTGAGGGCATTGTGGGCGCCAGGCAAATTCAACACCACCGTCAACCAGTTATCATTGCCGGGGCGAGCCACCCGAAATTGAGTCCGACCTTGGACATGTTTCAGTTCCCGTAGCCGGTAATCAGCGTCTTCACAAGTCCCGTAAGTCAATACAGGGCGCCCGATGTCCGGTAACAACTCCCGTAATACGGGGTCATTCAGGCAAACCACCGCCAAGCCATAGAAAGGCAAGTGATGCAAAAACTCCAGGAAAGCGGCTTTCAGCGCAGTAAAGTCTCCCCCGTAGGTGCCCATATGATCGGCATCCACGTTGGTGACGACCGCCAACAAGGGCTGTAAATGCAAAAAGGAGGCATCACTTTCATCTGCTTCCGCCACTAAATACTCACCACTGCCCAAGCGGCCATTGGCACCGATGCTATTGACCCGACCGCCGATGACAAAGGTGGGATCGAAGCCCCCTTCTCCAAGGATTCCAGCAATCAAGCTGGTAGTGGTGGTTTTGCCATGAGTCCCCGCCACCGCGATGCCATAGCGGAAACGCATCAGCTCTGCCAGCATTTCTGCCCTCGGCACCACGGGAATGAGCCGACGACGAGCAGCACTGACCTCTGGGTTGTCTTCACTGACGGCGCTTGAAACCACGACCACATCGCACCCTTCAATATGTTGGGGATCATGGCCAATCCTGACTTCCCCCCCCAAACTGATCAGCCGTTGAGTCAGCTGATTCTGACGCAAATCCGAGCCGGAAACCTGATAACCCAAGTTGAGCAGAACCTCAGCAATCCCTCCCATACCCACTCCGCCGATACCGACAAAATGAATCCGCCGGATCCGGCGCATCATCGGGGGGATGGGAGTCATCTGAGGTTCAACCACGAGCCACCTCCAAGCAACGCTCGGCGACCCGCCGGGCCGCGCCCACCCGATGAAGCTGACGGGCGATTTGAGCCATGGTCATGAGGGTAAAACGATCCCCCCCTAGGCGTTCAATTTCCCCCGCCAATCGTTGCGGGGTCACTTCTTTTTCCGGCAATAACAAGGCGGCCCCCGCATCAACCAGATAGTCCGCATTGGCGCGCTGATGGTCATCAATCGCCAAAGGGAACGGCACCAATAGGGAGCCAATCCCCGCTGCCATTAGCTCCGCTATGGTCAGAGCCCCGGCGCGGCACAGGACCAGATCAGCCCAGGCATAGGCCTCCGCCATTTCATCAATAAAAGGCACCAGTCGGGACTCCACTCCTGCCGCTCGATAGGCAGCAACCGCCTTTTCCCACTGCCGGGGACCACACTGATGCCAAACCTGGGGACGGGCCTCGGGGGGGAGCAAGGCCAGAGCCTGGGGAAGCATTTCATTTAATACCCGTGCGCCTTGGGACCCTCCCAGGACCAGTAGGCGAAAACGATCCCTTCGATCCTGGAAACGGGTTTGGGGTTCGGGAAGTGCCTCAATCCCTTCCCGGACTGGATTGCCGGTGCACTCGGCTTCCATAGCAGCGGGGAAGGTCCCGGGAAATGCTTCCATCACCCGGCAGGCTAAATGAGACAACAACCGGTTGGTCGTCCCTGCAATGGCATTTTGCTCATGAATCAGTAAGGGCCGCCCCAGTAACCAGGCCCCCAAACCCCCTGGCCCAGAAGCAAACCCCCCTAGCCCCAACACCACTGTGGGCTGCTGGCGGCGCAGGGCATTCAAAGCTTGAAATAAGGCAAGCAATAACTTGAACGGTGCCCTTAACCAATTAGCCCAGCCCTTGCCACGCAAACCACCGATTGAAATCCATTCCATGGGATAGCCTGCTTTGGGCACCAGCTCGGCTTCTAACCCCTGGTGTGTCCCCATCCAGACCACCTCTACCCCCCAGGCCCGGAGGGTATCCGCCACTGCCAAGGCGGGAAACACATGCCCCCCCGTGCCGCCAGCCATGATAAGTACCCGCGTCGCCCTCACTTAACGCTCCTCCGGGCAACTTTAGGGAACCGAGTCTCCAAATCCACCCGCAGGATAAGGGCCACTGCAACACAGGTGACAATGCTGCTACTGCCGCCGGCACTCATAAGGGGCAGAGTCAACCCTTTGGTGGGCAGGACTCCCATATTGACCCCCAAATTGATAAAAGCCTGTAGCCCTATCCAAATCCCCAGGCCATAAGCCAGATGGGCACCAAAAGTCCGGCCGGCTCGTTCTGCGGCACGACCAATGAGCAGAACTCGATAGATGAATACCACAAACAAAGCAATTACGGCCAAACTGCCCATCAACCCCAATTCCTCAGCCAAAACCGCATAGAGGAAATCAGTATGGGCCTCGGGTAAATAGAACAACTTCTGAATACTGTTGCCTAACCCCACGCCTAACCATTCGCCCCGACCAAAGGCAATTAAGGCCTGGGTCAACTGGTAGCCACTGTTGAGAGGATCGGCCCAGGGATCGAGGAAGGAGGTGAGTCGCTGCATCCGATAGGGAGAATACCAAGCCAAGGCAGCAAGACTCGCCCCCCCTAAGGCGGCGAGCAGTAAAAAATGCCAAAGGCGGGCGCCTCCCAGGAATAACATCCCTAACAGGGTGGCAAACAACACCACTACGGCACCAAAATCTGGCTCTAGCAGCAACAACAGCCCGGCCATGGCAAATACCCCAACCGGGAAAAGAAAACCCCTGATGGTACGCACCTCGGCACTACGGCGCACTAAGTACCCGGAGAGGTAAATCACCATAAACAATTTGGCCAACTCCGAAGGCTGCAACCTGATAGGCCCGAGAGCCAGCCACCGGCGACTGCCATTGACCTCTACCCCAATGCCCGGAATTAATGTCAACAACAACAATCCCAACCCCAGCAACAGCATTACCGGGCCTAACTTCTCCCAAAATGCCAACCGTATCCGCCAGACTCCAAAAGCCGTCACTAATCCCAACAATAGAAACAACCCCTGGCGCCAAAGATAATAGGTCGGTTGTCCAAAGCGGCTATCGGCGATGGCCACGGAAGCCGATCCCACCATCACCCAACCGAGCCCCATCAAAGCCACTGCGGCCCCTAGCAGGTAGAGATCGGGTTGTGGCGTGCTACCCCCAACGGCTTGCCGAGTAGAGAAGAAGCGGCTCATGACAAGTGCTCCTGAACGGCTTGTATAAAGGCCTGACCACGGGCCTCAAAACCGGAATACATGTCAAAACTGGCACACGCAGGGGACAACAGCACGCTATCACCCGGCTCGGCTAGGGCACTCGCTTTATTTACCGCTTCCCCCATATCATTCACCTGATAGAGGGGGACGCTATTTGCAAGCGCTGCCTCCAACCGGGGAGCATCTTGGCCCATTAAGACGACGGCCCTTGCCCGCCTAGATAAAGGTGCGCATAAAGGAGAAAAATCCGCGCCCTTGCCGACCCCCCCCGCAATGAGCACTAATTTACCTTGGCAGTGAAGTCCCTCAATTGCGGCCACCGTGGCCCCCACGTTAGTCCCCTTGGAATCGTTGTACCAATCCACTCCGTTTGCCTGGGCAACCCATTCACAACGATGGGGCAAACCCCGGAACTCCCGCAAAGCGGATAGCATCGCAAGCTGGGGCAACCCTGCTGCCTCCCCCAGGGCCAACGCCGCCAGGGCATTCGCTAAATTATGGCGTCCCACTAAGGGGAACTGCCGAGCGGGCAGTAATAATTCATGCCCCCGGGCCAGCCAGGTTTCACCCGCCCGCTCCCGCAGACCATATTCATCAGCAGCAGGCGCCCCCAAGGTAAACCGAAGGCAGTGTCGCTCCGGCTGGGCAAGACCTGCTACCTGGACATCATCGGCATTAATTACCATGGCTCCGGTACCGTGATAGACCCGCCCTTTAGCCTGGACATAGGCCTCAAGATTAGGATACCGATCCATATGATCAGGGCTGATATTGAGTATGCAGGCGGCGACGGCATTTAGCGTAGAGGTTGTCTCCAATTGAAAACTGGACAATTCCAACACATAGAGGTCTGGCACCGGCTTTTCCAATAATTCCAAGGCAGGGAGGCCCAGATTGCCGCCTGAGAGAACCTTTTTCCCAGCCTGGCGTGCCATCGCCTCAACGAGCACGGTTACCGTACTTTTACCATTGGAGCCTGTAATCGCGATCACCGGTGCCTGCGCCCAGTAGGCAAACAATTCAATATCCCCCAGCACCGGTATTCCTCTCGCTTGGGCAACTTGAATGGCGGGCTCACTGAGGGCTACCCCTGGGCTTATCACCAACCGTTCGGCCTGCTGCATCAGGGCAACCTCAAAATCACCTAACCGAACCGCTACTCCCGGAACCTGCTCCTGCAACGCAGCAAGCCCTGGCGGCGCCTCGCGACTGTCCACCACAGTCACAGAAAGGCCGCGGTTCGCTAAGAACCGAGCGCAAGATAACCCCGTTTTACCGAGGCCGACGATCACTGCGCTTGCTACCGTCCAGGGTGGTATGGGCTCATTCAGCATTTCATCGTCATACAAACGGATAAAGTTTTGGGATAGATCCTCTTCTAATTACTCAGCACTACTCCAATCACTCAATCGGACTAACGAATCTTCAGGGTGGCTAAACCAATCAACACTAAAATGACGGTAATAATCCAGAACCGAACAATGACCCGAGGCTCTGGCCAGCCCTTAATTTCAAAATGATGATGCAAAGGCGCCATGCGGAAAATACGCCGCCCCGTCAGCTTGTAAGAAACCACCTGCAAGATGACGGACACCGTCTCCACCACAAACACGCCTCCCATGATAAAAAGCACGAGTTCCTGCCGTACCAGCACTGCCAATATGCCCAAGGCAGCGCCTAAAGCTAATGCCCCCATATCCCCCATAAAGACCTGAGCTGGGTAGGCATTGAACCAGAGAAACCCCAATCCTGCGCCCACCAGGGCACCGCAAAACACGACTAATTCCCCTACCCCGGGGATATAGGGAATGGCCAAATAGTGGGCAAACCCACTATGCCCCGTCGCGTAAGCAAAAATTCCCAAGGCTCCCCCCACCAAAACGGTAGGCAACACCGCCAATCCATCTAAACCATCAGTGAGGTTGACTGCATTGCTACTGCCGACCACCACCAAGTAGGTCAGCAAGACATAATAGCCACCCAAATCCACCGCAACGTTCTTAAAGAAGGGAACAATCAATTCGGTCTCGGCCGATACCTGGGCAGTAAAATACAAAAACAGGGCGACTCCCAAGGCGATCACAGACTGCCAAAAATACTTGCGCCAGCCCGACAATCCCCGCGGGTTCTGGGAAACCAGCTTCTTATAGTCATCTATAAAGCCCACCCCCCCAAACAGGAGGGTCACGACTAACACCACCCACACGTAGCGGTTACTCAGGTCTGCCCACAGCAGCGTGGTCGCAGCAATAGCGACCAGGATAAGAGCCCCCCCCATGGTGGGCGTCCCCGCCTTACAAAGATGGGTAACCGGTCCATTGGCGCGCACGGGCTGGCCCACAAATTTCAGGCGACGGATCATGGCCGGGCCGACAACAAAAGAGATGATCAGCGCCGTTAATACCCCCAAGATGGCCCGCAGGGTCAAATATTGAAACACGTAGAAACCGCTATCAAAGCGGGCGAGATAGTCAGTCAAATACAACAACATCGCTCTAATCGTTATCCCTGTCGCTACCCAAGGCCGCGACTATTTGTTCCATGCGCATACATCGAGATCCCTTTACCAGCATAGTCACATTCGGGCGTTGCTCCTCTCGCAAAGCCGCGAGTAATGACTGCTGCTCGAAAAAATGCAGCGCCTCCTGGCCAAAAGCTTCCGCTGCCAAAGCACTCAAATGGCCCAGGGTATAAAGTCGATTCACACCCGCTGCTCGGGCTTGTTTTCCCATCATTCGATGCAATGGAGCAGCTTCCTCCCCTAGCTCGGCAAAATCTCCAAGCACCAGGAAGCGCTCCCCTGGAAATTCAGCCAACAGCTCCAGCGCTGCTTTAAGAGAGGCTGGATTGGCGTTGTAAGTATCATCCAGTAGGCGCATCCCCCCGGCTCCGCGACGGATCTGCAACCGCCCTGGAATCGAGGGCAAAGCCGCCAAAGCCGCGCTAATCTGATCCCGATCCAATCCCAAGGCAATCGCCACGGCGCTGGCCGCGAGGGCATTGAGGACGTTGTGCCGTCCGGGCAGGGATAACTGCACTGGGGTCTTACCTACCGGGGTCACTAGAGTGAAGCGACTGCCCTCAGAATGGGCTGCTAAATGATGGGCCGTCACCTCCGCTGACTGGGTCAATCCAAACCCTATCACTGGCAACTCACCCGCCAAGTCCCGCCAATAGCTAAAATGAGGATCATCGGCGTTAAGTACCGCCACGCCCCCCGGATTCACCCCCTGGAAAATCTCCCCCTTAGCTCGAGCCACCCCCTTGAGATCGCCAAACCCATCTAAATGGGCCGGCCCAGCATTAGTAATCAGGGCCACCTGGGGGCGCACCAAACAACTCAGATAGCCAATCTCGCTAGGCTGGTTAGCGCCCATTTCGATGACGGCAAAACGATGGCTTGGATCGAGTCCTAATAAAGTCAGGGGAACACCGATGTCATTGTTCAAATTGCCTTGGGTTGCCAGTACAGAGCCCGCCCCACCCAAGACCGAGGCTATCATTTCCTTTACCGTCGTCTTGCCGTTACTGCCGGTCACCGCAACGACGGGATGCTCAAAACGTTGGCGCCAATAGGTAGCCAACTGGCCTAGGGCGGTCCGAGCATCCGCAACCTCAACCTGGGGTAGGGAATCTTCTATGGTTTGTTCCAACAAAGCAGCACTAGCGCCCTTCTCTCGCGCTTGGGCAACAAAAGCATGGCCGTCAAAATTCTGCCCCTTTAACGCCACAAACAAGGCCCCTGGTGTCATGGAACGCGTATCGGTACTGACCCCCTGGGCCACCACATCCTCCCCCTGCAACCGTCCCTGGACTACCGGGGTAAGCTCCGCTAGGCCCATGGCAAACCCTCGCCCCATCAGCACAGCCCTCTCCTCCGCTGCTGCAACGCCTGCTGCGCTTGCTCCCGGTCGCTAAAGGGGCGCTGCTCGGTACCGACTTGCTGATATTCCTCGTGCCCTTTTCCCGCAATAAGCACGATATCCTTAGACCCTGCCAATTCCACGGCGCGACTGATCGCCTCAGCCCGGTCCCTGAGCTGGTACACCCTATCCGGCGCCTCCATGCCCGAAAGAATCTCAATAATAATTTGGCGGGGGTCCTCATCCCGGGGATTGTCGTCGGTCAGCATCACAAAATCAGCCCAACGTTCAGCCACTGCCCCCATCAAGGGACGTTTACCCCGATCCCGATTCCCCCCGCAACCGAAGACACACCATAACCGTGCCCCCGGCTCTAAGTGTGCCCGCAAAGAGCACAAAGCCTGCTCTAGGGCATCCGGGGTATGGGCATAGTCCACAACCAATAAAGGCTCCCCTGCCGCCCCCCCCATGGGCTCCATGCGTCCCGCAACTGCCTGGACTTGGGAAAGGCGCTGCAACGCCTCGGTAAACGGCATCCCCGTAGTCAATAAACCACCCAGGGCAGCAAGGAGGTTATAAGCGTTGAAGCGGCCCAGTAAGGGACAAATCAACTCGCCTTCCCCCCAGGGTCCTTGAATGTTCATAACGATGCCGCGGCGATCACAATGGAGTTCATTGACCCGAAGGCTGGCCTGGGGATTGGTCAATCCATAGCTGATAACGGTGACCTCGGCAGGAAGGTGGGCTAAAAACGCCTCCCCTGCGGTATCATCCACATTGATGACGGCATGGCGTAATCCAGGCTGCCCAAAGAGTCGAAACTTGGCAGCCCCATAGCGGGTCATATCGCCATGATAATCAAGATGCTCACGGCTTAAGTTGGTAAAGATAGCGGTATTAAAAATCACCCCATTGACCCGCCCTTGCTCCAGGGCGTGGGAGGTAACCTCCATCACCGCATAACGGCCCCCGGCAGCCCTCGTTACCGCCAATTGTTCCTGCACGGTCACGGCATCTGGAGTGGTCAGTTGGCTAGGTTTAAGGGCACCCATCAAGCCCACACCGAGGGTCCCTATTAGCCCGCAAGGAGCCTCCTGCTGGTGAAGGGCTTGGGCTAAAAAATGGCTGACGGAAGTCTTACCGTTGGTGCCCGTCACCCCCATGACACAGAGCTGTTGCGACGGCCGAAGGTAAAACCGATCAGCAATCACCCCCAGCCTAGCGCCCAAATCAGGCAGGGCAATTAGAGGGACATCTTGGGCTTGTAGCCCCGCGTGAACAACGGAGGAAAGGGGAATGATCGGATCATAGGCGACCGCCACAGCCCCCTTACCCACAGCGGCGCCGATATAGTCGTGGCCCGACTGCCGCGTTCCTCGGCAAGCAAAAAATAGCGTCCCTGGACCGACTCGGCGGCTATCTAGAGACAAGCGATTAATCCGCCGGTCCTGGGCTGTTCCGACAGACACCAGCCCCGCCAGCAAATCGCTTAACCAGCAACTCCGATCGCCAGACTCCGCCATTATCGTCCCCTGTCCTTCTTTTGCCGTTTCCTCCGCCGTTTCCATCCCTGCTCTTATCCCCTATTTTCCCGCTCCGCTAAACGCAGCGGATGCAAGTTGTCTGGCGCAATATTCAGTAACCGCATCGCCCCGACCATGACTCGAGAAAAAACAGGCGCCGCGACTTGTCCCCCATAGTAAATTTTCCCCTGAGGTTCATCGATGAGCACCACGGCGGCCAGACGTGGGCGGCTTGCGGGGATAAGGCCGGCAAATAGGGAGACATACCGCTCATCGGCATACCCTCCTCGAATCGCTTTCTTCACCGTGCCCGTCTTGCCCGCCACCCGGTAGCTGGGAACATGGGCTCGTTCTCCCGTCCCCCCCTCGCTCACCACCTCCTCTAGCATGGATAATAGGGCGGATACCGTACTCTCGGACCATACCTGGCGTCCGCCTGCGGCCTGTTCCCGATGAAGAAAACTGACTGGCTTTAACTCGCCTCCTGCTCCTAGCGCGGCATAGGCTCGCGCCAACTGTAATGTGGTCACCGAAAGACCGTAGCCAAAGGCCAGCGTGGCTTGCTCTATTTGGCGAAAAGAAAAGGGATCGGGCAAGTGACCTTCTGCTTCACCGGGAAAACCACTGGCTGTCGAGGCCCCTAGTCCCGCCTGGGCAAAACCCTGCCAGAGTCGCTGAGAGTCCAGACTAAGGGCAATTTTGCTTGCACCCACGTTACTTGATTTCTTAATAACAGTGCTGACATCCACGCGACCATAGTTGCGAATGTCACGAATAACGTGACGGCCTACACGGAAGTAACCGGGAGTAGTATCGATAGGAGTATGGGGATGGTATTTTCCTGACTCTAGCGCTACCCCTATGGTGAAAGGCTTGATGGTAGAACCGGGTTCAAACAAATCGGTGACCGCACGATTGCGATACAAATGGCTTTTCAACTGGGAACGATCATTGGGGTTATAAGAAGGCCGATTGACCATCGCCAAAACTTCGCCGGTGTCCACATCCAAAATCACCAACGAGCCAGCGCGGGCATTGTGGGTCCGAACTGCCGCTTTAAGCTCCCGATAGGCCAAATACTGGAGCCGCAAATCAATGCTTAAGCGCAAATCCTGCCCCGGTCGCGGGACTCTCAGGTTTTCCACATCCTCCACGACCCGCCCACGGCTGTCCCGAATTACCCGCTTTTTCCCAGGAACCCCTTGCAGGGTCTTGTCAAAAGCCAACTCTAAACCTTCTTGCCCCCGATCATCGATATTCGTAAACCCCACCACATGGGCCGCCACAGACCCGGCAGGATAATAACGCCGATATTCTGATTGGAGATTAACGCCGGGGATATCCAAGGCTTGTACTTGCCGGGCTACATTCGGCTCGACCCAACGCTTTAGGTAAACAAACTCCCGCTCTCCCCCTTCTTTTATTCGGCGACTCAGGTAAGCCGTAGAAACACCGACCGCTTTCGCTAAGGCCGGCCACCGTTCCCTAGCTTCGCGCAACAATTGGGGATTGAACCATACTGAAGCCACGGGCGTACTCACGGCCAAGGGTTCACCGTGGCGATCGGTAATCATGCCCCGATGGGCAGGGACTTCCACAACTCGAAGATGGCGGGCCTCACCCTCTCCCCGCAGGAAATCACGGTTGAATACTTGCAACTCGACCAGGCGCCAGGCAAGTCCTACTGCAGCCACGGCAAAAACAAGGCCGACCACCCCCAAGCGAGCGGGATAACCTTTATTGCGCCCTCGGCTCATCGTCTTATAGTTTGATAATCACGACTTCAGTCGGGCCCGGCACCACCATCTCAAGCCGTTCCCGAGCCAAGCGTTCTACCCGTCCTTGCCCAACTAAGGTGCTTTGTTCCAGCAGCAAGCGTCCCCACTCATCATCCAATCGGTCCCTTGCCTTATAAAGGCCTTGTAATTCCATAAACAATTTGCGGTTCTCATGTTTGACATAAACAACAGATACTCCCGAACCTAAGACCAATACCATCAATCCCCCCAATAGCAGCCACTGCAGCGATGTCATTAGAGCCTGCCCTCTGCTAATGGACCGGTTTTTCCGCCACCCGTAGTCGCGCGCTACGGGCCCGCGGATTTCGAGAAACTTCCTCGGGAGTCGGCCAAATCAGCTTACCCAGCACTTGCAAACTGGCCTGAAAATGGTCCTGCATCACCGGCAAATCTGGAGGTAAATCCTCCCCTCGAGACTTTTGCCTAAAGAAACGTTTGACCATTCGATCTTCCAAAGAATGGAAACTAATGACTACCAAACGCCCCTTTACGGCCAGGACAGTCACCGCCTGCTCAAGGGCAGCGCGTAACTCCTCCAACTCGTTGTTAATAAAAATACGTATTGCTTGGAAAGACCGGGTAGCAGGATGCCTGCCGGGTTCCCAGCTTGGATTGGCCTTGGCCACGACCTCAGCCAGTTGTTTCGTTCGAGTCAGGGGGTTGATTTCCCGGGCTTGAACAATAGCCCGGGCAATGCGCCGACAGAAACGTTCTTCTCCATAAGTTTTGAGAACCGCCGCGATCTCTTTTTCGGTCGCGCTAGCCAGCCATTCGGCTGCACTTTGTCCTACCGCCGGATTCATGCGCATATCCAAAGGTCCATCCTGCAGAAAACTAAAGCCTCGCTTGGCATTCTCAAGCTGAGGAGAGGAGACACCGAGATCAAACAACACCCCGTTTACCCTTTTCAGCCAACCCTGTTCTGCCACTACCCGTGCCAATTCCCCAATGGACGCCTGAACAATGGAAAAACGCCTATCCTGCTGGGCTAAAATACGACCTGCGGCAATCGCCTCGGGATCCTTGTCCACACCCAGCAGACGCCCCTCGCTGGATAATGCATCCAAGATCGCTTGGGCATGCCCACCACGGCCAAAAGTCGCATCCACATACAGGCCATCTCTGCGGATGGCCAAGGCCTGGATAACCTCCCGCAACAGCACGGGCTGATGGGTCAAGGTCTCCTTTTCATCCATCGGGGCCATTTTCTTGCCTCAAAGTGCTAGTAGAGCCAGTTCCCGGGCTAGCTCTTCCCCTGCTAACGTCTCCTCTTCTGCCATCTGCTGCTCCCAAACCCCGGTATCCCAAAGTTCGAACTTATTACCCTGTCCTACTAAGGTAATGTTCTTCTTAAGGTCTGCACGTACTCTTAACTCTGACGGCAACAGAATGCGGCCATGGCTATCGAGCTCACACTCCACCGAATGACCGATAAGTTGACGTTTGATATACCGGGCCTGACGATTGTGGGACGGCAGGGCAATCAATTTCTGCTCTACAGCTTCCCACTCGGGTAGGGGATATAACTGCAAACAGGGATCCAGTAAATCAATCGTCACCACGACTTTGCCATCGCAATAGGTCCCTAAACGCCGACGATGTTTAGCTGGTATGGACAACCGGCCTTTGGCATCCAGGTTGAGTGTGGTAATCCCTCGAAACAATGCCTGCCCCTTGAACGGGCCATTCACCCCACTTTGGCCCACTTCATCCCACCCAGCAACATAGTAGGGGTGCGCGCCACAGGGTGTCAACAGAGACTTAAGAGTTTCCTTTAAGTTTTCTCTATACAGATTAACAAATGCTTTTAAATCAAAACATTAAAGAGGAATGCTAGGAAAGAGGCTGAAGCTAGGTAAAAAGAAAATGGGAAAGAATGCGAAAGGGTTGAGACGACCGATAAGCCGGGTTCTGTCATGGACAGCCATTCATCTAGGATGCACGTCACCGTACATCTCAAGCGGCCTACCCGGGAACGGTGCGGGCCACACCTTGGTTCCTCTATTTGGCCTTGCTCCGAGTGGGGTTTACCCTGCCGCGGAATGTTGCCACCCGCGCGGTGCGCTCTTACCGCACCTTTTCACCCTTACCGGCACCCGCAGGCGCTTAGGCGGTATATTTTCTGCGGCACTTTCCGTAGGCTCACGCCTCCCAGGCGTTACCTGGCACCCTGCCCTGTGGAGCCCGGACTTTCCTCGCTATCCCAAGAGATAACGCGGCTGTCTAGTCGTCTCTAATTCATGATAGTCCTAAATATAGGGCGGGTTCTACATAATTATACTCAAAAATTAATCCTGCCTCCCGAATCCTCTTCGTTTTTGTCCATGGGGTCATGGTGAATAATAATCTCTGCTTGAGGAAAAATGTTAAGTACCTTCGCCTCCACCTCCTTCCCGATCTGGTGAGCCCGCTGCAAACTCAATTGTCCCTCCACACCTAAATGAAATTGAATGAATAAATCCTGACCAGCGGCCCGAGTCCGGAGATCATGGAAGTCAAGCACTTCAGGATGGGATAAGGCCAGTTGGGTAATCTGCGCTCGCTCTTCTTCCGGGAGCTCCCGGTCCATGAGCTGATTCAGGGAGTGGAAAATAATTTGCCAAGCATTCCGCAGAATATAGGCCGCAATAGCTAACGCAAATAAAGGATCGGCGAGAGACCAGCCCCAGAAGGTGCTTAATCCCAAGGCCACAATGACCCCTAGATTGACGAGCACATCCCCTGTGTAATGGAGCGAATCGGCACTAATAGCCAGGGAACCGGTCTTACGTATGACGATGCGCTGATAATAGACTAAAGCCAGCGTCAGGAGGATGGATACCCCCATTACGCCGATACCCAGGGCACCGTTTGTCACCGGCTGCGGCGCCCATAGCAACCTGATGGATTCCACGGCTAGAAAAAGAGCAGATCCCGTGATAAAGGCTGCCTGACCTAACCCGGCCAAGGGTTCAGCCTTGCCATGACCGAAACGATGCTCCCGATCAGCGGGTGTCAGTGCCGCACGCACCGCCAGTAAATTGATAAATGAAGCCGCTACATCTAGCACAGAATCAATCAAAGTAGAGAGCATGGCGACGGAACCTGTCACCCAGTAGGCCCCTAACTTAATCACAACGAGCACCATCGCCACCGCTACGGCGGCATAGGTGGCCTGCCGCATCATCCGGGTGCTGTCATGGTGTGCAACAACGGTTTCTGCCATAGGAATTGTCTTTTTCAGTTTGTTTTCAGCTTGAAAACTTATTCTCATTGTCATTTGCAACAATGAGGATGAAGCACAATATTATGAGACAACATAGAGAAATCAAAGCCATAGACCCATTAGTTCGCATTCTCATCGCCGCCTTTTATGGGGTATTAGGCCTTATTCTATTTAATTTATGCGCTAGTTGAACCCCCATGACTTTAGGAGGAAGCCATGATTAAGTATTTGAAAAATAGACTTTTATTGGTATCAGGAATCCTACTCCTAGGGACTCTCAATAACAGCCTGGCCGAGAATGAAAGTGACCAGGACCGTGCCCGCCAGCTTAGAGAAAATGAGGACATTCTGCCGCTAGAACGAATCCTAGAGCAAGCCAAAACGCAACACCGGGGACGCCTTATTGAAGCGGAGCTGGATCAAGAGGAAAATCGCTGGATCTATGGTGTAGAAATTCTGGATGAAAACGGTATAGTCTGGGATATGGACTACGATGCCACCACAGGCACGTTGCTTGAGACCGACCAGGAAAAATAACGCTAACGGCCAACTCCCAGCAAAAATCTTTAGATATTTTAGCACAATCAGGAGCAATCTTGTGCTAGGGTATTAAAAGAATACGCCAACACTTCTTTGCCAAGGGTGAAGTAAAACATAATGCGATAAACCCCCAGGCCGGAATATCTTCTCTACACAATGCTCTATTCTATATTAAGGTAGCAATGCGGGTATTGCTAGTCGAAGACGATAGGGAACTGCAAAAACGCTTGCATCGGGAACTGACCCAGCAAGGCTTTGTGGTGGATACGGCGGATAATGGGGTTGATGCGGAATTTCTCGGCTTCGAGGAACCCTACGAGGCGGTGATACTTGATTTGGGACTGCCCCAGCGCTCCGGCTTGGATGTCCTTCGCCACTGGCGCGACCATGATAACCGGGTCCCTGTATTAATATTAACCGCACGGGATGCCTGGCATGAAAAAGTGGAGGGTTTTAAGTGCGGAGCTGATGACTATCTTAGTAAACCCTTCCATACTGAAGAGCTACTTGCCCGCCTTCAAGCGCTCATCCGACGCAGCCAAAATCGCCCTCATCAATCCCAGTTGACCAGCCACAGCTTGACGCTGGATGAAGAGCGCCAGTGTGTCCATAAAGACGGCCACCTCATTGAGCTCACTGGCACGGAATTTCGCCTCCTGCGCTATTTTATGCTGCATCCCGGGCGTATCCTTTCCAAGAGTCGACTGACCGAGCAAGTTTATGCCTTGGATGCGGATAAAGACAGTAATGTCATGGAAGTCTACGTCAACCGATTACGCAAAAAAGTGGGCAGCGACCTCATTAAGACTCGACGAGGCCAAGGCTATATCTTTGGAGAAACAGAGCACTCATAAACCAGAGAGTATTTCCTCGGAAACCCCATCCACCACAGGGAAATATGGCTATTTCCGGCATTGGCTGAAAAGTTCCTTGCTGTTCCGACTCAATGCCGGACTAATGGCAAGCTTGCTGGTCGTTCTTGACCTGCAGTTAGCGGCGACCGAAGTTTACGCTAATTATTTAATGGAAAATTATGTCAAGAACCGCCTAATACAGGACAGCGAAAGCTTGCTTGCAGCGCTTTCAATTGCTCCGGATGGAGTCGCGACCTTAGATAAGGGGCATCTCCCACCGCATTTTTTGCGGCCATTTTCAGGCCATTATTACCGGATCACCATCACCGACCCTCTGGGCAGCATAGATCAACCGAATGACCCTCCTCTATCTTTATATTCCCGCTCTCTCTGGGATACGGATCTAAGTTTACCCTCCGTTGTGGTTGGCGAGTCCCTTCACTGGCGGATTCCTGGGCCCGAAGACCAGGATCTGCTGACCTTGGTAACCGGCTACTCTAAACAGAAGCATCGAATTGTCATCGCAGTAGCCGAGGATCTCTCTCCCCTTCACGCCGATGTGCAGTCCTTTCAAGTTCACTTTACCGTTATTTTTCTAGCGGGAATGGCGCTCCTGATCGGATTGCAGACCTGGTTGGTACGTGCCAGTACGCGCACCCTCGCCCAAACCCGAAACGATATTGTTCGGCTGGAGCGGGGGGAAATTGAACATATTAATGAAGATGTCCCCTCTGAAATCGCCCCCCTCGTACAAGAAGTCAACCGCCTGCTGCGCATCCTGCGCCAGCGATTAAAACGCTCCCGAAATGCCTTGGGGAATCTTGCCCACGCCCTCAAAACCCCACTGACCCAGTTGACACAACTGACTGACGATCCCAACCTCAGCAACCACCCTGCTCTGCAAGAGCGTTTCCAGCATCACATTCACACCCTAAGGTTTCTGATAGAGCGAGAGCTCAAGCGGGCTCGCCTTGCCGGTGGTGGTCTAACCCTACAACCAATGGATGTAGCCGAAGCAAGCCGAGACTTGATACCCGTCTTCCAAGCCCTTTACCGGGACAAAGGGGTGACCATCGATTCCCGATTGCCATCTTCAGTGCTTTTCAAAGGCGATCGGGAAGATCTGTTAGAGCTCTTAGGCAACCTGTTAGATAATGCTTGCAAGTGGGCCCATAGCCAAATTCGTCTAGGTGTCATGAATGCAAACACCTCAACCCTCACCCTAATCATTGAAGACGACGGTCCAGGTTGTACTTCAGAAACATTGGAGCACCTCACTCAGCGAGGACTGCGCTTGGACGAGGCAACCCCCGGCCATGGCCTAGGGCTTTCTATTGTGAAAGATATCGTCACCTCCTATGGAGGAGCCATTGATTTTGCCTTATCTTCCGATCTTGGCGGCCTTAAAGTTACTATCCAACTTCCCAATGATTTTAAATCAGCTGCTCTAAAGTAGCCTAATCCTCCTGAGGGGCACGCAACTCCAGTGCTAGCTGATAAAGGCGGTTTTTCTTAAACCCGGTAATTTTAGTAGCGAGGGCCACCGCTTGCTTCAAAGGTAAAGCGGTTACTAGGGGCAGCAATACCTTTAAGGCCTCTTGCCGGGGGGCATCTTGCTTTTTTTCCGCCCCATGCAGCAACAATACCAGTTCCCCTCGACCCGACTCCGGCGCCTGCTTTGCCCAGGTAAGAAGGGTAGAAAGGGAACCCCCACGGACCGTCTCATGGCGCTTAGTCAATTCCCGGGCGACCACCGCCTCCCTGTCCGGGCCAAATGTTTCCACCATCGCCTGGAGCGTTTGCGGTAAACGACGGGGCGCTTCGTAAAAGATCAGGGTGCGAGTTTCATCCACCAGTTGTTCTAATCGAGTCTGTCGCGCTTGACTTTTGGCTGGCAAAAAGCCCTCAAATACAAAGCGATCGGAGGGTAACCCGGCCACAGACAAAGCAGCGACTAAAGCGCAGGGGCCAGGCACAGAAACCACGGCTATGCCTGCTTGCCTTGCCTGCCGGACCACTCGGTAACCGGGATCGCTGATCAGCGGAGTCCCTGCGTCACTGATAAGGGCCACCGAAAGCCCCTCCTGGCAACGGCCAATCAAAAGTTCAGCCTGCTGCCGTTCGTTATATTCATGCAATGAGACCATTGCCGTGGTAATCCCGAAATGGCGCAATAAGCCCCCACTGTGGCGGGTATCCTCGGCAGCGATCAACTCTACCTCCTGCAAGGTCTCCTGAGCCCGGGGACTTAGGTCTCCCAAATTACCAATAGGGGTTGCCACCACATACAAAATACCCCATTTATCGGCCATCATAATGTGCTCTCTCTAGGCTACGCTACAGGTAGCGGTTAATATTATTCATTTTAAATGTATTTCATTATTCCTATGGTGATTTTTCCACGAAGAACAGGTCATTATCTTCCGCTAATGGGGTTTGCCATTATCCTTGGGCTTAGCGCCTGCGCACCCCCTTCCAAGGTACCCCCGAGGGCACCCTCGGCGCTTGCCCAAGCCGAAGCGCTGGCAGCCGAAGGACGCTACCTTGCTGCGGCCACAGAATACATCCGGCTAGCGGCTGAAACCCCACCGCCGCAACGCCAAGACTATCAATTACGCGCCGTTGCCGCTCTCCTCCAAGGCAATCAGTGGCAAGAAGCTCAAGAACTTCTTGAAAGCATTGCACCTGAGAGTTTGGCGCCGGCATTGAGCCTTCGCTACCGCCTTCTGGCTGCCCAACTAGCGGTGGCAAAAGGGGAAGCAAAACGGGCCTTGTCTCTCCTTAAGGACATCGAAGCCCTGGAACCAAGCTTAGAACAGCAAGCCACCCTCCACCGGCTTCGGGCAGAAGCCTATGAGCTTGCAGACAAACCCCTTGCCGCCGCCCATGAGCGGGTCCAGCTAGAACCCCTCCTCTCCGATGCCCAGGCTCTGCAGGAGAATCAGCGCGCCCTTTGGCGCGGCCTGATGGGTCTTTCTCCCGATACCTTTAAACGTCTGCGCAAAGAATCCCTCTCCAATACGCTCCGTGGATGGTTGGAGCTTGCTCAACTTTTTCAGCGCTACCCATTGGACCCCCTCGGCTTACAGCAAGCTATTGAGGATTGGCGGAAGCGCTACCCTGGGCATCCTGCCTCCCTGGCATTGCTCCAAGCCGAAATGCCCACCCTTCCTACCGCCCCTTACCAACCTACGACCATTGCCCTACTACTTCCCACTGAGGGGCGATTTGCGGCTTCTGCTGCAGCGGTACGAGATGGTTTTTTTGCCGCCTACTACAGTGATAACAGTGACTGGACTCCCGTCATTCGTTTTTATGGGGTCAAAATCGACTCTAAAAGCAGCAATAGCAATGCCTATAAGGTTTATCAACAAGCCCAGGCCGAAGGTGCCGATTTTGTGGTAGGACCGCTGACGAAACAGTCACTGGCACAACTTGCCGAAGTCGGTGATTTACCACTCCCCACCCTGGCCCTTAATTACCTAGAAAAATCCCATAAACCCGTGGGAGGCCTGTATCAATTGGCCTTGTCTCCAGAAAATGAAGCCCAAGGGGTGGCTGAGCGAGCCTGGCGCGACGGTCACCACAATGCCCTGGTTCTTATTCCAGATACCCAGTGGGGCCAGCGGGTAAGAGATGCTTTTACTGAACGTTGGGAAAAGCTGGGAGGCTCGCTATTGGAGGTTCAAGCTTATGATCCTGAAAAGGAAGACTACTCCTTTCTGATTCAACGTTTGCTCAACATTGATGAAAGCCAATCCCGCCATCGGGAACTTCGGGATTTGCTTGACCGTCAGCTGGCATTCGAACCCCAGCGGCGTCATGATGCTGATTTTGTCTTCCTTGCCGCCTTCCCGCGGCAGGCGCGCCTATTAATTCCTCAACTTCAATTTTATCGGGCAGAGGACCTGCCAGTCTACAGTTCTTCCCATATTTATACCGGTTCCCCGGATCCAGAGCGGGATCTGGATTTAAACGGGGTAATATTCAGTGACATTCCCTGGGTTCTCAATGGTAACATGCAAGACGAGCCGAGCTATCAGAACCTGGCCGCCGTTTACCCAGAGCATTTTGAGCGGTTGAAGCGTCTCTACGCCCTGGGTTCCGATGCTTATCGAATCATCCCTCATTTAAATGCCCTTTATCGGGTTCCGGATATGACTTTCGAGGGGGCTACAGGCAGACTGCGTATGGACGCTGAGCAGCGCTTGCGGCGTGAGTTGAACTGGGCTCAGTTTAAAAAAGGACGACCCCAACCTACGGCTAACCCTACCTCTCAACCATGACCCGAAGCTCTCGCCACGATCAGGGACAACAGGCAGAACAATTAGCCTGCCATTACCTTCAGACCCAGGGCCTGCGCCTGGCCCAACGCAATTATCGCTGCCGTCTCGGCGAGATCGATCTAGTCATGGAAGACGGAGAACATTTGGTCTTTGTTGAGGTACGCTGCCGCCGCAAGGGGCGCTTTGGGAGTGCCATAGATAGTATTACGCCCACTAAGCAGGCCCGCCTCATTGCAGCCGCACAACACTATTTACAACAAGCCGGAGGAACCCACAATAAGCCCTGCCGCTTTGATGTCGTCGGAATCACTCCTCTGCAGGGAAGCAATGACATTGTTTGGTTGCAGGATGCCTTTCGATTAGAGTAATCAGAAAAATCCAGGGCGGGTGCCGAAGGATAAGGGGTGATTGACTACCCCTTTATTTCATGGACGGAAAATAAACCTGTGCCCCCCAGACTAGCCCACAATACCTGACAACTTCCGCCAAGGCCATGATGAACGCCCGAGAACGCATTGAACAACATTTCTTCAACAGTGCCCAACTTAAATTATCAGCCATGAGCTCCCTAGCTCCCCCTATCGAGCGCGCTGTTCAACACCTATTGGACAGCCTCCAACACCGGCACAAAATCTTAAGTTGTGGTAATGGCGGTAGCGCTGCGGATGCTCAGCACTTTGCTTCGGAACTGATCAACCGCTTTGAGCGGGAACGTCCCGGTTTGCCTGCCATCGCCTTGACCACCGATACTTCTGCGATTACCTCTATTGCTAATGATTATCATTATGATATTGTTTTTGCTCGCCAGGTCGAAGCCTTAGGCAGTAAAGGGGACCTTCTGCTGGCGATAAGCACCAGTGGTCACTCCACCAATGTGGTTCGCGCAATCGAAGCAGCTCATACCCAGGAGATGAAGATCATTGCCTTGACGGGGGGCGACGGCGGTAAAATTGCGCCTTTACTGACAGCACAGGATGTGGAAATCCGCGTACCCGCCCACAATACCGCACGCATCCAGGAGGTACACTTGCTCGTGCTTCACTGTCTATGCGACCTACTTGATCACAGTCTGTGGCCGGAGAAATAATTCATGAAATCCTGTCTCACCGTTTTGCTCTTTTGTTTCGCATTACTTTTTCAAGGCTGTGCTGCCGTCGTCGCTACAGGGGTCGTCGCTGGGGCAGCAACCGGTATTTCTGCCGCTTACGACCGCCGCACTTTCAGTACCGTCATCGATGATCAAAGCATCGAGCTTAAGGCCAGTGCAACGCTTCGGAACGACCAGGTCCTCCATGACAGTGCTCATATCAATGTCACCAGTTATAATGGAATGGTGTTATTAACGGGGGAAGCCCCTAACCAGGAACTCAAAAAAAGAGCCACAGAACTTATCCAGCCGCTTCCCCATATCAAGCAAATCTATAATGAACTAGATATTCTGGCTCCCAGCTCCCTGGTATCCCGTTCTAACGACTCCTGGATCACCACCAAAGTCAAAACCAAAATAGCTGCTGAGAAAGGGCTTGACCCTACTCGAGTTAAAGTGGTTACCGAGCGGGGTACGGTTTACCTCATGGGGCTCGTCACCGCTCGTGAAGCTGAGCTAGCCACTACCGTGGCCAGCCATACCAAGGGGGTGCAACGGGTCGTCAAAATCTTTGAGTATTTACCCGAAACTGATCTTGAATAGCTCTCCTGTCACTCCCCAGGAATTTCTGACGAACCTTGTTCAGATCGTAGATGAACAGCGGGTTCGCTTCGATCCGGCTGACTGTTGGCCCTATGGCTATGACAATAGCCGCCGGCATGCCTTACCCCAATGGGTAGTTTTTGCCCTCACCCCTAAGGAAATCCGCGACATTATCCGCCTATGCAACCATGCCCGGGTCCCCCTTACTCCCCGAGGACGGGGCACCGGGACTACGGGAGCCACAGTTCCAATCAATGGTGGCCTAGTCCTTTCCTTAGAGCGCATGAATCGCATCCACCTTGTCGACCCCGCTAACCGAGCGATGGTCGTGGAACCTGGCGTGACCAACCAAGAGGTCCAAATGGCGGCCGAGCAACGGGGATTTTTCTGGCCTCCTGACCCGACCAGTGCGGCTTTCTGCACTGTGGGCGGCAATCTAGCTTACAATTCAGCAGGTCCACGGGCGGTAAAATATGGGACCCCCCGGGAAAACGTGCTTGGTCTTCGAGCCGTTACCGGTGCCGGAGAGGAGATTCGCTGCGGCGGCTATACCACTAAAGGAGTCGTCGGCTACGATCTCACCCGCCTTCTGATCGGCTCTGAAGGTACCCTTGCCATTATTACCGAGGCAACGCTCAAATTAACGCCCTTAGCCGAAGCGAAACAAACCCTCCGCGCCGCCTACCGGGATACAGAAAGCGCAGGGCAGGCAGTGGCGGCGCTGATGAGTCAACCGCTCACCCCCTGCGCACTGGAATTCATGGACCGCCAAGCCGTAACCTTAGCCCAAGCGCAAGGCGGCGCAACCTTGCCTGGGGGGACGGGCGCACTGCTCATGATTGAAGTGGATGGTCCTGCAGCAGCGATGGAAGAGGCCGTCACTCAACTCAAGAAAGCGGCTGACAATGCTGGACTCTTAGAGATTGTTGCCGCCCACACTCCCCAAGAGGTTGCCCAATTATGGTCCGCCCGCAAAGCCCTTTCGCCTGCTCTGCGGACCCTGGCGCCCAAAAAGATCAATGAAGATGTGGTGGTCCCCGTCTCCCATCTGCCTGCACTGATTGGGGGCCTCGAGCGCCTGGCTAGAGAATTTGCCATCACCATTGTCAATTTTGGCCATGCAGGTAATGGTAATATTCATGTTAATCTGTTGATCAATCCTGATGATCCTCTCGAGATGGAACGGGCGGGAAAATGTCTAGAACGGGTGTTTGAGTTGGTTTTAAGTCTCAATGGCTCCCTTTCTGGGGAACATGGAATAGGGTTGGAAAAGCGGGATTTCGTGGCTCGAGAGATCGATGCCACCACCCTAAACCTGATGGGACGCCTTAAGGCCCAATTCGATCCCCGAGGGATACTCAACCCGGAAAAGACGCTCCCCTTAAAATCATTGACTTAGGTTTTAATGATGGGTATCGATATTTTGGTCTATTGATGTTCAGCTAACTTGAATGCTAAGAAGCTGTTGGAAAATACCTTTATGGGTAGGGTGGGTTGAGCGTAGCGAAACCCACCGCTTCGCCGGGAGCACATTAGGACCTGCGAAGGATGCCCATAGGGAAGGGGCACATCACCGCTGTTCGTTGGTCCCCCTTTCCATGGTGCGCATCGCTGCGCTCTGCACACCCTACGCTGTCCTCAAAGTTTTCCAACAGCTTCTAAGGATGGGGCTTTGAAACTGATTTATAGTGCGCCCAATCTTTTGCTAGTGAGGCATTTCCAAAATTTATTGGAGTCCCACGGCATTGATTGTGTCATCAAAAATGAAAGCCTTAGCGGTGCAGCCGGTGAACTGCCTCCCACGGAATGTTGGCCAGAACTTTGGCTGACTGAGGAGAAACGCTACAGGGAGGCTTCCCGGCTTTTAAAGGGGGCTGAAGAAGATCAACGACCGTGGACTTGTCTCCATTGTGGCGAATTATTGGAAGGGCAGTTTGACCGGTGCTGGAATTGTGGCGAATATCGGGATGACTAAAACACTTTCTAAAATATTAGAGATTAAAGCCCTCAATTAGACAACTGCGCCATGGCCCTTTAGTGCTCTGATAAATCCCATGCTTTTCGATGGGCAATGCCACCATGAAACCTGAAACCGCCGCCAATCCTGCCCGTATCGAATACGATCCAGCTACCTCCACCTTACGTTGTTTGGGCACTTGGACCCTCTATGGCATCAGTCAGCTAGAACAAACCCTGCCTCTCTCCCAATCGCACCCTCCCGTGCACGCGGTAGATGCGAGCGGCATCACCCAAATGGATACAGGCGGCGCTTGGTTGTTGCAACGTCTCCTTGCCGATCTCGAGCAACAAACCCGGCCCATCCCCTGCAAAGGACTGGGACAGGAACAGCAGAAATTGTTGCGCCTCGTTCAAGGCGGCAGCACTAGCCAACAGCTCACCACCGCCCCCCCGCCTGGCATATTGGAGAGAATAGGCCGCTTGAGCTGGGCCCACGTGGAAGAGGCCTTATCATTTTTAGCGTTTATTGGGGAAACCCTCCTCTATTTCCTCCGCAGCATGGCCCACCCTTCCCGGATTCGCTGGCGCCCTTTCCTGAGTAACCTGCAAACTGCGGGAATCAATGCGCTTCCCATTGTGGGTCTTCTGATTTTTCTGGTGGGCGTCGTCCTTGCCTATCAGGGGGGTATCCAACTCCGCGCTTATGGCGCCAATATCTTTATTGTGGAGTTGGTCACCCTCACAATGGTTAGGGAGCTCGCCCCCCTGATGGCTGCCATCATTATTGCCGGCCGGACCGGTTCAGCTTTCACCGCCCAAATCGGGACCATGCAGGTCACCGAAGAGATCGATGCTCTACGCACCCTAGGTATCCCCCCCATGGAACAATTGGTCTTACCCAAGATTTTTGCACTGGTATTGGCCCTGCCCCTATTGACCGTATTTGCTGATATGGTGGGTATCTTTGGTGGAATGGTGATGTCCCAGGCCCTGTTGGAGGTGGAATTCCGGGAATTCGCCCAACGTATCCCGGAGGTGGTTCCCCTCTCCTCCTTTTTAATCGGGGTGGGAAAAGCTCCTGTCTTTGCCGTCATTATAGCGACCGTGGGGTGCTACCAAGGCTTCCGTGTGGGCGGCGGTGCCGAAAGCGTAGGCCGACATACGACTACCAGCGTGGTCCAGGCCATCTTTCTGGTGATTATTGCCGACGCTACGTTTTCCATCCTCTTTAGCTGGCTTGGAATCTAAGATGGCCAAGACCCAAAAAACCGTCATTCAAATCCAAAATCTGGAAACCCGTTTTGGCGAAGCATTGATCCACAAGAAGATTAGCTTGGAGGTCTACCGGGGCGAGATCTTTGCCATTGTAGGGGGAAGCGGCTCCGGCAAATCTACACTGCTGAGGGAAATTATCATGCTAACCTCGCCCTCGGCAGGCTCCATCCGGGTTTTCGGGGAAGAACTGAGAGAGCTGGATGAGGCCCGCGCGGCACGCCTTCAAGCCCGTTTTGGGGTGATGTTTCAGCAAGGAGCCCTCTTTAGCTCCTTCACGGTGTTGGAAAATGTTGCCCTCCCTCTAAAAGAACACACCCAGCTCTCCTCCCGGTTCATTACCGAACTGGCACTGCATAAAATTAAGTTGGTGGGCCTCCCCCTAGAAGCGGCATGCCGATATCCTCGAGAGCTTTCCGGCGGTATGATCAAACGAGTGGCCGTGGCACGGGCACTGGTGTTAGATCCAGAACTGTTATTTCTGGACGAACCCAGCGCTGGTTTAGATCCGGTAAGCGCTGCGGCCTTAGATGAACTCATCCTTGAGCTGAGGGCTTCCCTTGATCTCACTGTGGTGCTCGTTACCCATGATCTGGATTCTTTATGGCGGATCGCCGACCGGGCCGCATTTCTGGGAGAGAAAACACTTCTAGGCCTAGATACTGTGGCGGCACTGGCCCGCTCGGAACATCGCCTGCTCCAGGCCTACTTTAAGGGGCCTCGGGGTCGTACTGCCCAGGAGAGCGCATGGACACAAAAGTAAACTACATTTTAGTTGGCCTCTTTACCATCCTGCTGGCGACTGCCCTGACGGCTATAATTTTCTGGCTCAGCGCGGCGCCCGCAACCAAAAATTACCAAACCTACCTGGCTTATATGCGGGAATCGGTGGCCGGGCTTAACATGAATGCCGCGGTGAAATACCGGGGGGTGGACGTTGGACAAGTTGAGGCCATTGAACTGGATAAACAAAATCCTGAACGGGTCCGCCTAACCCTGGCTATCGAGCAAGGCACTCCCATCAAAGAAGACACCATCGCTATCCTGGCCTCCAATGGCCTCACCGGCATTGCCTATGTGGAACTGACGGGGGGAACTCAAGACTCCCCTACCCTCCAGGCGGAGAAAGGCCAATCGCATCCCGTGATCCAGACGGGACCTTCCCTGCTCATGCGGCTCGATACGGCACTCACCAAATTATTGACTGAACTGACAGGAGTGGCCGGGGACCTGAGCCGCATCGCCCAAAGCGTTAACACCGTACTCATCGAGCAAAACCAGCAAGCCCTTGCTGAAACCCTACGCAACACTGAACGTCTCAGCAAAGTCCTAGCGGATTTAGCGGCTAATCAAGAAAACCAGCAGGCGCTGAGAAAAACACTCCACAATACCGAGCACCTCACGGCACGCCTTGCAGGGCACGGATCCCAGCTAGAAACCGCAGTTGAAGACTTAGTGACCATTCTGGAAGCCGGGGCAAAAGCCAGCAAACAGCTTCCTATTCTGGTAGAACAAGCCTCGCGCAGTTTACGTCCCATCGAGAAAACAGCCGAGGGCTTGGAAACCTTGCTCCGGGACGGAGAGCAAGGGTTTCGACTATTCACTCAAAGTACCTTACCCCGCATCGATCAACTGCTAAATGACTTTGACCGTGTCACCCGCAACCTGGAACGCTTTAGCCAACAAGTGGAACAAAATCCTCGCACCCTATTATTTGGTTCTCCCCCTAATCAACTTGGACCAGGAGAATAACCCATGTTCTCCCCATCAAGGCGCCAACTACCCTACCGAGGGTTGTGCTTAATCATGGTCGTCATCCTTTCTAGCTGTACCTTGTCCCCAAAGCAGCCCGGTCCCGTTCGCACTTACCTCCTAGCGCCCCAACTTCCCCCCCAAACAACCGCTGCTCCCACCCCATTAACCTTGCTAGTCTCCACGCCCCAGGCGGCAGCCGGCTATGGCACCTCCCAGATCGCCTATACCCGCAAACCCTATGAGCTGGATTACTTTAGTCGCAACCAGTGGGTTGACACCCCGGAGCGTATGTTAAAGCCGATTCTCGTTAATGCCTTGGAGGCCAGCGGACATTTCCAAAGTATCGCCCCCGATGACACTCGGATACTGGCTGAACTAAGATTAGATACAGAAATCCTCCGTCTGGTACAAGATTTCTCAGGCCAGCCCAGCCAAAGTCACCTGGTGCTTCGTGCTCGACTCATTGACCTTGCCAAGGGGGAAGAAATTGCTAGTCAGACTTTTGAGGCCCGGGAACCTGCCCCTGAAGAGGGACCCTACGGCGGAGTCATCGCCCTAAACCGGGCTTTAGAGCGCATTCTTAGGGAGTTGGTGACCTTCTGCGCTCGGGCTTATTTGAAGCGCTAACCCGGACAATTCATGAGATCACCACAAAGTCACAAAGAAATCATAAACTTAGATGCATTAGAACAATTTACTTCATTAGAGATGAACATCTCCATTAGTCTCTCCCAACTGACTGAGGTTCCTTCACCTTCGTGTCCTTTGTGTCTTGGTGGTGAAAAATCCAGGCTAAGTATGAGGGCATGCAATGATTAAAGGCGTTCTGCTTGACTTAAGCGGTGTCCTTTATGTGGGTGAACAGATAGTACCTGGAGCACTCAAGGCACTGACGCGACTGAGGAAGTCCGGGTTACCGGTGCGCTATCTAACCAATACCTCCCGCAGTACGGGACGCACCATCCATAGCAAGCTCAGGGCTATGGGATTTGACATTTCAGTCGATGAAATTTTCACTGCACCCTTGGCGATTCGCCGTTATTTAGAAACCCATCAACTCCGCCCCTACCTGGTGATCCATCCCGACTTAACGCCGGAATTTGCCGATTTTCCCCAAACCGAACCCAACGCCGTGGTGCTCGGAGATGCCGGCCACGCCTTTACTTACCCCCGACTGAATGGGGCTTTCCGGGTGCTGCTTACTGGAGCGCCCTTGCTGGCGGTGGGAAATAATCGTTATTTCCAAGAAGCCGAGGGGTTAAGCTTGGATGCAGGTCCCTTCCTTAGAGCCCTGGAGTATGCCGCAAATGTTCAAGGGATCATCCTAGGCAAACCGGCAAAAGAATTTTTTCACAGTGCGGTGGAAAGTCTCGGGTGCCTCCCCCAGGAAACAGTCATGGTCGGCGATGATGCTAAAGCCGACGTGGAAGGGGCGCTGAAAGCAGGCCTCCAAGCCGTACTGGTGAAAACCGGCAAGTACCGTCCTGGCGACGAGGCCACTATCCAGCCGCCTGGCACCGTTCTCCAAAATAATATTGAAGAAGCCGTAGACTGGATTCTAAACCCTTCATAAAAATCCGCTATTCGGCTCTCTCCAGCCCCTATGGCGCAACACCACAGATTTGACCACTATAAGCCAGGGTCACTAGACCCTGATGGGTATCCGCCTCTCCGTGGTTCTTAAAGGTCCCTGTAGCTTCAGCAAACCTTCCCGTGCCCCCGGTCACCTTATATTGGGTACTCATGTGGTACACCCCACTCCTGCCAGGTATAGGAATCCACAGGGCTTTATCCCTGGTCTGAAGAGTATCGCGGCTTTCCGTCACAAAAATATGTTTTAGCTCCAAATCTACTCTGTCTTCGCCCTTTTCCTGCTTAGTAATGGTCGCCTGGGTGGCTCCTTGAAGGGAGCCGGTGACTGTGCCCAGCACAGAAGTGGGTCCAACGATGCTCCCGGCAATCGCCCCGCTAATAGAAATACAACGAGTCTCCTCAGCCCAACCCGGGGTAGCTATCCCAAAGGCGAGGCAGGCAAACCCAATGGTATAGAAGGCTAATCGCTTCATGTTATTTTTCCCCCGAAAATTTTTACTTTTAAAGCTTATGGAGTCATTTAAAATACAAAAATCAAGTATAGCCTTCGCCAAACCAAATTCTAGGCCCCCCTCACCTAACTTATCCGCAGACTCATGAAAGCGCCTATAAGGAAAAAATAAGGAGCGAAGACAGGATGCCACCTTTAAACCCGGAGCATCGCAGGACAGAAGATCTTCTAGAACAATGCTATCAATATTCCCTAGCACTGTTACGCCGTAACTCCGCCCCTGCGGGAATCATGGCATGTACACCTACTGAAAAAGCCTCCAATCGGCATTACACCGCAATCTTCGGACGAGATGCGGCCATCTGCACCTTGGGGTTAATCGCCTCGGGACAGCCTGACTTAATCGGAACTGCTGTTAATGGCCTGCTCACCCTAGCCAAGCATCAAGCGCCCAATGGTCAAATTCCCAAATATGTTAAACCGGACCTCAAGGAGGTGGATTTTTGGTACTCAGGCTGTATCGATGCCACCCTCTGGTGGCTAATCGCCCTGAACTATGTGGACCAACACCGGCCTGAAATCAAACTAGGAGAAGAACTCAACACGGCGGTGCAAAGGGCGCTTAACTGGCTCCTGTGCCAAGAGCATCAAACTTTTTTCCTACTACAGCAAAATGAAGCGAGTGACTGGGCAGACATTATGCCCAGATCAGGTTTTGTGCTATATACCAACGCTCTGTGGTTTTATGTCAAAAAACTCTACCAATTGCCCTGCCTAGAGCAGACTCACTATTATTTCAATGCCCTGTTTTTCCCCTTTCGGCAGCAGTTCATCAAACATCGCCGCGCCCGTCTTTTAGCCCATTATATTCGAAATAAATGCAACTCCCGGCAAACCTATCTTAGCTTCATAAACTTTTCCTTCTGGGGCGAGGAAATCGACGTGTTCGGCAACATCCTAGCGTTGCTACTCAACTTGCCTGAAGATTCACGATGGCGCAAAGAAATTCATGCTGCCCTCAGCAAGCTTGGTATCGATCATCCGTTTCCGGTGCGGGTAGTCGGGATACCCATCCACCAAGAAAATCCCCTCTGGCGCACTTATATGCAACGCCACCAACAGAATTATCCCTATCAATACCATAATGGGGGTATTTGGCCTTTTATTGGTAGCTTCTGGGTCCTACTCCTCGCCCGGTTAGGGATGGGGGGAAAGGCCAGAAAAACCCTGCTTAAGGTAGCAGCAAGCCATCAAGTCAATGAATGGCAATTCAACGAGTGGTTTCATGGCGAAACAGGAAAACCCATGGGCATGCCCGGCCAATCATGGAATGCAGCAATGTTTATCCTGAATTACCATATTTTGTATGGGGAAGCGGCCTCAAAAGGCAAAGGCCCATCAAATTTTGACGCCCATTTTCCTGAACGCTCTGTTCTTTCATCACGGCGCCGACTAAAATACAAGCCCTTAGCATAACCTGAAGAACTTCTATTACGAGGGCGTATAAACATGACCGATTATGTCCCCATAAACTGCAATTGTCATGATCACCTTGAAGCACTCGCCACGCTTAGCAAACGGTGCCGAATCGTTTACCAAACCGCTGATGGCAAAATCATTGAAACGCTGGATACAATTGCTGATATTTACACCAAGCATCAAGAGGAGTTTGCAGTGTTGGGTTCAGGCGAAACCATCCGCCTAGACACCCTCAAGGAGGTCGACGGGCAATCTATCGACAGTGGTTCCCATTAGAAGGAGCCCTACTGAACTGGGGACAGGCGTAACCAGGCCCATTAAAATTCAGCCGGACCCTAAATCGGAATTTCCTCACTCAGGAATGGGACCGAGAATCATTGCTGAAACATCAGCCCAATCCCTTCCTGAGAACGGTGCACCACCGTAGCGGATAGATGGTGCATCTTAATCAAGGAGTCTGCCGAGAGCACAAAAACCAATTTGATAATCCTATCTTCAGGAATTCGTAACGGCCCGACTTCGACAAATGCTCCCGTCACACTGAGATTGATCACCTGGCAACGCTGTGGCTGCTGTCCTGGCCAGGATAAATAAACCCTAACCCCAGCCCGCTTTCTCGGATTTCGGCGACGTTCTATTTTTTTGCTAAGAAAGCATGACATTTTCGATTTTACCCCCAGAGCAGTAAGCACCTTAGCACCCACAATCAACCAACTGCAACTCAGCCCAAAACCACTGACGCTTTGAAATTTATTATAGTGATTGCCGTTCCCATAAAACTATTACGCATAATTCGTGCCTAAGCTACATCTTATGGGGCTGAGTAAGGTATTGCCACCCTACCACAATAGCGATGATAGGCGTAATTAAGGTCGCTGCTAGGAGAAATAAAATTAAGCCATCTAACCAAGTAATCAGCGGTAGCAAATATAAGGTATCTTCAGGCTCAAAACCTGCAAAACCGGGTTGTTTCGTCGCTACCTTCCCAGACTGCTGCTCTATTTCGTTACGAAAATGAAAAATGATAGCGATGGCAATCCCTGCTACCCCGCCCATCAGGGGAGTCCATTCCCCCAGGTGGGAACTGGTGAGGCCCCAGCCAATACCAATGAATAAGCCAATGGTGGCCACCGCATCCGTCACCAGATCATAGAAATGACCTCCTCGGGATTGCTTACCACTCATGCGCGCCAATTCACCGTCGGTATGATCGAGAAAGGTAGACATCACCCACAACCAGGCAGCTAGGTTGAGCCATTCACCGCTCCCAAAACATAACGCCGCCCCAAGCCCTGTCACCAACCGCAAGGTTGTCAAATGGTTAGGTGTTACCCAACTGTTACAAAGTGGCCGAACGATTAAGGCGGCAAGGCGGGCATCCCACGGAGTATTGGTCATAACGTTTCTTAGATCAGTTTTTGACATCCACCTCTCCCTTTAAGGAAGAGGATTCCCTAGCGCGGACGCCCATGCCCGAGCGCATGGCCTCTGGAAAGCCACTTACTTCAACCCTGCCCCCGCTTAAAACTAGACAGGAGGAGATGTGCAGCAACAGCACAACCAACAAAGAACATTATACACGAACAGAACCGCCCTACATCCCCTCCCTGAAGGAAGGGGCTTTGGGCGGAGGATTAGTAAACAACAGGAAGTTCTTGGAGCGATTCAAGAACCCTCGCCCGAAGGGCGGGGAATGTCAGAAGCCTAAGCGATCCCATATCTCGTCAACTCGCCGCTTGACTGCTTCATCCATGACGATAGGCTGGCCCCATTCACGCTGGGTTTCACCCTTCCATTTATGGGTGGCATCAAAGCCGATCTTGGAACCGAGTCCCGAAACGGGAGAGGCAAAATCCAAATAATCAATGGGCGTATTTTCAATCATCACACAATCTCGTGCTGGATCCATGCGGGTCGTCATAGCCCAAATCACATCCTTCCAGTCCCTGGCATTGATATCCTGGTCTGTGACAATCACAAATTTGGTATACATAAATTGGCGAAGGAAAGACCAAACCCCCAACATAACCCGCTTCGCATGCCCAGGATATTGCTTCTTCATGGTCACCACGGCGAGCCGGTAAGAACAACCTTCAGGAGGCAAATAAAAATCCACAATCTCTGGAAACTGCTTTTGCAAAATAGGGGTAAATACCTCATTTAAGGCTACCCCCAAAATAGCAGGCTCATCGGGGGGACGCCCCGTATAGGTGCTGTGGTAAATAGGATCACGCCGATGGGTAAGACGCTCAATGGTAAATACGGGAAAACGTTCTACCTCGTTGTAGTACCCGGTATGATCGCCGAATGGACCTTCATCAGCGTCATCGCCTGGCTTTAAATAACCTTCTAACACGATCTCAGCGCTAGCAGGAACCTGCAACTCACTCCCCAGACAACGGGTCAGTTCGGTTTTAGACCCCCGCAACAATCCCGCAAAGGCATATTCCGACAAGGTATCCGGTACCGGAGTCACGGCGCCCAGGATAGTCGCCGGGTCTGCCCCTAAAGCGACCGCTATCGGAAAAGGTTCGCCGGGATGGGCCTGTTGCCAAGCTTGAAAATCCAGCGCCCCGCCACGGTGAGCCAGCCAACGCATGATGACCCGATTAGGACCCAACACTTGTTGGCGATAGATGCCCATATTCTGCCGTTCTTTATAGGGCCCTTTGGTCACCACCAATCCCCAGGTAATCAAAGGGGCAGCATCACCTGGCCAACAGGTCTGGATAGGCAGTCGACCTAAATCCACCTGGGAACCTTCAAGGACTACCTCTTGGCAAGGAGCGGAGCGCACGACTTTGGGCGCCATATCCAGTACTTTTTTAAAAATCGGGAGAGTTCGCCAGGCTTCCTTCATGCCCCGGGGCGGATCGGGCTCCTTAAGAAAAGCAAGGAGTTTGCCTACTTCCCGTAAGGCGGCCACCGAGTCCTCCCCCATGCCCAAGGCCACCCGCCGCGAGGTCCCAAATAAATTGCCAAGCACCGGCATCGAGGCGCCCTTGGGGCGCTCGAATAGCAAGGCCGGCCCCCCCGCATGGAGTACCCGATGGCAGATCTCGGTCATCTCCAGGTGGGGGTCAACCTCCACGGCAATCCGCTTCAGTTCCCCTTCTGCTTCTAGCTTGGTGATAAAATCACGCAGGTCTTTGTATTTCATGGAAGCGGAGTCTACCCGTGATTTGACAAATGGTCATCACCTAGGAGGGCTGGCTTTGGGCTGTACTCGAAACCTGCTCTACATCCTCTCCAAGGCAACTTAAGATAGCGTTTCGGTTCTTCTCTTCTAAGGCGGCGAAAAGTTCCAAAAGCCAGGCACGGTAAGGGCTTAACTGTTCAGCCTGAGCGATAAAGTATTTGCTACCTCCAAATGTCCACTCAAGGGAAAAATCCTCAGGCTGGTGGGCAATGGCTACACATAGGCCCTTGAATTTTTGTGGAACCACCGCCTTTTGATTCAAACCTAACAGCGCCGCAATCTCAAAAGCCTGTAGCGGAATCTTGATCTGGGGATCAAGCTCAGGGTTTGCCAAAAGCCTGGCAAAATGCTCAACAGCCTCGGCAAAACGACCGGTCGTGAAACACTGTTCCGCCAATTGGCTGTGGGCCTCCAGGTCTTCAGGATGAGAATTGAGCCATTGCTGGCTAAGGGAAAAAGCCTCCTCAAAAGCCAACAATTTCTCGTGGTAGAGCACACTGGCCGCATAGTAGGCCTCCCCATTATCGGGGGACACCTGGAGTAACCGGGCAAAGCTTGCCGCTGCCTCAGACCAGGTTTCAAGCGCTAAATGAGTCTGGGCTAAATGATATTGAGCTTGGATCCAATACCCGGGAAGAGTCTCAGGTGTCTGCACCTCCAATGCCCCCTGGTAAGAAGCTATTGCCTCTTCCAGCAGCCGCTGTCCAGCCTCTCCCCCTAACCGGACCCCTTGCTCCCCCAAAGCCGTCCCCAAATGGGTCTGGGTCCAAGCCCAATCCTGGGGCAGATGCCCCCGGGTTTGTACCTCTAACGCCTGCCGGTAGGCAATCACCGCCTCTTCTAGTAGCTGCCACCCGGCCTCCCCCTCTATCCGGACCCCTTGCTCCCCCAAAGCCGTCCCCAAATGGGTCTGGGTCCAGGCCCAATCCTGGGATAGCTCTCCCCGGGTCTGCACTTCCAATGCCCGCCGGTAAGAAGCTATTGCCTCCGCTAGCAGCTGCTGCCCTGCTTCTCCCTCCAGCCGGACCCCTTGCTCCCGCAAAGCCGTCCCCAAATGGGTTTGGGTTCGCGCCCAATCCTGGGGCAGATGCCCCTGAGTCTGGATCTCCAGTGCCCGCCGGTAGGCCGCTATGGCCTCCTCTAGCAGCCGCTGCCCCGCTTCTCCCCCCAGCCGGACCCCTTGCTCCCGTAAAGCCGTCCCCAAATGGGTCTGGGTCCAGGCCCAATCCTGGGGCAGATGCCTCCGGGTTTGTACCTCTAGCGCCTGCCGATAGGCCGCCACCGCCTTCTCTAACAGCCGCCACCCGGCCTCTCCCCCCAGCCGGACCCCTTGCTCCCGCAAAGCCGTCCCCAAATGGGTTTGGGTTCGCGCCCAATCCTGGAGCAAATGTTCCTGAGTCTGGACCTCCAATGCCCGCCGGTAGCTCTCCACCGCAGCCGAAAAATGATAATGCAGCGCTACTCCTTCAATTCGAATGCCCAGCTCATGGTATGCTTTTCCCACTTGGGTCACGACGACTGCCCATAAATGGGGAGTAAGCTCTCTCGATACATATTCCAATGCCCGCTCATACACTTCCAACGCCTGGCCAAAAGCATAATTATTGCTGTGGGCATCACCCGCAAGCCGAAAACTACTCACAGTTTCTTCCGTGAGCTGTTCCAATTCCTTGCGTACTTTGTTGAGTTGTTTCGCCTTTCTTTCCGCCGCTTCGCGAAGCAGCTCGCCGGCTCCGCCAAAGTTTTTTTGGCAAAGGCGATTTACCCAGGTTTTTAACTCTGCGCCTAGTTCGCTTTGATTTTGGGCACCCACGGAGGGAAGATAACTAAAAGGCTAATTTAAAGATGAAACTTCGCGAGTTACGTTAAGCAAAAGTTGCGATGACCGGGGCATGATCAGAGGGGCGCTTTAAACGGCGGGGTTCTTTATCAATAACGCACTCTGTACACTTTGGCACTAACTCTTTGCTAATTAAAATCAGATCAATACGCAATCCCCAATTTCGGCGAAAAGCCCCTCCTCGATAATCCCACCAACTAAAGGATTGCCCTTCCTGCTCAAACAAACGAAAGCTATCCTGGAACCCTAAATCGAGAATTTCCCCTAATGCTTCCCGCTCTGGAGTACTACACAGAATAGTCTCGTGCCAGATTTCAGGATTATGGACATCCCCGTCCCCTGGGGCCACGTTAAAATCACCCAAGACAATGAGCTTAGGATACTCAGCCAAAGCCTCCTGTAAATAGTCTTTTACCCGCGCCAACCAGTCTAACTTATAGGCATATTTTTCTGATCCCACTTCACTGCCGTTGGGAACATAGAGATTCAGCAAGCGAATATCACCCAGGCTAATTCCCAGAATACGCCGCTGGGGATCTTCCAAATTAGGGAGATCGGTCATGATATCCTGGGGTTCTTGGCGGCAAAGGATAGCGACCCCATTATAGGTTTTCTGGCCCGAATACGCTGCCCGATAACCCATATCCCCAAACGCCTCCTGGGGAAATTCGCCATCACTCAGTTTTGTTTCCTGCAGCGCCAAAATATCGGGCTGGTGAGCCTCTAGCCAATCCATCACCTGGGGCAGCCGCACCCGCAAGGAGTTGACATTCCAGGTGGCAATTTTCAGCTTAGGCATCAGGCGGCGAGACCACTATGGCGGAGCAGAGCATCAATGGTCGGCTCACGTCCCCGAAATTCGATAAACAATTCCATAGGCTCACGGGTCCCCCCCTGCTCTAAGATGCTCGCCATGAAAGCCCGCCCTGCTTGCTGGTTAAAAATTCCCTCTTCTTCGAAGCGGGAAAAAGCGTCTGCCGACAGCACTTCAGCCCACTTATAGCTATAGTAACCGGCGGCATAGCCACCCGCAAAAATATGGCTAAAGCTATGGGCAAAACGGTTAAAGGGCGGAGGTTTGACAACAGCGACCTGTTCCCGTACCTCTTGCAGTAACTCATCAATGGGGGCACCCTTAGCGGGCTCATATTCCAAGTGCAAACGAAAATCAAACAAGGCAAATTCTAACTGGCGCACCATCGTCATCCCCGAAAGGAAATTCTTAGCGGCCAACATGCGCTCAAATAATTCCTCAGGGAGAGGTTCATTGGTCTCAAAATGGCGGGCAATGAAGTCCAGCGCCTCTCGTTGCCAACACCAATTTTCCATGAACTGGCTAGGCAACTCCACTGCATCCCAGGGCACACCGCTAATCCCGGCCACACTAGGATAATCAATCTTGGTGAGCAGGTGATGCAATCCATGGCCAAACTCGTGAAACAAGGTGATCACCTCATTATGGGTGAACAGGGCTGGTTTACCACCCACCGGTGGAGTCAGGTTACAGGTTAAATAGGCCACTGGAATTTGGAGTTGCTCTCCCTGGCGCTTGCGGGACAAACAATCGTCCATCCATGCGCCTCCCCGCTTGTTGCTGCGGGCATAAAGATCAAGATAGAACTGCCCGCGCAGTTCCCCCTTATCATCGAAAATATCGAAAAAACGCACCTCGGGATGCCAAATATCCACATCCTTTCGTTCCTGAATCTCCAGGCCATAGAGTCGGTGCACAATGGTAAATAGCCCTTCCAACACCCGCGGGGCGGGGAAATAAGGCTTCAATTCCTCCTGGGAAATGGCGTATTTGTGCTGCCGCAATTTTTCCCCATAATAGGCCACATCCCAAACTTGCAGATCCTCAACGCCATACTGCTCTAGGGCAAAGGCTTTGATTTCGGCAAAATCCCTTTCGGCCACCCCCTTGGAGCGAGCGGCCAGATCGTTGAGAAAATCTAATACTTGTTGAGGGCTTCCGGCCATTTTGGTGGCTAGGGAGCGCTCGGCATGGTTGGCAAAACCCAGCAGTTGCGCCGCTTCATGGCGCAAGGCCAAGATTTCTTCCATCACTTGAGTATTATCCCAACGTCCCCCATGGGGGCCTTGATCCGAGGCGCGGGTGACAAAAGCAGTGTATATTTCTTCCCGCAGCGCCCGATCGTGGGCATAGGTTGTGACCGCAATATAGGAGGGCGCTTCCAAGGTCAACAACCAACCCTCCAGACCGGCTTGTTCCGCCGCCTGACGCGCTTGGGCCCGTGCCCCCTCAGGTAATCCTGCCAACGCTGCTTCATCCGTAAGGTGTTTACGCCAGGCCTGGGTCGCATCCAGCAGGTTTTCCTCAAACTTGGCGGTCAAACTGGCCAACCGCTGCTGGATGGCCTTGAAGCGAGCCTTCTTTTCCGCTGACAGGGTCACTCCCGAGAGCCGGAAATCGCGCAGGGCATTGGCAATAATCTTTTTCTGGGAGGTATCCAGTTTCGGATACTCGCCCCCTTCCGCGACAGCTTGAAAAGCCTGATACAGTCCCTCGTTTTGCCCCAATTCGGTAGTAAAATCACTGAGTTTAGGCAGACAAGCATTGTAGACCCGCCGCAGTTCATCACTATTGACCACGGCGTTCATATGGGAGACGGGAGACCAAACACGGTCAAGACGCTCCTGCATCTCTTCCAATGGCTGAATTAAAGTATCCCAGGTATACTCGGTGCGGCTAGCAAGTAGCTGCTCAACTAAAGCCCGTCCCTCCGCCAGCAAAATGTCCACCGCGGGTTCCACATGGGCAGGCTGAATCTTCGAAAATGGAGGTAGGCCCGTAAATTCAAGGAGTGGATTACTCATCTTGATCCCAACATAAAAGCTAAATTACTTTCTAAATCTTACCAAACACAGGCCCCGGTAAGAATAACTGCTTACAATATTTTCACCACCACCATGGTGACATCGTCCTCAAAGGTTTTTCTATGACAAAAAGCCTGCAACCGCTCGATAAGGGTGGTGATAATCTCCTGGGGCTCCGATCCCCTCTGATGATGCTGATTGAGCAAATCACAAAGACGATCAATCCCAAAGCATTCGCCTTTTTGATTCTCGGTCTCGATGATGCCATCGGTGTAAAGGAAAATCATATCCCCTTGCTGTAAGTTCACTAAACGTTCCTCGAAAACCACGTCTAGCTTCACACCTAGCACCAATCCATCCGCATCCAGTTGCCGACAAGTCTGTCCTTGGCGAAATAGCAACGGCGGAATATGACCCGCATTGGCATAGGCTAACTGACCTGTCACCGTATCGTAGCGCAGATAGCCCATGGTGATGAAATGATCAGAGCGATCCAAATCTTCGTAGAGGGCCTCATTGAGGCCAGACAGGGTATCCGCCACTGTTCTATGCAAATGAAATTGCGCCTTTAGAGCGCTACGCGTCTCCGCCATCAGTAACGCCGGCCCCACGGAATGCCCCGAAACATCCGCAATGACGATATCAATGGCCTCATCCTGCCACTGAAAGTAATCAAAATAATCCCCACCCACGTGGGTAGCGGGGAGGCAATAGCCCCTAATTTCTACCGTCGGCAATATCAAGGGGGCGGGAGGAAATAATGATTCTTGAATCTGCTGAGCGATCCGCATTTCATTACGGGACACTGCCAGCTTTACGCGTGCCCGCCGAATGGCCTCTTCCGCTTCTTTACGCTGGGTAAGATCGCGCAGGAAGCCGCTAAATACATAGCTATCCCCTACCTTTAGAGGCGACACGGTAAGCTCAACCGGGAATTCATAGCCATCCCGGTGCAGCCCGCTTAATTCAAGCCGCTTGCTTAGCACTGGCCCCTTGCCTGTCTTTAGAAACCGCCGCAACCCCTGCCGATGAGCTTCCCGATAGCGGGGAGGAATAATCGTATCCGCCAACGACGACCCCAGCACCTCGTTACGATTCCAGCCAAATATTTTTTCAGCCTGGGGATTCCAGTCGGTGATTAACTCATCGGCATCCATCAGGATAATGGCATCCAAAGCGTTCTGGATGATTAGCCGGGTCTGGGCTTCACTCTCCCGCAAGGCGGCCTCAACCCGTTTCCGCTCGGTGATGTCTTGCTGAATAGCCAAGAAGTGGGTGGGGTTGCTTGCGGCATTTCGAATCGGCGCAATAGTCTCCAAAGCCCAGTAAAGCTCCCCATTTTTTTTTCGGTCCTGGATTTCATCCCGCCATTCGCGGCCCGCAGTAATGGTTTCCCAAAGCCGCCGATATTGCTCAAGGGAAGTCTTTCCAGATTGCAAAAGGCGGGGGTTTTTACCGATCACTTCCTCAGCCTTATAACCGGTCAATCGCGTAAAGGCAGGATTCACGTATTCGATATTACCATTGAGATCGGTAATCAGAATGGCGTTAGGACTTTGCTCTAGTGCTCGGGAAAGCTTGAATACCAGTTCGTCGGCTTGCCGGGTCGCGGTAATATCTCGATCGATACCGCGCCATTTGAGCAAGCGGTGTTGGTCATCAAAGAGGGGCACAGCCGTTGATTCGGTGAAAATAAGATGCCCATCCCGGTGCTGATAACGACGCATGAGGCGCTGGAAACCTTCCTCCGTCTCGGCCCCTTCGCGCAATTTCAAACGTAGCGCCTGCTGATCTTCCGAGGGCACGAATTCGTCGTAGAACCGCCCGATCAACTCCCGCCACGGGTAACCCAAAATGGCATTGACACTGGCACTACAATAAATATAGCGCCCTTCAGCATCCTGCTCCCAAATCCACTCTCCCGTCATCGCGGCGATTTGATTAAAGCGCTCTTCACTTTCCTTGAGCGCCGCCTTAATGGCCGCTAATTCAGCCGATTGCTGGGCTAGGCGCTCTTCCAGGTTGGCAAACTGCTGGCGCAACGCCTGCTCAGTAGGCCTTCCTCTCGCCAACTTATGTTCTGCATCCGATTCGGTACGGATAGGGTCAACTTCTCGCTCGTTCATTACAATAGACACCGATCGAATTGCTCAACCAACACGGAAGCGGCAGTGGCATCCAGTTCGCCTACCTCTGGGGGAAAGCCGAGGTGCGAGCATAAGATCGATAACTCTATTGCCCTCCGCGCTCGCACCCCAAAAGATTGCCCTGCGGAAAATGGCTTGCTCAAGGTAGCCTAGGAGACTTACTTAAAATATTAATAAATGTTAAGTTCGCCGTATTTATGCCCTAAGACATCATTATAGGCACCCGAATGCCTGACCTTAGGATAAGAAAAATAGACAAAACCGATAAAGAGTAACTCCTTATGGGAGTCTGAGCAAGATAAGGGGAAGAAAAAATTTTATCCGCCAATCAAGCACTATGAAGACTGAATCTTGCAGGCCGCCAACCTAGCCCGCCACTCCTCCAGTACTTGTTTACGAATGACCTTATCATCAGCGCTAGCCAATAGTACTTCTTTAGGAATAGAGAGGGTTACCGTTTCCCACCCTTCTGTAATGGCACACTCCACTTTGACTTCCCAGTGGCTATTCCGTGGTTCAACCTCGAATAAATAGGCCTCTAATGCCAGCTCATCCAACAATTCGGCTACTGTATCCCGAGCTTTGACAAAATCGATAGTGCTTAAAGCCATCTCGTTGCTCCTAGGTCTCGTCCTATTTCACAACAGCTACTTCCCTACGATTGTAGAACTTTCCTTCTCGAAATAAACCACCCTCTTACAGCTATAGGATCTACCCCAGAATTGGTCTATATAAATAAAAAACGCGAAAAACCCAAGAGTTCTTCCTATGAAGGAAAAATTACCGTGCGTACAAGCTCCCCTCGGTGACCTGTAGGATAGACGCATAAATTGCCCTGTTTCATGGGGGGCATCCTTCATTTTCGATAGCATCGAAAACCTCACGGATACTTTGTTCACTTACGATTACCCTTACTTTTCGTCGAATCACTTGGCAGCCTAGATAGAATAGAGAGAGCACGCGCCGATGTTTTATCGAATTGGCCTGAAACTGATAATGTAATTGTTGCCGCTCTGTCAGCCAACCCACGGCCCAGGCCACCATGCCTGCCAAAGCCGCAATCAACAGCAACACCTCAATGCGGTGCGGGTCACGACTATAGGCCAGATTAAAACTGAAGCCATAGGCTGGACTTTTCAAATCCCGGAACCCTTCTTCAATCTGCATCCGCGTACGATAGAGTTTCACCACGCGCTTGGCCGATTGACGACCGCACAAGGAGCTGGCCAACAACCACGGCTCCTTCGCCGCCAGACGGTATTCGGCTATCGACTTGCCATGCCGACCCCGGGCTTTTCCTTTGAACAAATAGAACCTACTCTTTAACGGGTTCTTACGACACATCTCTACCGCTCCGAGTGCCTTCGCTCGGCCACTGGCTTGCGCCCATAATTCTCGGCAGGGCCGCCATTCCCGCTCCCCCACCGGTCGGTAGGATTTTCGCCCCCGGATCCGGCCTACGTAATCCCAGCCATAACTCACAATTTGCTTAAACCAGGGATTATGAAATCCGGCGTCCGTGATAATCACGGGCCGACTCGCCGCCGGTAACAACGCCTTGAGCGTCTTTAAAAAAGCTCGCTGCACGCGCTCATTCCCCTGCTGCGATTGCGCATGGACCGTCTCATACAGGGTCAACGCCCGTCCCGGCGCCACTAATGCCGCCCGCAATACATACAAGTCTGTGTTCGGTAGATGACTCCAATCTACCAGTATCCACGGCCGCCGTTTGTTTCCCACCAGCTGCTTGACTAACGCCTCATACACCGCTTTGCTTTGGGCTTGGACGTACTTATTCCCCATAAATCGGTCCGACCGCCGTATCCCACTGCGCTCTTGAATCGGTAACTTCAATGACCGACCCAGCTGGGTTACCGATAACCGCTTCGTCTCCAAGACCGTCTCCACCAACAACACCAACGTCCACAAGCGTTTTAAATGCATGATCTCCGACAACATCCGGTGTAAAATCTTCTTCACAGGCACGGGAACAACCTCTCTTCGGTTTTTAATCGTGACCCGTATGAGATCAGATGTCTCCGTGCCTGTCTACTCCTTCTATTCTTGCAACCGCTTGTTTCTTAATTAAACAATTCCCTTTTATCCGTCTATACCTCAGCTCGGTGACACATCTCGTACTATGACCCCAAGGTGATGGGCCGCTGAAAATATAATAGCATTGACTATCTTGTAGATTGACAATGAAACTAAATTCAAGACCCATAGCATACTTTCTTGTCCACTCACTACCCATAATCAAATACCAGTAGGTGTATTGCAAATTTTGAATAAGCGCAATAGAGAATTCGATCACTGGAATGAAATATTACTCAAGACTTTAAGCGCACAATAGGGAACTAATTTTTCTTTCTGCAGGACACGGCCCGGTTTTATTATTTCGAGCAAAAGGTATCCGAATACAGAAGTTACCCATCCATGGGCCACCTATTGGGGTCATCCCAGATCTCACTTATGAGGGGTGGGACCGGCTGCGCTTCAAGCAAGGGGATATGCTCATTGCGTTCACCGATGGTTTTTTCGAATGGACAAACCCAGAGAGACAACCTTTTGGCGTAGAGCAGATTTGTAAGATAATTAAGCGCTGCCCAACACTTTCTGCTGCTGAAATTATTCAGCAAATTCATAATGAACTTGTTTTATATGTAAGGAACGTCCCTCAAACGGATGATCTCACTGTATTAATTATTAAAAAGAATTAAAATCAACCATCAACAGGAGCCACTAATCTAGTGGACAAACAATGAGATGTAATCCCCAATCAGTAACTGGGTAATCTCACAAATAAAAGCTGCAAAGAGGTAGAACAACACCTCTCTAGTCAACGCTTACCTTTTGGAATCATATGAAAAATTCTTGCTATGCGACGTTCTGTAATAAAAGCAAGGCAAAAGAGTTGAACTAAATTATCTGCTTGAACTAACTCCAACCCAATTTTCTTTGGAACTAACTCTTTACGGGTACCAAACAAGCGATCCCATATCGATAAAACGATACCATAGTTACTGTCGTGCTCGCTTCTCAAAGTCGAGTGGTGAACCCGATGAAGAGTAGGCACGATAATAATTTTGGATAGCCATTTCTCGCCTTTAAACGATATATTGCTATGATGAAAGAGTACGAAAAGCGTTTTAGTGAGATCACACACTAGGACCACATAAGCATTAACTCCCACCACTATGACGAATAGACACTTGTAAATTACTTCTAAACATTGATCGAATACATGGAAACGAAAGCCAGTGCTGACATTAAGGCTTTTATCACTATGGTGAATTTTGTGAAATCGCCATAAAAACTCAAAGCGATGGCTAGCAACGTGCCACCCGTAAAGGGCAAGATCGAATAGCAAGAAAGACAGCAGCCATTTGAAAACACCATCATCAAGGTTACTTAACAGACCTAGGTGTGAATATTGCTGTGCAATTAAGAATAATGACGATATGGACACAAGGGTTAGGATCACATCGTTGAACAGGAACGCAGTAGTGTTTGTCGTAAGAGAAGCCCGAGCTATTTTTGTTGCGAATCGCCTATAGGGATGCACGACTTCCATTACCAACAGCAAAAAAAATACGCCAAACACCGTCATCATCAGAACATCTTCGATGCCCAATGAAGCGAACATAGACACCGCGGGCTCACCACTCTCAATGTGAGTGTTCACCGGCTGTAGGGAAGTAGCTGAGGCCGTCACTGTCCACCTCCTCGCGCTGACAGTAGCGTTACGACCTGCGATGCCTAGAGATTGGCACGCTTAGGAACGTAAGGATAAGGTTCTTTAAGAAGTACCGATAAGACCCCCTAGAAAGACCAGAGTTCCAAACTTATGCTATTTATACAGTAGGGCTAACAGCACCAGCACCCACCATCACAATAGGCTACTGTAAATTACTGATTAAAATAATATTCTCTGCGCATCCCCCTAAACGGCTAAAAGCCGAGCAGGGCAGTGGCAGATATTTAGGTTCTACCACTGCCCTATACACAAGCTCACTGATGCACAACTATGGGGGCCAAAACTTTGGATGGATATCCAAGGCTACTGGATGACCTGGGGGAGATCGTAGCCATCTCGAGCTAAGTACATCACTACACTTACGCTCCCATCGTCCTGCGGCTCATAAAGATAATTAATCTGAGGAAGTGCCTCACCCACCTGTAGAGGAAACTGGAGTTCAAATTCCTCAGCGATTGAGGCGTCATGATGATTGACTTCAACCCGACATAAAGTTGCTCGGCATTCCAAACTTTCTAAGTCAGTCTTTATCTGTTCACTATTCTCTAAATTTTGAGCGATAAGGTCGCTTGTCTGTGCCGACCATTGATAATCAATATTCTCTGACAGAAAAACACTATCTATAACCTCCATCTGTTTGTGGTCTTCATAGGCTTGTCGCTGAGTAGCAGCCACAATATCCTGCTCCGTAAGCGCCATCTCTCCAGGAGAATCTGCTACATCTTCTGTATTATTATAGTATTCGCTCATGGCAGAAGTATTTCCAACCTTCTGGTGCAGGGCTGCAACCTCTTCCTTGAGTCTAAAAAATTCCTTTTTCAGACCACTCGAGCCAATGCTTGATTTTTTCAAGGTGCTGAATTCTGCCTTCAGTAAGGAAACTTCTTCTTTCAAGGCTGCTAAGGTGGGAGCAATCCCACCTCCATAATCATTAGCTTGGTAGCTAGATTTTGCTATATCCGTTGAAGGCAGCGTATCATTTGAAGGTAACGCTACATCCTCTATATGACTGAACTTAGTAACATAGAAACTTAGAGATAATGCGGCAAGACTACCAGTAACAATCAGGAGGTGGGATGCTTTCATGAAGATTCTCCTTTATATCAGCAATATTAATGAAGTTGCGAACCAACTAACTTTTTTCACCTACCCAAATGGTCTTTAAAATACCTTTGGGCGGGAGGTAGCAATACATCGAATAGCTACCCCAATAGTTGTCGCTGGTAATTGCTGGAATTGAGAACCAACCGCTATTTGTGCGGCTACCCATTTTAGACTGACGTGTTGTCCCATTGCCATTTTTGCTAAACATCGAGCAACTAATCTTGCCGCTACCTGAGTAGTACAGCCATACCCGAGTAGTGCCCGTAGTTTTAGCGATTTCATCTACGATAACGGGACAGGAAACATAACGCCCGGAATTGGTATTATTTTTAATCCCATTATGTTGATGATTGAAATTACCAACCTGGCTACCATAGTAGTTATCACAGAAGCTACCGTTATAGGCATGCCCATTTTCAGCATATGCATTACCATAGAAGGCAAAAGATCCAAGGGCCGCAAGTGTGATCAAAGTAGTTGATTTCATCTCTCTTCTCCTTTTATCAAAATTAAATATCATTGAGCTCTTGACTCTGCAAAATGTGCCGTTTGCAGGTCTATCCATGTACAATCTTCAGGGATTATTTCATGGCACATCTGATGATGAGCAGGCTTCGTGCCAGTTTAATTATTAAACTTCTTTAAACATTATAAGTATTTGATTTTTTTAATTAAATATAAATAAAATTCCTGTCGTTCAAGGATTCCGTTTTTATTGCCGAGGTCATAGTTGTTGGTTTTTAGGAAACAAAAAAACCAAAGAGTCTTTAAAAAAGAAACACTACAAAGGGCTCATTATTTTCTCTGCCATTAGCTTTGAAGAAACATGGAAGCTCGCGATACCCCTCTAGCTCACACGGTATGAAAGTAAGAACAAAATTAGTCCTTGTGAGGGAACGGGGCTTTTTCCTAGGATTGAAAAGGCGAAGTCTTTATGTGGATTGGGCGTTAGATAGGTATTTAATATGAGGCTATTTATTTAATTAACATCGAATAACCCGGAAGGAAGCAGCAGGATACTGGATGTAGAATTTTTTCGTTGAAACAGTGGATTGTTTGAAACAAGAGTGTCCACGATTGCCAGGACACCTCGCATTAACGCTTGGCAGAACCTGAGGGCTCCGTTGCTTCTTCTTCGAGTAGTCCTTTTAGGTTATGCATCACTCTGTCTGCTCCTCCCCGGATAGCCGCCTCAATAAGCTTTTCAAATGGCCGCATAAAAAAATCAACCCTTAATAATTCGAAGGTAAACTTAACCTTTGTCGCTTGATCGAAAGATTCAAAATTGTAAATCACCCGAAAAGGGGTCTGGGCAGTGCCCTCACAGGAAAAACACCGATTAGGTTCAAATTGGGTGACGCGAAACCTAGACTCGGTGCGGCGCCCCTGATCATTCCTGATTTGCCTTCCCAGGGTATCTACTTTCACCGGTCCGTCAGAAAGCTTCTCTAGCTCTACGACTTCAGGGGACCATTTAGGATAATTCTGGAAAAAATTCACCGATATGAATTGGAACACATCATCGACGGGTCGAACTATCACGATGCTTGATTGGGCACTCACCATGCTAGGCCTCCACTTCGCTGTGTGATGGCGTTAATTTAGTTTCTTATATTCAAATTCGGCCCCGGATAGCATCATATGCCACCTTAGCAGGCCTGGATAGATATTCAATATGAGACTATTATCTAAATAATCAAAAAACTAATTAGCAGTGCCAATGGTAATACTAGAAAATTCTCTGGTAAAAAAAACAGCCCTTCCCTGGGCCATCAGAGGGCTAAATAGGCTGCAACGCCCTTTAACATAAGGGCACCTCTAAAAATTCAAAAACCCGGAGGCTTTTTTATTATAAGTGATTGATTTAATGAGCATCAAAATTTTAAAAAAGCAATTTTTAGAGGTGCCCATAAATAGATTTAGCAAATAGCACTACTGTTTATACAAAGCGAGCAGAATTTCCTGCTTAAAATTTCACTAAAAAATAGTTGTAGCTAGACCCTTACACTAGAAACATATCCCACTCACCTTAAGTACTAACATAGCAAAAACACTCAGATAAAGGTTGTGAAGAAGTAACCATAGTCAATGGGAATATTTTACATGGTTCTCGACTTTATCCATTTTTGAGGATGATTGAGGATAAACCCAAGGGTAATTAAACTGTCATCTCCTTACCCGGATTTGCAGCTTTTGATTTTCTGGCCCGGCTCGTAAATACTCCCGACCGATTTATTGTATGACGCGATTGCATCTAGATGCCGCGCTCTATGCGCCGACCCGGGCAGCCAGAATGACAATGTCGCCTTCTCACCCCGAAATGATAAAAATTTCCCGCTCTCTTTTCGAACGCCTGACCGACACGCTTTGTTATGCCACATATATGGATAAAGTCGAGCTTAACTTAGCTACTAGTTTTAAATCCTGCTATAGCTCGTATATGCACTACAAGACCTGACCCTTAATTCACTGACCCTTAATTCAGTTATCTTATGGTGCTCTATACACAGCGATACAGCTCCGCCGCTTTTTCCCCAATACGTTCGATTTGAAAATATTTACGAAAGCGTTGCTCGCCCGCCTTACCCAAAGATTCCCGTTTTTCGGAAGCGTACAATAAATCTCCCAGGGCTTGGGCCAAGCTAGCTGAGTCTTGAGGTGTGCATAGTTTTCCCGTTTCCTCATCAGCGACTACCCAGCCGACTCCCGAACCCTCAATTTTGCTGGCCACCACCGGCTTCCCAAACCGCATCGCTTCTAGCAGCACCACCCCAAAGGCTTCGGTCCGTTCGATGGAAGGCAAACAAAAGACATCGCAGGTCGCTAATAGCCCATTACGTTGGGCCTCCGTACAACTACCTTGCAAGGTAACTCGTTCTTCCAATGCGAGATGGGCAATTAGAGACCGCAGCTTTGCTTCACCCTCGCCGGTGCCAATAATCAACAAACGGGCTTCTGGCAAGGCTTTAATGGCATGCAGCAACACCTCATGTCCTTTGTAATAGGTCAAACGACCAATCGTCAGTACTCGCAAGCGCCCCTTGTCTCCCCAGAGATGATAAGCGGCCGCTTGCTCGGCCTCAGTGGGTTCCGGCAACCGGGCTGGGTCGAGGCCAAGGGGAATGACATGGCACTTGTCGCGCCAAGACCCTAGCGCCAAGCTGCTGTCAAGATAAGGAGGCGAGGTGGCGATGATAGCCGAAGCGCCTCCCAAGAGGCTTTGTTCAAAGGGACGGTAGACAGGATAAGCGAGGGCAAGGAGCCGGTCGTGGCGGGAGGCGACCACATCGGCATGCCAATGCACTATCCAGGGAATTCGCCGGGCCGCCGGCACCACCATGGCCCAAAAAGCGGAAGTATTGGGGAGGTGCAAGTGTAAGTAGTCCGGTTTGAATTGCCGGATGGTCCTTCGTAACCAGAAAGGGAACTGGGGGCTTACCGGGGCGTAAAGGAGACGGCCATGGCAGGGGGCGCGATAAACAGGAAAGGGCCATTGGACAGGGGAGGAATGATTTGAAAAACGCTGTTGGCACGGCGAGAGATGATCATGGACTAATGCCGCCACCTCAATGTCTTGCCTTTGCAAGGCGGGTAATAGATCCTGGAGAAAATACTCCATACCGCCTGCGAAAGGCGGAAAAAATTTTCCAATATGCAAAACACGCAACATGTCAAAAGCACTTTAATCTAGGTGGGAAGAGTCGCAGGTACCCGAAATGCCACGCCTACAACAATTGATACAGGGCGCCCATGGAAGCGGCATAAATCTTTTTTGCCGCCAACCCCTTCCTTTTGCCCTCCCGCCCTCGAAGAAGTTGCCGCTCTGGATCGAAGGTAAATTCAGGCGTGGCGCCGAGTATTAATAGGTAATCACCGGCTTGGGCATGGTCCTGTCTAGGTAAACCGGTGCCATAGTCATGGACATTGTAGGGCAACAGATGATAACGCACCCGAAGCCGGGTATAGTGATCTTCCGCCAAAGACTTTGCCGTCACCAAAAAAACACGCTGGGGAAGGGACGGCAAGTGGGTCTTGATCTCGGTGATGAATTTAAAGAGAAAACCATCTTCGGCGGCCAGATGTTTTTCCTCCCATCCCTTGCCGCCATAGCGGTCATAGGTTTGTTGCAACTGCTGCCAAAGGCCTGCTTGCCAGCGAAGATCCATCACCATCCATCCGAGTAAAAAGACAATGCCCACCACAGGCCAGTCCCAATGCCGGCCTCGAAAAAATCCCCAAAGGCCATAGCAAAATAGGCTAAGGCCCACCCAAGCCGCTGCCGCTAAAGTCGGTGGAACCAAGACATTAGCAGGCCCACTTTCGATGAAGTTAATGGAACGTTGGCTCCAGCCCTCGAAGGTGGTCCACTCAAACCAGACCATAGCCAGCAATGAGACTGCTGAAAGGGGTTTAAAGGCGAATTCTTTGATCACCACCGATTCAGAGGGCATCTTGCGAAAGGCCACACCAAATTCCACAATGGTTCCCTGCCACCCCGGATGATTGCCAAGTCTCATCATGGCATGCCCTTCCCCCTTCCAACGCAAGGGCAAAGAGATCACCTTCCCCCGTTCTGCGACCCTACGCCAGAAAAAAACAGGATCCATCTCTGGATGGCTTCCCTGCACTTGATATTGGAGAAAAGGGTATTTTTCTGTCGCAAGGGCAATCTTGCCCGAAGAGATGATGGCTTGGCCGCTGGCAGAAAGAGCTCGGACCTCTAATCCCTCCTCTACCCTAGCCCCTTCCCCTGCCATCAGTTGCAGGCTATGGCCTTGCCAAACTTTGGGCTGAACCTCAGGCGGCGCAAAATCTTTGTGATGATAGGCGAGAAAGCCACTAATAAGTAAAGCCCCACTGAGGGTCATTAATCCCAGTGCGATGAGCAGTCGGCGCCAGAAGGACATGGCAGGAGCCGTACTCAGTGAAAAAAAGCCAGCCAAAATCCATGGCCTCCCCCTCGACGGGGGAGGCCGGAGCGCACCGCGCGCCGGGTGGGGGTGTCTGATAAAATCATCATGCTTTCCTGACCCTATCTCCTCAACCACATGCTTTCTATTGTAGTTGGGATTGCGATTGTGACAGGGATCCCAAACGTAAAGTCTCAAGAACAACCCGGCGCTCCTTACCTCCCGTTTCCCAAAATACCTCCACTTTGACCGTGTAAGGTAACGCGGGTAAATTTACCGCATCATCAAAACCTTCACCGAGTCTTTTTTCTCGTTCTTCCTCGGGTTCTTCATAGGGAAGGATGGTCGTGCGCCAGGCATATTTCTCATCGAATTGTCCTTCTTCAATCCCCTCTAAATAAGGCGTTTCTACCCCAATGGTGGCAAGCTTGGACTCGGCTAAGGAGGTGGCGCGGGTATATTCTTCCGATAAGGTCGTCGTCCGCATGCCAGTGGAAAAAATCTGGAGCAACACCCCCAGTGAAATGCCCAAAATAGCAAAGGCCACCAACACTTCCAACAAGGAAAAACCGCGGTCGCGTTTAATCAAGGATGACCACCTGACCGGTCAGCCAATTGACATCAACCCCATATTGACTCTCGCCCTGGGCCAGGGTAATGCGTCCACCGGTGGAAGTGCCATCAGGAAAGAACCGGATTTTACCAATGCGCTCGGTTTCCAACTCCGAGCGGGCAGTGACAAGGGAAATCTCCATATTGTCCGGAATGGGATAGTGGCGCTTTCTACCCGTAATCATAAAACGCCGGCGTTCCAAATCCAGTATCAAGACGGCTTCCCGATGTTGAGTAATCGCTTGGCTGCGGACATATTTTAATGCTGCCGCCAGTTTTCGAGCGGTCCCCTTCAGCTCAGCACCGGAAACGCCTCCTTGCAAAAAAGGAGGCACTAAGGTCATCAGCACCGCCACGAGCGCCAAAACGACCAGCAACTCAATCAGAGTAAACGCGCTTTGGGGCTTAAACCGAGGAACTGCCGATAATGGGGGCCGCCCCTGCCGGGAGGGGGAGGGAGAATATCTAGTCATGGCCCATTGGTATGCCTCGCCCACACTACCCATAACGGCTCTCTCCCTCCCTACCAGAAACTCAGCGACTTGCTTTTATTTCCAGCTCACAATATCTTGATTTTCGCCTTCCCCCCCTTCGGCATTGTCAGCACCCAGGGAATAGATATCGAAAGCACCGTGTTCGCCGGGTGAACGATAATGATAGTCATACCCCCAAGGATCTGCCGGCACCTGGCTTTTCTTTAAATAGGGACCATTCCAACGGTTGGCCCCCGGAGGTGCTTCCACCAGGGCTTGGAGCCCTTCCTCGGTGGAAGGATAGCGCCCAACTTCCAGGCGGTAGAGATCAAGCGTAGCGGCCAGATCTTCAATCTGGAGACGGGCCGAGTCAGTCTTGGCACTGCCTAAATACTTCATCACCTGGGGACCAATTAACCCTGCCAACAACCCCAAGATGACAAGTACGACAAGTAATTCAATGAGAGTAAAACCGAAACTACCCGCATGCCTTAATCTCTTTCGTTGCATCAAAATCTCCTCGTTTTAAAAGGCCAATTCATTCACACTCAAAATAGCGACCAATATGGACATAATAATCCCGGCAATAATCACCCCCAGGCTCAGGATCAGGACCGGCTCCAATAAGGCCAATAGGCGCTTGATAGTGGACTCCACTTCGACATCATAAGTTTCAGCCACTTGACCTAGCATATCTTCCAACTGACCGGTTTCTTCACCCACCTTGATCATTTGCACCGCCATTTTTGGAAACAGGCCCGTCTCCAGCAAAGGATCCGCCATTCCATGCCCCTGGCGTAGCTCGTCAGCCACTTCATTGAGGGCCTCTGCCATCACCCGATTGCCCAAAGTATCTTTGATGATTGCCAGTGCCGACAACAAAGGCACCCCATTAAGCAGCAAGGTACTCAGGGTACGGGAAAGCCGCGCCATCTCCAGCTTGGCGATCAAATCGCCGGCCAGTGGCAACCGCAGCAGCCAACCGTCCCATCGATAGCGGTATTCCGGAACCTGGAGCTGATAGCGAAGCAACAATAGGACAGCCAAAAAACCCAGTAAAAGCGCCCACCAATAATTCTGGAGAAGATCCCCTGCCGCAATCACTATCTGGGTTGCCAGGGGCAAGGCTTTACCGGCATCTTCAAATAACTGTTGGAACTGGGGAACCACAAAGGCCAACAAGATAATTACGGAGAGCCCGGCAACCCCCACCAAAATGGCGGGATAGATGAGGGCCGAGGTAACGGCGTTTTTCAACGCCTTGGAACGTTCCATAAAATCGGCCAGCCGCCCCAGGATCACATCCAAGGCCCCGCCTGCCTCGCCTGCCCGGATCATGCTGATATAGAGAGGAGAAAAGGTCTCCCCCTGGGATTCCATGGCTTCCGCCAGGGAAGCTCCTCCCCGCACTTGCTCCTGAAGGCGGGTCAAAATTTCTCTAACGGGCCCCTCCTCCGCAATCTCTATCAAAGTACTAAAGGCCCTATCCAGGGGCAAGCCGGCACGAAGCAAGGTGGCTAATTCTCCCGTCACCACAGCCACATCGTTTTGGCGGACCGTTTTCTTACCCCCAAATAAGCCTTTACCAACCCGCTGACGGGATCGACCTCGCCCCCCAGCGGCGGCCTCTTCAATGCGAATGGGGATATAGCCCTGAGAATGCAGCCACTCGACCACATTCGCTTCGTGATCAGCCCGACGCTCCCCTTCCAGGATTTCCCCGCTCGAAGTCGTTGCCTTGTAATGGAAAGCGGCCATGATCAGGACTCCTGACTGACTCGGATCACCTCTTCAATGGTGGTGAGGCCGGATAGCGCCTTGAGAAGACCATCTTCATACATAATCCGCATGCCTTCTTTCTGGGCCTGGTCCTGGATATTTCCCGCATCGGCATGCTGGAGCACGAGACGACGAATAGGGTCACTCATGACCAAAAACTCCATAATCGCAGCCCGGCCATGATAACCAATGCCGTTACAGTGTTCACAGCCAACGGGGCGATACAACATTACCGGCTTCTCCTCGCTAAAACGGTGCAATTCCAGCTCCTCTATTATCTCGGGCATAGCCTCGTAAGGCTCGGCGCAATGCTTACAGAGGGTACGAACCAGGCGTTGCGCCAAAATACCATTAACGGTGGAGGTCAGAAGATAATCTTCCACGCCCATATCCAATAACCGGGTAACCCCGCCTGCGGCATCATTGGTATGGAGGGTAGAAAGGACCAAATGGCCCGTCAGGGCCGATTGAACGGCGATGCCAGCGGTTTCCCGATCCCGCATTTCACCGATCATGATGACATCCGGGTCCTGGCGCACGATAGACCGCAAGGCACCGGCAAAAGTGAGGCCAATCTGAGGCTTCACCTGAATTTGATTAATCCCTTCAAGCTGATATTCCACCGGGTCTTCCACGGTCACAATCTTTCGATCCGGGGTATTGAGCTTATGTAGGGCCGTGTAAAGGGTAGTACTTTTACCACTGCCGGTGGGACCGGTCACGATAATAATCCCATGGGGCATCTCTAATACCCGGAGAAACCGCTCTAAGGTGCTGCCTTGGAAACCCAAGGAATCAAAATCGAGCACCACACTCCCCTTATCTAGCAGCCGCAGTACTACACTTTCGCCATAGAGGGTCGGCACCGTGGAAACCCGCAAATCCAATTCCCGCCCTTGGATACGAAGCTGGATTCGTCCATCCTGAGGCAATCGCCGCTCAGCAATATTGAGCTTAGCCATAATCTTAAAGCGGGAAATCACGGCTGCCGTAGAGCGCGCCGGGGGAGCCTCCACATCTCGCAACACCCCATCAATCCGGTAGCGGACTCGAAGACTGTTCTCAAAAGGCTCGATATGGATATCGGAAGCCCGGGATTCCACCGCTCGCTGGATCAGTAAATTCACGAGGCGTACGACCGGGGCCTCGCTGGCCATATCCTTCAGATGTTGGACATCCGTCTCCGCCTCCTCGTCTGCCCCGAGATGCTCGACGATCTGCCCCATCGCCGATTTACCTCCTGCCTGACGTTCAAGGGCCGCTTCGATCTCCGAGGGTAAACCAACCCGCAGGCTTATGGGTTTGCCGTAGGCGAGGGCAATGGCCTCCTGGACATAACGATCGCTAGGATCGGCCATTGCTACCACCACTGCGTCCTCTTCCTCTAACACCGGCACCGCCCGGGATTCTTTGAGGAAGCGCAATGAAACCTGGCCATTTAGCCCTCCGCTATCATAATCGTTGGTTGCCAACAGGGGCAGATCAAGCAATGCGGAGAAGGCCTCTGCCATGTCCCGTTCAGAGACCAGCCCTAGTCTTATCAACATGACGGAAAGCCGCACACCTTCCTCCGCCGCCAAACGGCGAGCATGGCGAAATTCAGCTGCGCGCAGTTTGCTCCGGTCAATTAAATATTGACCCAGCTCCTCCTCAAAACTCTGGGGAACCGCCTCCTCTCCAGAAGTAGGCGTAATGGGAACCGTCTTTTCAAGTTGTTGCACCATCAAATTACAGTCTGTCCCTTGCTTGTCACCACGCCAAATAACGGCAAGATATTATTGTCTCTTATTACTTCGACGAGAAATAGCCAAAAAATACCCGATTAAAAATTCAATTCTACCATTTGCCATCCCCTGTCTATATTTCTCAGACTGCTCCAACTGGCCAAGGTTTTCTTCCCAGTGCCATAATGCTGATTCATTAAAACGGCCATTATGGTAATGACTAAGGATTAAATTTATGGCGAGTGCTGCCCAACACCGACTCAGAGACTGGCTTCTCAGCCTCTATCAATACTTACTGCCTCAACATACCCTGTCCCGGTTAATGTATCGCCTGACCCGGCACCGGATTGCCTGGCTAACGGGCCTCCAAATCCGCCTATTTGCTCGAATTTTTGGGGTCAACCTGGAAGAGGCAGAATCCTCCTCCCCCAAAGATTATCCCAATTTCAATGCTTTCTTCACTCGCGCCTTGGGCGAAGGCACACGGCCCATAGCAGGCCCAGCGGATGCAGTCGTTTCTCCGGTGGACGGACGTATCAGTCAACTCGGCCCCCTCACCGGTAACCGCTTGATCCAAGCCAAAGGCTGGAGTTACAGCCTGGTAGACCTACTCGGAGGTTCCGAAACCCGGGCCGCCCCCTTCCAAGACGGCCAATTTGCAACGCTTTATCTTTCCCCCAAGGATTACCATCGCATCCATATGCCCTTGTCAGGTTGCTTACGGGAAATGGTCTACTTGCCAGGCCGATTATTTTCGGTCAGCCCTAAAACCGTCAACGGCATTCCAAACCTCTTTGCCCGTAACGAACGGGTGGTCAGTATCTTTGAAACCGAAGCAGGTCCTCTGGCTATGGTGTTGGTTGGCGCCATTTTTGTCGGCAGTATCGAAACCGTATGGGCCGGCCAAATCACCCCGCCTTACCGGCACCAGCCCTGCCACTGGCTTTACGAGGGAGAAAAAGCCCTCCCCCTGGAAAAAGGTCAAGAAATGGGGCGCTTTAACATGGGCTCTACCGTCATCTTAATCTTACCTCCTGGGGTGATCCATTGGCAGTCCAGCTTGCAACCGGAATCGCGGATACTTATGGGACAAACCCTAGGCCAACTCACCACTACCGTCCAGGTAGATGCAGAAAGACAGCGGGCCAGTGCCTAAGAAGCGAAAAACAGCCCTACGAGCCGACAAGTAGCGTGCGCTGTGCGCACGAAGGAGGAATATACCGGCTGGAATTAGAGGCCAGGAAAATCAACCCTCAAACTTTCGCTGGGGTACTTATTCTTTAATTTATACTTAGCCAAGGAACAGCCATTTGGCCCCTCGGAGACACCAATGAATTCTTTCATCGATATTAAGCGGCGGAAATTCTTACAATATGCAGGAATCGGGACTGCGACCATGGCCCTGGCCCCAAATTGGCTATGGGCGGAAGCCAGTCCGAAAAACAATGCCTACCTGTTCTCAAACCCCGATGTAGAAATCGGGATGACTGCCCAGGTCACGGAAATCCCCATCTTATCGGGTCCGCCGACGGAAGTGTGGAAATTCTCGGCAAAATTGCTGAATGGCCCTGAGGGAACGGTGGAAGAAATTCCTGGTAGCTATCTAGGGCCGATTCTGCGCCTTCGGAAAGGGCAAAAGGTTCGCATTCACTTCCACAACAATGTTCCCGGTCCCTGTGTCGTCCATCAACATGGCCTCCATGTTCCAGAAAAATCCGATGGCCATCCCCATTATGCCATCGACTCAGGACAGACTTATAGCTACGATTTCCAGGTTCTCAACCGCGCCGGCACTTACTGGTATCACTCCCATACCCATCGAGTCACCGGACACCGGGTTTACTTTGGCCTCGCCGGCTTGCTGCTGGTCAGCGATGAGGAGGAACGCGCCCTCAACCTGCCCGGTGGCGACTACGAAATTCCCCTGGTTATCCAGGACCGCCAGTTCGGCAACCGGAATGAGCTCCATTATGTTCACGGGATGCACGATCGGATGACGGGCTTCCTCGGTGATCAGATTCTGGTCAACGGCTTTCCCGATTTTGAACTCCCGGTAGCCACTCGCGCCTACCGACTGCGGATACTCAACGGCTCCAATTCTCGAATCTACAAACTCGCTTGGAGCGATGGCACCCCTATGACCGTCATCGCCAGCGATGGAGGGCTGTTGGAAAAACCGGAGCGCTATCCCTATGTGACCCTCGCCCCCGCCGAGCGCGTCGAACTCTGGGTGGATTTCAGCGGACGCAAGGTAGGCTCCGAAATAAAGCTGCAAAGTCTTCCCTTCTCGGGGGCCACGCCCCGCATGGGCGGTGGCATGGGAAGAGGTCACGGCAGGGGAAGGCATGGCCATGGCAGCAGTGCCTTACCCAATGGCGCCGGCTTCTCCATCATGAAGGTCCGGATAGTACGCAAAGAAGAGGTAAATCAGAAATTGCCAGAGCGCCTGTCCACTATTCGGAGCCATCAGATACAAGAGGCGGAGAATCCCGACCACCCCCGAACCATCCGGCTCTCCATGCGGCCCCATTCACCCCGTCTCAATGGCCGTTCCTTCCGTATGACCGCCGTCGCCGACGAGGAAGTGTTCAAACTTAATTCCTTGCAGCTTATGGAGTTTGTCAATCGAGACCGACGGGCCCGCGGAATGATGATGGCCCATCCCATGCATATTCATGGACAACCTTTTCAAATCGTAAAACGGGAAGTATTACCGGGGTTCCAGCAAGATTATGCCACCCTCAGCGAGGGGTTCATCAGCAGCGGGTGGCGGGATACGGTCCTGGTCATGCCGGGAGAAAAAGTGACCCTGTTGAAGCCCTTTGAGGACTATGAAGGGCTGTTCTTATACCACTGCCATAACACGGAGCATGAAGACTTGGACATGATGCGCAATTTCCAAGTACGGGCCTAACTCCAATAATTCACGAGATCACCACAAAGGCACGAAGAACACAAAAAAACTTGAATATATCAAGATAGTCGGCTTTATTAGCAACGCGCAGCTCCATCAATCTTTCTTGGCTGACTAAGACCTCTTCCCCTTTGTGTCCTTGGTGTCTTGGTGGTGAAAAATCCAGACTAAGCCAATTCCAGATCGATCTTTTTCTCATCCAGATCGACCCGGACGACAGTGACCTGGACTTTATCGGCCAAACGGTAAACCTTGCGGGTGCGCTCTCCCAGGAGGCGGCGGCCCACAGGATCGAAATGGAAATAATCGTTGCCAAGGGCGGTGACATGGACCAGTCCTTCAACATAAATATTGCTAAGCTCCACAAATAGGCCAAAGGCAGTAACCCCGGTGATCAGACCGTCAAAGGACTCTCCCACTTTGTCCATCATATATTCGCACTTAAGCCAGTCCACGGCATCACGGGTCGCATCATCGGCGCGGCGCTCACTCATGGAACAATGCTCCCCCAGATTGGTCATCTCATCCTTGGTATAGAGGAACATTTTCGGGGATTTTTGCTCCAGCACGTGGCGAATAGCCCGGTGCACCAGCAAATCAGGATAGCGCCGTATGGGAGAGGTGAAGTGGGTATAGGCATCTAAGGCCAACCCAAAATGCCCATTATTTTCAGGGCTATAAATGGCTTGCTTAAAACTGCGCAGGACCACGGTCTGGATAAGGTGGGCATCTGGACGATCCTCAATGGACAGCAAGAAGCGAGCAAAATCTTTAGGGGCCGGGGAGGAGTCCCCGCCCCCCACCGCCAATCCCAACTCAGCGAGAAAGCTGTGTAAATCGGCCAATCTATCTTCTTCTGGCGGTTCGTGGACACGAAAAAGCGTGGGAACCTTATGCTTAGTCAGGAAGCGGGCTGCGGCAACATTGGCCAAGATCATAAACTCTTCAATCAGCCGATGGGCATCATTGCGCACCAAAGGCCGAATATCCTTAATCTTTTGGGTCTTATCAAAAACGATTTGGGTTTCGCCCATTTCAAAGTCTATGGCCCCGCGCCGGGTCCGGGCTTTGCGCAATGCCTGATAAAGGGCATACATGGTTTCAAGCCCTGGGAGCACGGCGTTATAGCGCTTACGCAGCCTCTCATCACCGTCCAACAGCATGGCCGCAACCTGGTTATAGGTTAACCGGGCCGCCGATCGCATCACTCCAGAATGAAAGCGAAAACCCTTTAACCCCCCCCGTGGACCGATCGCCATTTCACAGACCAAACACAGACGATCCACTTCAGGGTTGAGGGAACACAACCCATTGGACAACACTTCAGGCAACATGGGGATCACCCGGTTGGGGAAATAAACCGAGTTGCCCCGCTCCTCGGCCTCGGCCTCAAGGGCAGAAGAAGGCCGGACATAGGAGGAGACATCGGCAATCGCCACCCACAAGCGCCAACCCTGACCGTCCCGCTCCGCATAAACGGCATCATCAAAGTCCTGGGCATCCTCACCGTCAATGGTCACTAGGGGCAGATCCCGCAAATCCAAACGCTCCGCCTTAGCCTTCTTCGGAACCGTGGCTTTAAAAGCTTGGGCCTCAGCCAGCACTTCCTCGGGCCAGGCATGGAGTAGACCATAAGTTTGGATGGCAACATCCACCTCCATCCCGGGCGCCATGTGATCGCCAAGCACTTCCACAATTTTGCCCATGGGCTGGCGTTTAGCCGTGGGTTGCTCAGTGATCTCGGCAACCACAATTTGAGTGTCCTGGGCCCCCTTCTGATGCTCCGGAGGAATCAGAATATCTTGGTTGATGCGCTGATTGCTGGGCATCAAAAAGCCAAATTTATCCTCAGCGATAAAACGGCCCACCACCTGGTGGTTATTCCGCTCCAACACTTCCACCACGGCACCTTCACGGCGTCCACGTCGGTCGATCCCGATAACCTGAGCGACCGCACGATCGCCATGCAGGACAGTGCGCATCTGCCGGGCGGAAAGATAAAGATCTTCTCCCCCCTCGTCGGGCACCAGAAAACCGTAACCGTCCCGGTGGCCTATCACCCGCCCCCGCACTAGATCCATCTTATGGACCAACCCATAGGCCCGGCGGCGGTTACGCATCAGCTGACCGTCTCGCTCCATAGCGCGCAGACGGCGGCGAAAAGCCTCCCGCGTCTCCTCATCGCCCTCAAGCCCTAACTTTTTTATGAGCTCCTTACGGGTCATGGGCCTGCCTTGCCGTTCCAAACATTGAATGATGTATTCCCGGCTTGGGATAGGCTGCCCATACTTCTGGGCCTCACGGGCAAAATAGGGGTCTTTCTTTCTCCAGTTGCTCATTGACAAGTTATTTTAGGCTCGGTAAAGTTCGCGTTTGCTCGAAGGTGCCTATACTTAGGCACCGCTATAATTGTGTCTATGCCGAGGTGGCGGAATTGGTAGACGCGCATGGTTCAGGTCCATGTGGGGGAAACCCCATGGAGGTTCAAGTCCTCTCCTCGGCACCAGATTTACAAACCATAGCAGACCACCCTAGACCAAGCAAGGGGTTGTTCTAAAAGCTTTTTCCCCCAATCTGATTTTTTTTCCATCCCATCTTTTATAGTTTACATCTGTCGACCGGGACTCCGAAAATACTGATCCGGGATCAAGCCCCGCCTTCTTAACAAGATCAAGCTTGCCTTCGCTTATGGACAGTGAGGCAATAGTGCTCCCCACCCTGAAACCAGGCGCCGATAATCCCCCATTCATACTCTAAAGCCATGAACATTGTGATACGTCCATATCTTCCTGAATGCGCAGGCGAGTTCCATTGTGGGAGATCATGCCTTTCTGCGCTTAACGGTATTGCCAAGCTAGGCAATTAATTCATGTGTCCGGAATAGTCTAACTCATCTCGCGATCTTCAAGTTTCCGCATCAACACACCGCTCATAATGGAAAATCCAAGTAAATACAGACAAAGCACTAAAGTATAGGCCGTACCAAAGTAGTAAATCATGAGCGGAAGCAGAGGGAGCTTAACCGCACGGCTGTAGAGAAAAACAGCGGCCAGCGACGCGTCCATGCCTTTCTCCCGCAACTCTCGCATATGGTGACCGCCAGACTAGTCAATAACAGCATGCCTATGATGATGGGCAATAGATTAGCAAATGTCCGCGCTGTCTTCTTGAGGCTCCTTGTTAAGCGATGTCCTTGCATGTGTCAATCCTGGATTGTGTCTTATCTTGGGCTAAAATTAGAGTTAACGATGGTGAGAAAGATAACACAAATTCCTCCGTCTCCGGCATCGCCGGCGGCACAGATCTTCACGAAAATTGCCCACAAGATAGTTACGTCTTTGATGGGGTTCGAGACAACATAGCGGACTGGGGCGATATTTGCCATGTATGCGTACCCGTACAAAAGCATCGCGCTAACCCTGCTTTCAGGATGGGTATTACTTGTGACGCCAACCATTGTTACCTCGGGCGCTACGGAAAAGGCCGAACGGGATCAGCTTCGACTCCATGTCGTTTTCAATAACGTGCCCTATAAGACGGGTTTGGAGACCAGCTGGGGTTTTTCCTGTCTGATTGAGGGCTTGGCTAAGGCCGTTCTGTTTGACACGGGCGGCAATGGCAATATTTTACTCTCGAACATGCAACAGCTCGGCCTCAGCGCCGACGCAGTTGAGGCTGTCGTGCTTTCCCATAGCCATGGCGATCACACCGGCGGACTCGGCGCCTTTTTGGCACGCAATCCTGATGTCACCGTGTATATGCCTCAATCGTTCCCGGCATCATTCCAGCAACAGGTTTCATGCGGGTCACCACTGCACTGCCCGAAGACAATGTGCGCGTTGTTGCGACCCTGCGGGAGATGCTCTAATCATGCCAAGAACGACGCCCTTTGAGCTTCATCACCGGCGCTATGATGAATGGTTTATGCGTCACGCTGCGGCCTACCACTCGGAGTTACTGGCCGTCCGCACCCTGCTACCCTGGCGCGGTCTGGGCCTGTCCATCGGAGTCGGCACCGGACGCTTCGCCGCTCCGTTGGGCGTACAGACAGGCATCGACCCAACACACGAAGTGCTCGCTTACGCCTCAAAGAGGGGCGTTTCGGTAGTTCAGAGTATTGCTGAAGCACTGCCTTTTACGGATCACAGCTTTGACTATGCGCTGTGTGTCACCACCATCTGCTTCGTCGATGACGCCGGCGCGATGCTGCGGGAGGCGCACCGTGTCTTGAAATCCAGCGGCGCGCTGGTAATCGGTTTTATCGATCGCACCAGCGAACTGGGTCAACACTATCTGGCCCATCAGGCCGAGAATGTGTTCTATCGTGACGCAACCTTCTTCTCGGCAGCCGAAGTGGAACAACTACTGCACGATACAGGTTTCAGTGAGCCTGTTTGGGTGCAGACCTTGTCGAAGACGTTAGAGGAGACCCGGGAGATCGAACCCTTGCGCGCCGGTTATGGTGAGGGGGCCTTTGTCACGGTTAAAGTAAACCGGCCTTGAAGCATTCAGGCCGAAAACCATCGGGGGATCACTTTGGCACCCTGCTCTCACTGTCAGCAGGCGCACTTGTCTATAGGGGCGTCACATATTTATTACTCCAGAAGGTACTGGTCGGGATTCGCCCTACCTTCCGCATACGCCTCATGCCAGCCTTCTGGAACAGGCATTTGTGCATACAATTGCACCCTTTCGGCCTCTAGCAACCGCCTCGGTTGCCCCATGTAATCTGCAGCGCAATAGACCTTCTTACCTAGGGTTGTGGAAAGCGTATCCAACCAGATGGCCCCGTCCTCACTGCGCATCAAGTGATGGTCAAGGATGACAACCTCGATGTTTTGCGCCAAACGTACCGCCTTTTCCCAAGCGCGCTCACGCTCGGCGTTGGTTAATCGATCGAGATAGAGAGGCGGCCCGGCGGCCAACACGATATCTGGCCACCAGTTAATCACCTGATCTACGGTCGGATCATCCAATAGTTGGATGTCGGAGGCATGCACGAATACACGGGTCCCCACCTTAATCCGGGCCATCATCAAGGTACCCATCTTGCTGCCTGGCGCACCGTGGGGCACGGATCGGGAAAATGACAAGCCTCCTTCTGATCGCCCTTCCGCAACCTGCAGGTTCGTCCCCAATAGATCCGCCAAATCCTGAAAGCGTTTACTCATGTTGGCCGAGAGGTCGTTACCGGATTTGCTCCAACAACGCAATTCGCGAAAAGAATGTGGAAGCGCACGAACCGAGAGCTGATAGGGATTGGCGTCTACCAGAGGCACGTGATCACCGTGGAAATGGCTGAATACTACATCGGTCGCAGTGTTCAACACCGCTCATAAAAGTCTAGGATAATCTCTGAAAACCTAGCCTTATTCACACCGTCAACACCGACGCCGCTAGCGCGGTCTTACTCGACTCTTGTGTGCGTTTAACGTCTGGCTTGAGCGTGTCCCGACGATACTGATTTAAATTGATCGCGGCATTGAGATCGCGGTCTATGGTCAATCCGCAATCACACGCCAACGCTCTATCCGCTAGCGTGATGTCATGGAGTTGACCGCAACCTGAGCACATCTTGCTGGAGGGAAAAAACCTATCCACCCGTTCAACCGTGCAGCCACGAAGATAGGCTTTGTATTCGATAAACTGCCGCAACATAGCAAATCCTGCATCCACTATTGACCGGGCAAGTTTGCGGTTTTTAACCATGCCTTTGACGTTGAGATCTTCTAGGGCAATCCGGTCATAGCTTGCCGTGAGTTGATGGCTCAGCTCATGGAGCACGGCGCTCCTTTGTTTGGCTATCCGGTAGTGCAACTTCGCTAACCGCTGTTTGGCTATCGCTCGACGGTGGCTGCCTTTCTGCTTCCTGGATAGGTTTTTACTCAATCGCTTGAGCTTCTTAAGACTCCTCTTTAATTTGTTATTGGCTGGGAAAACTTGACCGTCCGAGGTCACGGCCAGTGATTTAACACCGAAATCAACGCCCACAGAAGGCGCTCTCTTTTGACTATAGTCTTTGTAGTCTTCCGTGTCCACCAAGATAGAGGCGAAGTATTTGCCCGCTCGCTTGCTGATAGTCACTTGCTTAGGCGTTCCCTCAAAGCGCAACCGCTGGCGCATTGGGATAAGAGTGCTCAGCTTTTCGATTCTCAGCTTGCGGCCCCTGACCTCAAATTTAGTCCGCTCACGTAGGGCGAAACTATCGTTAATATCCTTTTTCTTGAACTTTGGAAAACCAGGCTTCTCTCCCTTCTTCACCCGCCTAAAAAAGTGCTTAAAAGCATTGTCCAGATCATCAATGGCGTTACGCGTCACCCGGCTTGAGACTTCGTTATACCAGGGGAACTCAGGCCGAATAACCTTAATGTAGTGCTGATAAGCCGCCGCCTTGCTCCAATTATTCTCAGGCTTGAAGAAGTGCTCCAGCAGCTTGTTATAACAGTGTCGCCTTGAGCCACGCGCCTTATCTAAGTAAGCGGCTTGCTCAAGGGTGGGTCTTAATTCAATCTTGTGCGCCAGCAACATTTTTTAGCGCCTCTACCGTCTGCTGGTGTTTTCTGCTTCGGCTTCCATACAGCCGGGCTGAAAATACCGTGATGATCTCCAAAACATCTTGGGCGAGCTCTTCCTCAAAACTAGGCTGCTCACCTTTATGGATAATCACAATCTCAATGCCTTGAATTTCGCAGAGGGTAAAAACTAACTCTGCGCCAAACCTTAATAGCCGGTCTTTGTGAGTAATCACTAGCCGCCGCATCTTTCCCCGTAGAATAAGCTCAAGCAGCCTATTCAATCCTTTTTTTCGGTCATTCATCCCTGAGCCGAGATCTTTAATGACTTCAGCCTTCCATCCCTTGGCCGCGCAGTAAGCCTCTAGCATGGCGTGCTGACGCTCAAGCTCCTCCTTTTGATCATGGCTGCTGACACGAGCATAGCAAACTGTTGGGCTGCTCTCATCTGCCAGCCCTAGCAAATCTGCTACAGCGTAATAACGGGTTCCGCCTTTGGTTTTTCTGGCCGGTAACAGCTCCCCGGATGCCTCCCATTTTCTGAGGGTATCCGGGGTAGTGCCTAAGAGCTTTGCTGCCTCGCCAATTTTCACTAATCTCTTTTGCATTTTCATATATTAGAAGAGATTATAATAAATTTCAACGCTCAGTTAAATACCCCTTCTCCACGGGGGTGTTATGAATCGCGATCGCCAAGGCCACCAACACCCCCAGTGAGGGTGAGGCAATATAGGCGTTAGCCATAGCGAATCCCTCGGGCACATCGTGCAGGATAAGGCCGAAGGCCACCAGGTAGGCGGTCTTGAGCAACGCCTTGGGATACGCACCCCGCTCTTCTACCAGATGAGTGTGCGGGATCACCCAATGCAATACCGCTACAATCAGCATACCCAGCATAAAGGCCCTGGAGGCCGTACCTGTGCCTGCTTCGCCTATCGCCTCCGGCATCAGCTCGAGGAAGGACACCAACAGCATGATGCCGGCTGAGAACCCTATTCCTACGGCGATTGCCCGCTCATTCCTGCCAATATAGATCGCCAGTGCAACACCCAGCAGCGTGGTTAATACGGAGAGGGAGGCTAGCAGGAGAACGGCGATATAGGTGATGTATGGGAGCTCAGCGGGCATTGTTAAACGGGGGAACGCTCCACGCAATCTAATGCCCGGCTATACGGGGGTGTACAAATAACTGTGTAACTGGTGATCTGTAATTAACAACAAGGAGAAAGCACTGATGACCAGTATTGAAAAAAAGACCGATGAGTTGCTGGATGAACTTCTGAAGGAGTGCAATAGCCCGAAAGAGGTTCTGGGCGAGCATGGGTTATTGAAGCAGCTGAGCAAGCGCTTGGTGGAGCGGGTTTTGGAGGCTGAGCTGACTGAGCACCTAGGGTACGCGCCCCATGCTCAGGAAGGTCGGGGCAGTGGCAACAGCCGCAACGGCAAGAGCAAGAAGCGGGTTCAGAGCGAGGCGGGGCAATTGGAAATCGAGGTGCCACGGGACCGCAATGGGAATTTTGAGCCGCAATTGGTCAAGAAACGTCAGCGTCGGCTGGAGGGCTTTGATGAGAAGGTGCTAGCGCTGTATGCCCGGGGGCTCTCGACCCGAGAGATTGAGGCGCAGCTGGAAGAGCTCTATGGGGTGGAGGTCTCCCCGGCGCTGATTTCCCAGGTGACCGATGCGGTGTTGGAGGAGGTGCGGGCCTGGCAAAGCCGGCCCCTATCGGCCGTCTATCCCATCCTATATTTTGATGCCTTGTTTGTGAAATCACGCCAGGAGGGCATGGTGAAAACGAAAGCAGTGTACTTAGCCCTGGGGGTCAATCTAGAGGGAGAGAAAGAGCTGTTAGGGATGTGGATGAGTGAAAACGAAGGGGCTAAATTCTGGCTGTCGGTATTCAATGAGCTGAAAAACCGGGGGGTCGAGGATTGCTTTATTGCCTGCGTGGACGGGCTCAAGGGCCTGCCTGAGGCCATCGAGGCGGTGTTTCCACAGGCCCAGGTTCAGCTGTGCATCGTGCACAAGGTGCGCGGCTCGCTGAAGTATGTCCCCTGGAAACAGCGCCGGGCCGTGGCGGCCGACCTGCGGGCCATCTATGGCGCCGCGACCCTGGCCGAGGCCGAACAGGCCCTAGAGCGCTTCTCAGCGCGTTGGGATGAGACATATCCGGCCATCAGCCCCAGCTGGCGGGCCGATTGGTCACGGCTGACGGTCTTCTTTGATTACCCACCCCAGATCCGGCGAGCCATTTATACCACCAACGCCATCGAATCCTTGAACTATTCACTACGAAAAGTCTTGAAAAACCGGGGCGCTTTTCCCACGGATGAAGCCATTTTCAAGGTGCTCTATCTGGCCCTGAACAATATCACCAAAAAATGGACTCAACCCATTCGGGACTGGAAGGCCGCCCTCAATCAATTCGTCATCCTCTTCGCTGAGCGGATGCCCAAGTGAAAATTAGTTACACAAAAAACTTGACACCCTCGGCTATACGGTATCCGCGTCTCCGCCACGAGTCCCATCTGCCACTTCACAGATCCTGGCCCAAACAGGGCAATATGAGACTGAAATCACAGATTGCCGTTCCTTAGGGAGTAAAGCCATACCCCATCATCATATTAACTTTTGCAAATGGCTATTTATCGTCTATAAAAAACGACAATAGCCTTTTATTATTACCCTTATATTTTGCTTTGGCCATTACACCTTTAAATCAGAAAAATAGGAGCTTCCCCTTTCCTAGCGCTAGGCTGGAGAAAGAGAAGAAAATTTTTATATTGACCGGTATTCTCCTGACAGCCTTAATTTTTATCTTTGACTATCTCACACCGCCAGGTATCGCCAGCAGTATATCCTATATCGGCGTGGTGTTTATTGGACTTGCAGCACGTTCACCCTTAGCTCTGTTGCTGTTCGCTGGATTAAGTTCCCTGCTGATTGTATGCGGAGTATTGCTCTCCCCTGAGCCGCCAGCGCCCTTTAACACAGTGATGGTTAACTGCACCCTCACTCTCTTCGCTGTTTGGTTGACCGCAAGCTTCTGCTATCTCCACTTGCATTCGGTGTTGACCTTACAGCACCTGGCCCATCGTGACCAACTTACCGGGGTGTACAATCGGCATTACCTTATCGCTAAGGGTAGCGAGCAAATCAAAATGTGGCAGCGCTACCAAATGCCTTTTTCCCTCATCATCCTGGATATAGACTATTTCAAAAAAATCAATGACCAATACGGGCATGGGGCGGGCGATCAAGTCCTTAAACATATTGCAAAGTTATTGCAATCACAAACCCGTAATGTCGATACGATCTGCCGCTATGGCGGCGAGGAGTTTGTCATCTTACTGCCTATGGTGGACCTAGACGGGGCATTGGCAATGGCCCACCGTATCCAGCGAGCCCTTTCAAAAAGCAGTCTCCCCTGGGAAACGATGACTTTCAGGCCCACGGTGAGCATGGGGGTGGCCGAATTGGTGGATAAACGATGGGATCTTGACAAGCTTATCGCCGAAGCAGATATGGCCCTCTATCAGGCCAAGAGCTTAGGGCGCAACCAAATCATACCTATGTCCATGTCGAAGTTAGCCCGCATAAGCTCAGCCACCTAAAAGTGGGCTAAGAAACTGCTGGCCCCCCCTTTTCAGTTTCAGTAGGGGGTAAAACGTGTTAGCGCCGTACCACCAAAATTTAAAGGCTTAATGGTGGAGCCATTTTTCACGGCTGGAGCCCCCCCTCGCTGAAAGCAAGGTTTTTCAACAATCTCTAAGGCAAGGAACCAATCGGCCACCAAGAAAACAACTCCAACCGTTTTCTACCCTCAAGGACCTCCTCCTCGATTTTCCGGCCTTCTTCCTCCATGCTTCGGCCCTCACCGCTAAACGTTGAGTGGGCCCGGTAGATGACCTCTCCCTTATCATCAAAATGAGTTTCTTCTACGATAAAGGACACGAGGATCTTTGCCTCGGCAAGCTCGCGCCACCTCAACTTTATAATCTTGGCACTCCCCAGCACCCGTTTGCCCTCTTTGGGAGTGTGCGCCTCGGCCTGGGCATGGGAGGGAAAAGAAGGGAAATTTTCATACCGATAGGTTATCACCAGTTCAGGAAATTCAACTCCAGGGGAAGGGTCATCACTTGCCCAGACGCTTCCCATGGTGAAAAGTGCCAAACAAAATAAAATAAATTTCCCCATAACATCCCCCCAACAAATTAAGCTAAACAAAAAAATTATGGGCACCTTAGCAGGATAAATCTATCCTTCTCCCATCCTTTCTAAGTAATCTATAGGGGTTCCCATTTAGAGGAAGCGCCGTTGGGCTTGGGGCAAACATGACTAGGCTGCCAAGGGTAAGGGCTAGAGATAATTTTGAACCGATAAGACAGATAAAGACAAAGGGCGTGGTAAGCAGCAACAAGAATTAGACATTGCATAGATGAACCTTGCCCCACTACCACGCCTGGGACAAGATCACCGCTTCCGTTGTTGTACTGCTTCCTTGAGGGCTTTGCCAGGCTTAAAAACGGGCACATTCGTTGCCGGAATGGTAATCGTCTCCCCAGTCTGAGGATGCCGACCTGAACGGGCAGACCGCTTCTGTACTGAGAAAGAACCAAAACCGACCAAGCTGACCATCCCCTTTTCACCCAGAGTCTGCTCAATCGTCTGGAGCAGCGCATTCACGGCACGCTGGGCATCTGCTTGAGAAAGATTGGCCTCTGAGGCAACGAAGTTAACCAATTCAGTTTTATTCATAAAGCGTGCGCTCCTAAAGTTAAAGGTATTTTTATGCTCTATTATTCACTTCTCGGAAAATTGCACAGCCAGTTCTCAGATTCGACACAGGCTTAAGCCGACGGGTACCCGGGCGAGACAGGGCCTTAGCTTAAAAGAACTGGATGGGTTGCGGATATCTATACTTCAGCAAATTAACCCGAGAAGCCTTGTAGGCTTTCTTGATTTAGCTTTTTACCTGCCAGGCGCAGGTAATACCCCAACCGTCCACTTTGCCAGTAAATATCGCCAGAAACCAAGTCCCCCTGGTCCTGGCATCCAAGGGATTGGGATAATACACGACTCCCACCCCTAGGGTCACTGCTCAACCTAAGGAACTTCTGATGAATGCCGCTGATGAGCTGTAAACCCTAGGATAAAAAACAAGAATACCCCCAGTTGGAACCCTCTGCCTCCGCCCCCCGGATTTTCCTGGCTAAGGGTCCTCAAGGCTAGGATACAACTTGCTGATAATATAGCGCCCTTCTGACTCAATTGAAATTGATTGTTGGAGTTTCGCCATGACTGACTGCGGTTCGGTCCATCCTCACCTTGTCAGTCTGGAGAATTCGCGTTTCCTCGCGGTCCTCAGACGGTGGCTAGGCCACGGCCCTTGGGGTCTTCACCGCTCCACGCGCTTTATCGGTTTCGGCGCTCCCCGCCGTACCCAACATCAAAACATTTTTGGCCGCGTTGATATCGCGATCATGGCTGGTATTACAGTCCCGGCAAACCCACTCGCGAACTTTCAGCGGCATGGGCTCTTGAATAGTCCCGCACTCAGAGCACGTCTTGCTGGTGGGCACCCAACGGTCCACGATCAATACCTCGCGGCCATACATTGCTGCTTTGTACTCGATTTGTCGCCTGAGTTCGTACAGCCCGCAATCCGCGACGGCTTTACTCAGGCGGCGATTTCTCAACATCCCTTTGATATTCAAATCCTCAAGACAAATTACTGGGTTCTCGTTAATCAGCTTCGAGGATTGTTGGTTCAGAAAATCCCGGCGGCTATCCGCTATCCGGGCATGAATTCTGGCCACACGCTGTTGCTGCTGGCGGCGGCGGTTGGCGCCTTTACGCTTCTTGCTCAAGCGTCGCTGCGCCCGCTTCAATTGACGGGCATAGCGGTAGGTGTATTTGGGCGCACCCGACTTATACCCATCGGAAGTGATAACCACATCCTTAACCCCCACATCCACCCCAACAGCGTTCTTGCGGGCAGGCAGAGCGGCAATCTCCACCTCACAGGCCAGGCTGACAAAATAACGGCCAGCCGGGTCTTTACTGACCGTGACCATTTTGGGGATGCCCCCCATACGCTGAGACCACTTGAGCTTGAGCGTACCCAGCTTGGGCAGCTTCAACCGCTTGCTTTCGGCGTTGAAGTTCTTCGCCACATGGCGTTGGTCCAATTGATAGCGTACCGATTGGGTCTGATGGCGTTTCTTAAATCGGGGATACTTGCCCCGACCGGCGAAGAAGTTTTTAAACGCCCTATCTTGGTCCCTCAGTTTTTGGGTATGGCAACTGGCGGTGGCTTCGCTCAGCCAAGGGCATTCCGTTTGCTTCAGTACCGTCAATTGGCGGCTGAGGCTGATAGTGTTCAGCGACTCGCCCTGCGCTTGATACGCCTTCGTTCGCCTTTCCAATGCCCAATTCCACACATAGCGGGTATGGCCGAATTCAATGGCCAATTGCCGCTTTTGCGTGGGCGTAGGGTAAAACCTGAATTTGTAGGCCCGTTGCGTTACCACGCAGCCATCATGCCACAACTGTCGCCTATGGCAAAAGAGTACTCAAGGGCTGGCCAACTACGCAAAACGCGAATTCATGGCCAAACGCGAGTAATCGGCCCTCGCGCTCGACGCGCCGTTTCACTTCGCACTCTCGCTAGGGGGGCGTCGTGCATCCAGGCACTCCTTCAATGATGGCTAGAATCCAAACCCCCATATATCATAGAGGCTCACGTTAGCAACAGAAAAAAGCAGAAAGACCATGAAACAGGTCCAGGCACGCCGGGGCTGGCAATTTTGGATCGATCGGGGCGGCACTTTTACGGATATTGTGGCTAAAGCCCCTGATAACACCATCAAAACCCATAAGCTACTGTCCGAAAACCCTTCCCATTATCGGGATGCCGCCCTCCAGGGGATACGGGATCTACTCGGCCTAGGCCCCCAAGATCCTATTCCGGCAACAAGGATCGACTCAGTCAAAATGGGCACCACGGTAGCCACCAACGCACTGCTAGAGCGCCGGGGGGAACCTACCGTACTAGTGACAACCCAGGGATTTGGCGATGCTTTACGAATCGGCTATCAAAACCGCCCCCATCTCTTCGCACTCCACATTAAACTCCCTGAGATGCTTTATCAGCAGGTCATTGAAGTGGATGAACGTTATAGTGCGGGTGGTGAGGTGCTACAGCCCCTTAACCTAGATACCGTCCGCCAACAGCTACAGAGCTGCTATGACAGGGGCCTACGAAGCGTGGCTATCGTGTTCATGCATGCTTATCGCTATCCCCACCATGAACAGACCGTCGCCCGGATCGCGCGGGATATCGGCTTTACCCAAATCTCGACGAGCAGCGAAGTCAGTCCGCTGATGAAACTAGTCAGCCGTGGCGACACCACCTTGGTAGATGCCTACTTATCCCCCATCCTGCGCCGTTATGTGGACCATGTCGCCGCCGAGTTGGGCGACACTCGCCTGCTCTTCATGCAATCCAATGGGGGACTGACTGAAGCCCATTGCTTCCAGGGCAAAGACGCCATCTTGTCCGGCCCAGCCGGGGGGGTCGTCGGCATGGCCCGGACCTCGGAACTAGCCGATTTCCATCAGGTGATTGGATTTGATATGGGAGGGACCTCCACCGATGTCAGCCACTATGCCGGGGAGTATGAACGGGCTTTTGAAACTGAAGTGGCAGGGGTTCGGATACGAACCCCCATGATGCAGATCCATACCGTCGCTGCGGGGGGAGGCTCCATTCTCCATTTCGACGGTGCCCGTTATCGGGTGGGACCCGATTCTGCCGGGGCTCAGCCGGGACCGGCTTGCTACCGCAAGGGTGGGCCTTTGACAGTCACTGACTGCAACGTCATGCTGGGCAAACTCCAGCCCGAATTCTTTCCCAAAGTATTTGGCCCCCACGCCAATCAACCCTTGGATGAGGCCATTGTCCAGGAAAAATTCACCGCCCTAGCCGCTGAGATCAAAACGGCTACGGGAGATGACCGAACCCCGCTCCAAGTGGCGGAAGGTTTTCTTGCCATTGCGGTGGAAAACATGGCCAATGCCATCAAACGCATCTCTATTCAGCGGGGTTACGATGTTTCGGAATACGGATTGTGCTGTTTTGGAAGCGCGGCAGGGCAGCATGCGTGCCTGGTTGCCGATGCCTTAGGCATGAAACGGGCCCTCATCCATCCCTACGCGGGGCTGCTCTCTGCCTACGGGATGGGGCTTGCGGACTTACGGTCATTGCGGGAAATGGCCGTGGAAGCCCCCCTCAGGGAGGAACTCATGCCCACGTTGGCGGCAACCTTTGACCAGCTCATGGCACAAGGGGAACAGGAAATACTCGCCCAGGGCGTTGCTCAAGAATGCATCTCCTCGGTCCGCAAACTCCATGTGCGCTATCAGGGTACGGACACCGCCTTGTTAGTCAATTTCGATCACCAAACGGAAATTGCCGCGGAATTTGCAAAGGTCTATAAACAGGCCTTTGGTTTTCTGATGCCCGAGAAGCCGTTGATTGTGGAATCAGCTCAAATAGAGGTCATTGGCCGCAATCCATTATGGTCCGACCCCACTTCGTTCGAATCCCCTCCGCCGCGACAGGGAACCGTGCCGACGATAGCCACGGTCACGGCAACCCTGGGCGGGAAAACCCAAGACACCCCCATTTACCAGCGGGAGGCAATGCAACCCCATGACCGAGTCAGCGGCCCGGCCATCATCATTGAGACCAATAGCACCACCGTTGTGGAGCCTGGCTGGGAAGCAGAACTCACTCCCCGGCGGGATCTCGTTCTTACTCGAATGATACCGCTGCCTAAGCAGCTAGACATAGGGACCCAGGCTGATCCAGTGATGCTGGAAATTTTTAACAACCTATTCACATCCATCGCTGATCAAATGGGCGCAGTTCTCAAAAAAACCGCCTCCTCGGTCAACATCAAGGAACGTCTGGATTTCTCCTGCGCGATCTTCGATCAACAGGGGGATCTTGTCGCCAATGCCTTACATATTCCAGTCCACCTGGGATCCATGAGCGCCAGCATTAAAGCGGTGATTCGCGACCATAGGGAACATATTTCTCCCGGCGATGTTTTTATGCTCAACACACCCTACAACGGGGGGACTCATTTACCCGATGTGACGGTCGTGAAGCCGGTATTTGATAAGTCAGAAGCCCAGCTCCTCTTTTATGTCGCCGCACGGGGGCACCACGGAGATATTGGAGGCATTACGCCCGGCTCCATGCCCCCCTATAGCCAAACGATTGACCAGGAAGGGATCGTCATCGACAACGTTAAATTGCTCGAGGGAGGACGGTTTCTGGAACAGGAAGTCGTGGCCTTGCTCAGCAGCGGTCCCTATCCGGCCCGCAATATCCCACAGAATCTGGCGGACCTTAAAGCCCAAGTGGCTGCCTGTGAGAAAGGAGTGCAAGAACTTCGACGCATGGTAGATCATTTTGGACTTGAGGTGGTGCAGGCCTATATGAAGCACGTTCAAGATAATGCCGAAACCTCGGTGCGCCGCGTTCTCGAAACCCTCAAAGACGGCAGTTTCACCTACCCCATGGATGATGGCAGCAAGATTAAGGTGAGCATCCGCATCGAGGAGCCCTCCCCACAAGAGGGCATTCAGGCCCTTATCGATTTTTCCGGTACCAGCCCCCAGCATCTGGGGAACTTTAATGCCCCGGCTGCCGTGACCATGGCCGCTGTCATTTATGTCTTTCGTTGCTTGGTTAAAGCCGATATCCCCCTTAATGGAGGAATTTTTAAACCGCTAAAGATTGTTATCCCCGAACACTGTCTCTTAAACCCCTGCTACCCGGCGGCAGTGGCGGCGGGTAATGTGGAAACCTCCCAATATATTGTTGACGCCCTGTTGGGCGCTATGGGAGTAGTGGCGGCCTCCCAAGGAACCTGCAATAATTTCACTTTTGGGAATGAACAATATCAATATTATGAAACCATTTGTGGCGGCGCCGGCGCCGGTCCAAATTTCAAGGGTGCCGATGCAGTCCATACCCATATCACCAACACTCGCCTTACCGATCCGGAAATATTGGAATGGCGTTTCCCAGTCCTCTTAGAGTCATTTGAGATTCGCAAAGAATCTGCCGGCAACGGCCGATATCCAGGGGGGAATGGGACTGTGCGCCGGTTCCGTTTTCTGGAACCGATGACTGCCGCGATTATCTCCAGCCATCGGAAAATTCCCCCCTTTGGCATGGCAGGGGGGGAACCCGGCCAAGTGGGTCGAAACTGGATCGAACGTGTTGATGGCTCAGTAGTGGAACTATCTAGCTGCGGGCAAGCCCAAATGGGGATAGGGGATATCTTTATTATTGAGACTCCAGGCGGTGGCGGATTCGGCGCACCATTACACACCAGTGGCGCCACATCTAACGGATAGCTAAAATCAATTAAAGTAACTTATTGATTGATTCGACTTAAAACTATCCAAGATATAAACTGTATTTGTAATCTATAATTAAAAATAACTCATACGAGTTCTCATAAGGAGAGGCAATGCAACTGACACAATACACGGATTATTCGCTGCGGGTTTTGATTTATCTTAGCCTTCATGACGAGCAATTGGCTACAATTAGCGAAATCGCCAGCAGTTACAATATTTCCCGTAACCACCTGGGCAAGGTCGTCCATAATCTTGCAAACTTAGGGTATATTGATACGACTCGGGGCAAGGGCGGGGGCATGCGCCTGTCTCAGGCACCTGAGAAAATCAACCTAGGACGGATAGTGCAACAAACAGAGGGACGATTTGATGTGGCTGAATGTTTCAACACCACCCACAATACTTGCTCTATTTCCTCCTGCTGCCAATTAAAAGACGTCTTTTGGGAAGCACGGTGCGCATTTCTGGCGGTGTTGAATCGGTACACCTTGGCCGATGTAATCAAAAACAAGAACGAACTGCGCTCCTCGCTCCGGGTCGAATGGTTCCCACCCCGAGCCGCAGGTTATTAACCTTAGTACGCCCTTATTAGCAAAAAGCCACTAACCTAATATTGCAGTAGTTTTCTTGCAATATTAGGTTAGTTCGCTTATTTCTTTTCTGGTAATGAAGAGCTAGGCGCTAATAGCCGAGGTTTTCGCCACCTCACCCCAAATAAAATGCGCAGCGTCCAACTCGCGGCCCAAATACTCCCAAGAATGAGCAAAGCACGGCCAAGAATGCGTTGTTCCCCTAGCAAGTAGTTGGCACAAAGGCGGTCTGGAAGCACCATATACAGCCAACCTAAACGCATAAACATGGCCCAGAACTCTAGCTTCAACACGCCCTGGGCTATGGAACTTAGCTGGAACCAGCTCAAGTTAAGGGCGGTACCGATAAACAACGGCACCGTAATAAATTTAATCATTTCAAAGGCGGGTTCCGAAATAGCGGCATCCAGGGCGCGGGGCAACATCCAGTAAAGCACGGTCACAACGACCAAAACCATACCCGTGATGCCCCATCGGTTCCAGGGGGCGATTTTGCGCTTAAATTCTTCAGGAAGGGTCTGCCCCAACCACCACCCTAGGAACGCCAAAGCCGGTAACTGCACTAACATGTGGGTCACCATACTCAACTCCAAGGCGTACCGTAAAGGCGGCAGCGCGAGCACCCCCCACACCAAGCAGGGCAAATACCACCCCTGTCTAACCTTCATGGCTCTCTCCTTCAGCAAGGGCTATGGTCAGGTACTCTTGCAACTTTGGATATTCCTCCACCCCAAAAATAGCAACCAGCCGCCCCTGGGTATCAATCACATGGTAACCTGCAGAGTGAGTATAGCCGCCCATTTCATCGGGAATAACCGTCACCTTGAAAAAATCCAGAATTGCTTTTTTCTCCACAGGATGGGTCGGTCGCGCCGCTACCCACTGCTCCCCGTCACCGGAGAAATGGGAAAGATGGGTTCGAAGCCGCTCTGGCGTATCCTTTTCCGGGTCAAAGCTGATACTCAATAAATGCAGCTTCTCCTTCTCTAACGCTTCGCTAAATTCTTTCCGAAGACTTTGCATCCCGCTGCTCAATGTCAGACAAACACTGGGACAACTGGTGTAGATGAAATCTACTACCACATATTGCCCCTGCCAATTCCCCAAGGCGATTGCCTTAGCATCCTGATTCTCCAGTTGCCAATTGGGAACGGGTTTTGGATGTTCGCGCACCTCAAGACGACGCGCCTCTTCCGCGGTAAAAGCCCGGCCGCCATCGGTGCCAAACCAGAGGGTTGCCAGACCCGCCATTGCCAGGAGAGTGCTCAAAAACAGAGTTTTCATCTCTACAATCCTCCTTAAAACCTGGTTCAAATATTAGGCACCAGGGCAGTAGAATTTATCTGAACCCAACTCAAGGGAAGAGGTGCATTCAATAACACAGGATAATCGCTAATAATCTTAAAAACCAGAACCGATAAAGGCGGCACGCCTTCTCTATATATGAAAGCATGCCGCCCCCAGTGCCAACCTAAAAGGTTGTCGGTTCTGCTATTGCCATAAAGAGTCAACAACAGAGGTTTGTATCATCTCAAGTTCACTCGGGCTGCCTATTAGCTAGGTTCCGGTGCCCGTGGAAGCGCAGTCAGGGCACGCCAAGTAAATAGCAGAACCCCTAGGACGACTAAAATCGCCGCCAGCGTCCCCCAATGGGCCATCGGGATCCACTCGTCCATGTGAACTGCCCACCGACGGGGAATGCTGCTGGCACCACTAGCCAGGAAGGTGAAAGCCAACAACAAGCCACCCCCCAGGAAGCTGTAGAAACCAAGCCGATCCGCCATGGTGGTTCCCCCTTCCTTTGCTTCACCGAGAAGATGGTAGGCAAACCCAAAGATCATAGGCAATAGGCCTAGGAGCAGATAAAAGTGGAAATGGCCGGGCACCCACAAGGTGTTATGGAAAACACGGTTGACGGTCACCATGGCATCGATAATCGCCGGAATAACCCCTGCCGCCCAACCAAACATGGAGAGAAAGAGCAGTTTGGTGGTGGTATTCCATTGAATTCCAGAGCGGTACACGATCATCAAAGCACCATAGCCGGTGACCACCATGACGGGCACACCGCTACCATAGGAGAGCACTTGACCGACAATCAGCGCCCAGGGAGGCATGGCAAAGTCCATCATCAAGTGGTGAGGATAGACCGCCATCACCATGAAGACGATGGCTAACCAAGCGGCATAAAAGACTTTCGACGTTTTCCAAGGACGGCCAGTGTAACGGGGCAATAACTCATAAACCGCCGTCACTGAAGCGTAGATGGTCGCGTTGATAAACACGTGACCGAAGAAATAGATCAAATTCTTAATTAGCAGGGCATCGGGCTTGAACTCTGGATTATAGAGGTTCACCAGCATCATCACCAAAACTACGGCACCTGCTGCAATGCCCAGGAAATTAACAATGAGTACCATAGTCCCGGCCACCACCGTCGGCGGATGAGAAGTGTCTACCGGCTCCTTACCAAATAATTGCGGTAACCCCAGCGCCCGCCCAAAGCTGCCGTAACGAGCAAGAATGGCGCGGCCCACATCCAAATAGAGAATGAGGAAGCCCGTACCAATGACCAGTAACCCCAGCAGGAATGCCGCAGCAGCACCAGCAGACCAAGCGCCGAGAGAAATCCCCGGCAAGGGATACAAGAAAGTCCAGGCACCCCCGTATTTTCCGAGGAAAATCGAGCCTAGAATTAATACCACGCCAGTGAGAAAGATACCAAAATTGATCCAGAATATCTTGGTGCTTAACTGCACGTACTGGCGCAGGAAATACCACAGTACCCCGGTCGAGGCAATCCCCGCGGTACCCACCATGCCGGCTCCATGTACCGTCATGAACTGGTAAAACAGGTCTGGGCTAATCGTAAACATGTTGCCCTGGGCGGCACGCATTACCGCACCCGCCAGCATCATTAATAAGAAAACCAAGATCCCAACAATCAGGTGCGTTTTTACCGCAACCAGCGCGCCCTGGTTCTCTGCCTCACTATAACTTACTGTCCCACTTAATGTTGTTGTACTCATATATTATCTCCGCTATTCTCTCTCCCCGTGCTTTGCACACCTAGCTCGCTGCTTCTACATTCAACTCAGCTATCATGGCATGGTGCGCCAATCCGCAATACTCTAAGCAGAGAATGCGGTACTTACCCGGCTCATCAAAAGTATAAATCAGCTTATTGGTGTAGCCTGGCATGGCCTGGACCTGAGCCACTAGCGTTAAATCTTCGTCATAGATACCCAAACCGTGGTTGACATCGGCACCCGTTACTTGAAATGCCACGGGCTTACCGGCCACGACGGTATCGGTGCTCATGGTCCAGTACCATTGATGCCCACTGACATCAACTACCTGATAACCATCGCCGCTATACGCTTGGGCCTGAGGGGCGATAGGAAATGGCATGAGTGTGGCGAAAGTCACCACCACCCACAAACCAGCCAGAAAAAGGAACCACTTACCGCGAAAGCTATACCATTTTTTCTGGATGGGCGGATATTCCTCGGGTGTTTTAGAATTGCTGATCACATAGTAAAACACCGCCGCAAGCAACGCTACGCAAGCGAGTGTTATAAACCAAACAGTTGACTGCATTGTGCTTATCCTTTATCTCCTAGATTTACGTAGAACCCCAAAACTTATATTTGATATAGTTCTTTGTCAACTAAGGCAAGGGGATCACTTTAATGTATTCTCCCAGGGCTTCGCGACTGGACCCGACGACTATTCGAAGTTCGCCATCACTAGCCCGTTCTAGCTGGCCAACAACTTCAACCCATTCGCCGGTCTCGGCTTGCCCCACGTAAGTATGGGAGAAAGCCACTACCGTGTCTATCTCAGCATGCACCAAGCGATAGCGGGCGGGATAAGCAAAAGCTTCGCTTCCATCCTTGATCTGAGCCTGCAACTTTCTCTTACCTTGTTTATGAAAATACCGAGAATCCCCTTTAATTTCTTCGGGTCTTGAAACGAGCACAATATCGAATTTGGTCCCTTCCCAAACCGCCTTGTTATACTTACGCCGCTCATGCCATAGATATTCCTGAAAATCTAAGCTACACCCCCGCCGCTTATAAGTCTCACGCCAAAGAGTTTCATCGAGCGGGTCTAACTGCCCTTTGGTGAGCGCCTGCTTAATAATCCTTCGGGCTTGCTGAAAATTCTTCTGACCATACACCACCAAATCAATATCGGAACCCACCTGCTGGACGCCAATAAGCAATGAACCGGTAATGCCTAAATTTTGGGAATAAAGCCCTCCCGCCTCAAAGAGTTGAACCAGTCCCCTCACCTTCTCCTCAATCTCATCCCCCGAGGATGGGGTAAGAATTTCCGCCAACCTTAGCTGGGACTGATAGTGCCTAACCACCCTGGTTACAGGAACGCCATGGAGTCTGGCATCCAACCGGGGAGAGTCATAAAGATAGTAGGGGTAATGAGTTTCCAGTAGGCTATCCGCCTGTGGGGTATTGACCTTACGCCAACAGGCGCCTTTTTTCACATAGCGCAGTACGCCTAAGGCCCGCCCCTCTTCCTGATGGTGGGTGACTACGGAAAAGATCAACCCTTCCTGGGTCTCGACAAAATCACGCGGACGAATTTTGGCGGCATTGGAAGCTTGCCTTGAAGCAAGCCCACAACCCATCAGTCCGCTTTCTCTTTAATGGCAATTTGATAAATGGCAAGCACTTTACGGGCGCTGCTCGTTGCCGCCCGTGAACTCAGGGTGGCCCCCGTGATGCCCTGAATGCCGTAATTGAGATTGAGCTCGCTCAGTTGACGGCGGTAAAGCTGGGCGAACCAACGTTCTGGCGGCTGATACTCGGGGGGTTCATGGAAGGCAAGTACATGGATCTGATCCAATTCACCGGTGGGGGTCAGAATAATCAGCAAGGTCTCCGGTTTAGTACGCACCGTATGGGACTCAATCGCCGCATAGCCCAGAAGCTTGCCCTCATGGCGTCCCACATAAAAAGTAAACAACTTGGACTCGAGTTTGGTCCGGGCAAGTTGTTCAATTTTTGCCACTTGCTCTTCGGTAAGAAAAAGAGACTGCATCTCAACCTGGGCTTCTTCGCCAAAGGCCAGTTCCAAGGCCTCCTTCTTACCGTAATAAATCGTGCCCATGGCATTTGATGCCACCAGTACTCCCATCAATAGGATGAGAAGAGCACTCCTCCCCTGCTTAAACGTATTCATCGGTTCCATTATCAGTAAGGCAGGACCCGTGAATACGGGTCCTGCCCAAGGCTATATACATAATACTTCCAGGCTAGAAAATGAAACCGAGCCCCAGGTTAAATTCATCGGCGGGGCGGCCATCTTCGGCTTCGAAGTTGCGGTAGTCTGCCTTAATAACCACATTGGGAATAGGCTTATAGTTCACACCAAACTGGTAGATATCCCGATCAAAAGCACCATTATCCCTAAATCCCGATGGCGTGCTGGCAATGGTATCCAACTGCTCAAAACGGAAGAAGGGCGCCAGGTACTGGGTGGTTTCCGGCCAGATTAATGGCAGCACATTATAGGCCAGCTCGGTGTACCAGCCAAAATTGTTCTCGCCAACGGTTTCCCCTTTAGCGGCACTGAGCACTTCGGCATCATCAATACTGCCCCAAGCACCCAAGGCCCGGAACCACCAGCCCCGATATTGCCACTGAATATGGCCTTCATAGAGTTGAGTGAAGACATCCAGTTCTTCCCCCGCAAAGGTTTGATCTTGCCCCGAATTGCCCACATAGGCAGAACCCCCAAAGGAAAGCCCAGGCATTCCGGGAGGCGCGTAGTCCAAACGGCCCACAAAGGCTAAATCTTCCGCCAAGGCTTTGCTGCCGCTTTGACGGCCACCCCGGATACCGCTAGAGTCAAACCCTGAAGCATCCAGGCCATTAACCGCATAAGTGGTATAGGTCAAGCCTGGCCAAAGTTCACCAAAGAGACCTACCCCATTCTCCCGCCAAGTACTGGGAAGAATCCGCCGCTCAACCTCGGGACGGTTATTGCCGAAATAGAAAGGCGGTTCATGGATGGGGTTAAGGAACCCCATTGGGAGCAACACTAAACCGGCACGGATATTGGCCCGAGGATCCAGCAAGAAGTCCAAGGCGGCGAACTCGACGGAAACCGATCCTTCCTTACCGGTGGAAGCATGCTCAAATTCAATCTCACTATTAAAAAGTATCCGATCCGTGAACCTGTAGCCGGCATAGAGTACTAACCGCACAAAATCAGCATTATCCTCCTTGTCCCCATTCACAAAAGTTTGGTATCGACCTTCGCCATAACCGCCGATAGAAAGGCCCTTACCCACCTGGTAGACTTTGGAGGCCGCTGGCCCCAAACCATACATGCTCTTGTATTCGAATTCTTCGGGAATATAGAGCTCGGTCCGTAATTTCTCCACGGCTTCGGCGAGAACGTCGGTCTTACGTTCCAGTTCCTTGACCTGCTCTTTTGTCTGCCCGCCCTCGTCGGCGGTGGAGGTGGTTTCAGTGGCTTTTTCAGAAGCTTCCGATTGGGTCTCCTCCTCTAACCCTTGCGACTTAGCCTTAAGAGTTTCGATTTCCTTTTGTTGGGCCTGAATGATTTCCCACATTTCCTCCATGGTCTTCGGCATTTCAGCCGCCTGTAAAGGCAAACTCGCCACCAACGTGGCTGCCGTCAACCCCATTCCCAGCAAGCTATTTTTTTTTCTCACTAATCTTACCCTCCCTCGGGAACATTACAGCAGTAGATAAAAAAGATGGCATAGTAAACACAACATTATATAAAAGCGCAAATCATTATCATTAATTAACGCATTGGGCGCTTAATTAGCCTCACTACTACCACTAAAAATTAAACATAAGTTATTGAATTAAATTAATATTAAGTAACCACTGGGTATTTTGAAGCAAGGAGGAAGCGGCTATAAACCTGCTTTTCATCTACACAAAAAATCGCGGCCCCCAAGTCCCCTGATTTCGCAGACAATCGGATTTAGGTTCTGAATCCGGGCCAGACAAGTAGCGTGTACTGTACGCACGTTAAGAAAGTTTAATCGGCCTATCGCTATCGCTTGGAGCAGACAAGTAGCATGCGCCGTACGCACGCAGAGGCTATAGAAGACAACCTAAGTGCAGAATTGCCAAAAACGGCCGTTAATCTACTCAATCATTTCCTAATGCAGAGGAGTCGAAAGATATGGAAAAAAGGCGGGTTGTCATAGCGATCCTGGCAGGGGGCTGGGTGACCCTTTCCCAAGCCGGGGGGGTTTATAAGTGCATAGACGAACAGGGCCGAATCCACTACGCGGATCGGCCCTGCCGGGGCGTGGTTGCGCAAGAAACCGTGGAAATCAAATCCCGATCCTCATCCAACCCCCTCCTCTTGGAGAATGGGCGCCAGGCAAAACAAAAGGAGTTACTCCAAACCTGGCAAGAAGAACGGAAGCAAAAGCAACAGGCAGAAGAGGAAGCACGAAAACAAAAAGAACAGCGCAGCCGCAACTGCGCCGCCGCCAAAAGCCGACTTCATCTCATTGAAAGCGCTAGGCGTCTCTTTAAGATGGATGAAAACGGCGAACGCCATTATTACTCGGATTCCGAGCGTACCCAGAAACTCCAGGAAGCCCAGAAGCAAGTGAACAAATGGTGCTCCCCATAAGCCTCCCTGGGGGCGCAAAGCCCCGCGACCTCCCCTGCTTCGAGCAAAGGGAGTTGGAAATGCTCCCCCAGGGACTATCAAGGGCTGGTCACAATAATATCCGCTCGATTCCCCCGTAATTGGCTTTTTCAATAAAGGCCTGCTGCCATCCCTCGCCTAAGCGATTATTAGCCAACTCCACCACGATATAATCGGTCTCAACGCCGGTGGCCCCGGCATAACGTTCCAAACCCTGTTGACAGGCCGGACAGGAAGTCAGCATTTTCACCTGGCCTGAAGTGGCCACTTCTTGCCCTGTTAACTGCTTGACTCCTTTTTTGATCTCTTCTTCCTTGCGGAACCGAACCTGGGTAGCAATATCAGGGCGGGCGGTCGCAAAAGTCCCGGCTTCGCCACAGCAACGATCGGAGAGGGTGACCTGCTGGCCTACCAGGCGGGAAGTCACCTCCAGGGGGGCATAGGATTTCATGGGCGTGTGGCAGGGATCATGGTACATATAACGGACCCCACTGACCCCTTCCAAGGAGAGCCCTTTCTCCATGAGAAATTCATGGATATCCAGCAAACGGCACCCTGGAAAAATCTGCTCGAATTGATACTTCAAGAGCTGATCCATGCAAGTGCCGCAGGAAACGATCACCGTCTTGATATCCAAATAATTGAGGGTGTTGGCGACCCGATGAAACAAGACCTGATTAGCGGTGGAGATGGCTTGCCCCTTCTTGGTATCGCCGCTAGAGGTCTGGGGATAACCGCAACACAGATACCCCGGCGGTAGGACCGTCTGTACCCCCACCTCATAGAGCATGGCTAAAGTCGCCAACCCCACCTGACTGAAAAGCCGCTCGGAGCCACAGCCGGGAAAATAAAACACGGCCTCGGCATCTTCGCTGGCTTTATGAGGGTTGCGCAAAATAGGAATCAGTTTATCGTCTTCCACCCCTAGCATGGCGCGGGTGGTCTGGGTAGGCAGCCCTCCCGGCATAGGTTTGCGCATGAAGTGGACGACTTGGGCCCGTATGGGGGTTTTCCCGGTGGTGGGGAGTGGGCGCTTTTTACCGTTGCCCAACAACCTCAGACGCTTAGCCCACCCATGGGCCAGGCGCTGGCCCTTATAGCCCCACTCAATCATGGCCTTGCGCATCAACTTGATGGTGGCCGGATCGGTGACATTCAAAAAGGCCATGGAAGCCCAGGCCCCCACATTGGCCCGCCGCCGCCCATGGGCCTTGAGAATGGAGCGCATCTTGATAGTGACATCGCCAAAGTCGATGTTCACTGGACAAGGGCTTTCGCACTTATGGCAGATAGTGCAGTGGTCGGCCACATCATTCATCTCCCCAAAGTGGCGCACGGAAATGCCCCGCCGGGTTTGTTCCTCATAGAGGAAAGCCTCAATCAAAAGGCCGGTGGCCAGAATCTTATCCCGGGGAGAATACAGCAAATTGGCCCGGGGAACGTGGGTGGTACAGACGGGCTTGCACTTACCGCAACGGAGGCAGTCCTTGATGTCATTATTCAGATCCCCCAACTCACTGGCTTCCAAGATAAGGGCTTCTTGCTCCAACAAGCGCAGGGAGGGAGTGTAGGCCCGCTCCAATCCGGAGCCCGGCAACAACTTGCCCCGGTTGAAGGCTCCGGTGGGATCTACTTCCATTTTATAACGGGCAAAGGCCTCGATTTCCTCCCTCGCCATGAACTGCATCTTGGTAATACCGATGCCATGCTCCCCGGAAATCACGCCCCCCAATTGCCCTGCCAAGACCATTACCCGCTCCACGATCCGCTCCGCCTCCCGCATCATGGCGTAATCATTGGAGTTCACCGGAATATTGGTGTGGACGTTGCCATCCCCCGCATGCATATGGGTGGCCACGAACAAACGGCTGGAGCGGATTTTGGCATGGAGGCGATCCAACTGCTCCCGCAAGCGGGCAAATTCCAGGCCCCCAAAAATCTCTTTAAGGGGCTGTTCCACTTCCCGCCGGTAGGAGATTCGCAGATCCCGCCGCTGCAACAGATCAAAGAGGGTATCCCCGGACCGTAACCGCTCCCGCGCGCCTTCATCCAAGAGGGATTCCGCTTCCTGGGCGGAACCATCTATCTGCGTCAGGATGGCCTGCCAACGATCCCGGACTTCTCTCAATTGGGTCCGGGCAGCTTCCCTCTTGGCGGCAATAATGGTCTCGCTCTCGTCACTTGCCTGGTGTTCCAACTCACTGGGGTGGAGTTCCGGCGGGTCTGAATCCAAGTACGCCAACACCGCCTCAATCATGGTCAGCTTATTGCTCGTGGATTGTTCGATATTGATCCGCTCAATGCCGTCGTTGTAGTCCGCGAGCTTTTCCAGAGGAATGACCACATCTTCATTGATCTTAAAGGCATTGGTATGGGCGGCAATGGCCGCGGTCCGGTTCCGGGCGGCCCAAAACCGGGCTCGGGCTTCGGGACTGACCGCCACAAAACCTTCGCCATCGCGGCCATTGGCCATCCGCACTACTTGCGAAGCGGCTTTGGCCACGGCGTCTTCGTCGTCGCCGGCGACATCAATCAAAAGCACCATCTTGGGCAGCTCGCGCCGGGGCGCCTTGGTGGAATAGTCCACCGCCCGCACATAACGCTCATCCAGGTGCTCCATTCCCGCCAGGACCACGCCCTCGCACCCATCCAGGTAATCCTTGGTCTCTACAATGGCCGGCACCGCCTGGCGCAGATGGGTGCCGAAAAACTCCAGGCACACGGTACGGATGAACTTGGGCATCCGATGCAAAATAAAGACGCCGGAGGTAATCAGCCCATCGCAGCCCTCCTTTTGAATCCCCGGCAACCCTGCCAAAGTCTTCCCTGTCACATCTTTGCCTAATCCCGGCTTGCGAAACGCCTTTCCCGGAATCCGCAGCACCTCGGGCTCACCCCGGAGAGTGCGACCGTCGGCCTCATAACGGGTAATGCGAAACTCCGCGAATTCCACCTCATGGATTTTGCCAAGATTATGATTGAGCCGCTCCACCTCTAGCCATAAGCCCTCGGGAGTCACCAAGCGCCAAGACACCAAATTATCCAAAGTAGTCCCCCAAAGGACGGCCTTCTTCCCCCCCGCATTCATGGCAATGTTGCCGCCTATGGTGGAAGCATCCTGGGAGGTGGGGTCCACGGCAAAGGCCAAGCCCTTCGCCGCGGCCTGCTCCGAGACCCGCTTGGTAATGACCCCCGCCTCCGCCCGAAGGGTGGGCACTTGGCCCTCCACGCCGGGTAACCAGCGTTCTGTGACTTCACCCAAATCTTCCAGTTTTTCGGTATTGACCACCACACTGTCCGGGGTTAAGGGAACCGCCCCTCCGGTGTAACCGGTACCCCCTCCCCGGGGAATCACGGTCAATCCCAAATCGACGCAAGCCTTGATCACCGCGGCCATCTCCGCCTCGCTATCGGGGGTCACCACCGCCAGGGGCAACTCCACCCGCCAATCCGTGGCATCGGTCATGTGGGCCACCCGGGCATAGCCGTCAAAGTGGAGATTATGGCGGGCTGTGGTCCGGGCCAATCGGCGCCGCGCCTGCCGGTGCCGTTCCCTGAGATCCAGTAATTCCCGTTCGAATTTGAGCACCGCCTGACGGGCCTGTTCCACCAGGCGCAAAGCCAGCGCATTGCCCTCGGCGCGGGCCTGGATCTGATCCAGCCGATGGTGCAGCGCATGGCGGAGAGACTGCCAACGCTTACGATTCTCGATAAGATCCTCCTGAATGAAGGGATTGCGCGAGATCACCCACATATCCCCCAAGACTTCAAACAGCATCCGCGCCGAACGTCCGGTACGGCGTTGACCCCGCAACTCTTCGATGACCGTCCAGAGTTCTTCACCCAGGAAACGGATCACGATTTCGCGGTCAGAAAAGGAAGTGTAGTTATAGGGAATCTCACGTATCCGATCAGGCATATCCATAATCTTTATCTATCACCGAGGCTGGGAAAATCTGAGTAAAATAGTGAGTTATTTTAACATGCCAAGTGGGCTCTTTCCGGCGCCCTCTCGCGGTTTTTAATCTAAAATATCGGGGCTTTCGGCCCGCCCCATCAGGGCTCAAAATTTTGCCGGGGCGCTGAACGCCTGGATTTTTCACCACCAAGACACAAAGAACACGAAGATGATGAGGTCTTAGCAATGACCTTGCTACGAGGAGGCGCCAATAAACACTGTAGGCCGGATTAAGCGTCGCGTATCCGGCAAAACAATGCGGTGATCCCGTGAATTTACCGGGGTTAGCATGATGACCGAGACCAAACCTATGACAGAAAAAACCACGCCCCCCGGAAGACCCCTGGAAATACGAATTCGGATTACCTACCCAAGAGCGGCTCCGGAAAAAGCCTCCTCTCAAAACCAGGGGAAGGCTCTTGGAAAAGAATACTCTCCGTGGGTTGTCTCCCTTGTCCTGTTCTTCCTTATGGGAGGACTGTTGATCTTCCTCTACGCCCATTTCCAAGATCCGGCAGGAAAGCCAGGGTTAGTCCTAGAGCCCCAGATTGCCCCTGAAGGGAGTGGAAATTTAATCGCCCAAGAGGCGCCTTCATCCAACGGTCTTCATTCGCCACCCGAGGCCGTCGCCTCAGCCCCCTATAATAAAGAAGATTTTTTTCAAAAATTAGAAACTTTCCAAACAGAGCCTCCTAAGGAAACACTGCCCACTGTGACCCCTGCCCCGAAGAAGGCCCCCACAGAAACAAAATTAAAAGAAAGGGTAGAGGCCCGCGCCTCCCGCCAGGAGCAAAATCCCTCAATCCCAAAAACGCTTCCCCCGAGAACGGATAAACCTGGAACCATCTCGGAAGAAAAACAACCCCAACTCGCTTTAGTCGAGCCGGAAACAGGGATAATACGGGCCCAATTCACCACCGGCATAAAAAAGCGGGAACCCATCGATGAAGCAGGCCCAGTCATCCTGGCTAAAAAAGACTTAACGCGTCTCTACTACTTTACTGAAGTGAAAGGCATGGCGGGGGAAACCCTTATCCACCGCTGGGAACATGAAGGAGAGGTCATGGCTAAAGTTCGCTTCCCCATTGGCGGCGATCCATGGCGCACCTACTCTAGCAAATATCTTACCCCGGCCATGACGGGCCAGTGGCGGGTCGTAGTGACCGACTCAAAGAACACCCCCCTCCATGCCAGCCGCTTTGTTTATCGAAGCCCTTGAGAAAGATTTTTGTAAGTCTTCATAGAAAAAGCGGCAACGACCGAGCGGAGCAAAACCAGGGTTGTTTAATGCTGACCTGCACCATTTGTAGGGGCGGCTTTAGCCGCGCGTTGATCCCGAATGCGCTTGGCGGCTAAAGCCGCCCCTACCCTAATTTTCAATAGCAATAGTCCCTATTTCTCTCAGGGAGGGACACAAGCTAACAAGAAGCCCCTCAACCACTGCGCCACCGCAACGAACCCTAAAAAATGCTACCAAAAGACTTCAGAATCCGCCCCTTTGCTCCGCCTGGCCACGGTCCACGATATGATTGTCTCCCGGCTCCCACTGCACGACCTGGGGGGACTCTCCCTGTTCCTGGCGCTTGATGCACTTCCATTCAATGGGGGTCTCGGGGGGCAGATTGGGGATCCATCCAGTCCAGGTGGGATAAGGGCCATCCGGTTCCAGTTTGATGGCTTTGCCCGGTTCCCAAGCGCCTAGTTCATCCACATTGCCCACCACATAGACGCTGATGCCCGGCACCGTGTGACCATTCTCGCAGACGAAATGGAGAGGTTGCGCCGGAGCTTCCTGGAGGAAGTCGAAGCGGGGATGGGCCGGATCGGCTTCGTTGAAGGTGACTTCGTAAACTCCAGGACTACGGGCCGGGAAGTTGGGGCCATCCTGCTGGCCATCCTGCCCCCAGTTGACGGTCCATGCCCCATCGGCGGCAAATTTGTATTGTTCCTGATAGAGGGTGATACGACCCTGCCAGATCTTGCCTGTGCAGGAGGTCAAAGTCCGTTGGGGATCCGCCGGGTTCCAGCCATTCCCCTCCCCCGGCACGCTGATGGAGCGGTAGGTGCTGGTACAAGGTGGAGATTCTTTTAATTTGAAGGCAAATTGCCGGGACTGGTTGACAGGCAAGAGTCCGGATTTGGCCAGGACCCTCCCCTGGCTTCCCTTCATCCAGCCGGTCTCATGTTGCTGAAATTCAGTCAAGGAGGCCCGTTTTGGCAGTGGAGTCCCATTGAGCTGTACAGCTTCGGCCTCTTTCTCTGTGACCAGTTCAATGGTCACATTTCTGGAGCTAGGGGCACCGGCATAGGTGCCTTCCGCGGCGGCAACCATCACCGAAAGGACCTCCGCCCCCGTCCGCAACTGGGAAATCCGGGTGGTTCGGACCGCGCCCTCCTGATAAGCCAGGGTCTTACCGTCATCTTCAAAGAGGGTAAATTGGGTTTCTGCCCCTTCCTCGACCGGGAAAACCCGCACCTGAAGATTCGGGTCCATGGGGCCATCGCGACGCTCCCCGAGGGCATTGAGGATTTTCTCATCTACTGGCATCAGGGGAATGAGGGCTCCGGCCCGGGCATATAGGGGCAACCGGAGGACTCCATTCCGTTGCACCGGGACTTTAGGGAGCCACATTCCTGAACTGGCGATCTTCCGCCCGCTGTGCCAATCGAACCAGGTGCCCTGGGGGAGATACACATCCCGCTCCGTTTCTCCGTGCTCGGCCACCATGGCCGCCAAGAGATCGCGACCGATGAGCTTTTCATGACCCAGGCTGCGGACATTAGGGTCGCTTTGGTAATACATCACCAAGGGCGGCATGACCGGTTCACCGTAAAGATAGGCCCGATGGGCCAGGGAGTATAGATAAGGAATGAGGCGATAGCGGAGGCGGGTATTTTCCAGGTTGCTGTGGAGATCTCCGATTCGATCCGGGGCGGTTTCCTTACAATTGCAGAGATTCTCCACGTGGGGCCGGCCGGGGATATCGAACATCATCCCGTAGGCATACCACTGGGTGTACATCTCGTTAAGATCCCCCTCCAAATTTCGGTGAAAACCCCCGATATCCGCGCCGTAATAATCAATCCCCGAAAAGGACATGTGCATCTGATTGGCGGCATGAGCCGCTAGACTACTCAAACGGGAAGAGATGTCTCCGGACCACATGGCCGCCCCAAAGCGCTGAATACCCGCGGTGCCCGAGCGGGACATCATGAACGGCCGCTGCTGGACTTGGTGGCGCTGGTAACCCCGGTAAATTCCCCGTAACCAGCGGAAATTGAAAATATTGTGAGCATCGGCATGGCGGCCTGCCCCATACCCCGCCTCTGGACTAAAGAATTCTGGCTCCCCCAGGTCGGTCCAATGGCCGATTACCCCCGATTCAATCAATTTTTGCCGTTCGTCATCATGCCAGAAGCGAGCGCAACCCTCATCGGTGTAATCGATCATGCTGCCGCAACCAAAAAAACCACATAGAAAAACGGGCTCGGGACTGCCGGGGCGGTGCTTCACCAAACAGCCTTCTGCTTGGAGTTTTTGGTGCTCCGGGAGGGAAGCGCAGACATAGGCTTCTTCAATGAGCATAATCCCCACCTGGTGCTGATTCCGGAGGGTAGCCATGGTGTCTGCGGGGGCGGGAAAGGCTCCCCGGTCAAAATCCAGAGAGCCCATCCGGCATTCCCCGGTCACATCCGGGATTCCCCCGAACCATTGCAAATCCAGCACAAAGCCATCCAAGGGAAACTTATGGCTGCGCAGGGAATTCAGCTTTCCCATGAGTTCATCCCAATGATCGTAGCCATACTCGGATATCCAGAGGCCAAACATCCGTTTGGGGGGCACCGGCGGATGGCCCACCAAGTCCATATAATCCCGGCGCAGATCCAGAAGATCCGGGCCCGTCATCAGGTAAAACCGGATCACCTCCCCGAACATCTCCACCTGCCATTGGGAGTCGCCGCGAAAGTCCCAACGTTGCTTATAGGTGTTATCTAAAAAGAGGGCGTAATTTTCATAGCTCGCCCCATTGACCGCATAGAGGACCGGAATTTGGGTGTTGCCATTGGCCCCCCCGTTGAACCCGGCCATGACATTGCCAAACTCACCTCCTTCCCGAACCCGACCGTCCCAATCAATGTCACTGGTGCCCGGTTCCACAAATTGCTGCCCCAGGCCATAGACATCCAGCTCTGGGGTGCGGGTGAAGACCAATCCCTTAAACTCTTGATCCAGGTTCAAGGGATGAAAAGTGGTCAACACCTTATCGTTACGGGATCTATCGATGACCGTCACCAAAAGCGTACGGGGCTCAATCACAAGACGCACTTCCTGCGTTTCAATGACCGTGTCCCCTTCCTGATTAAATTGGGTGGGGCCAGTAAAATCCGTCCCACAGACCACCTCTGGGACGGCCTCTCCTTCCTGGCAAACCATGTCGGTGGTGATCAGAGGTTGGTCGGTCACTGGTCCTGCACCTGGGCCATATTCGAAATGCAAGAGGTCATCGTCTAACCACTCTACCAGGAGATAATTCCCCTCCGCTTCGAATTTGAGCCGCTGGACTTCAGCCAGCGCCAGGGAGGAACAACACAGGAGCAGGAGAGTAGCGGCGATTCGCCACCAAAGAGAGATAGAGGGGTTCACGGCCTTTTCCCTTCGTTGTCAGCAGTGGATTTTTTGCTTAGTGAAGAAAGTATAGGCTCCAAACCCAGGCAATGCTTTACCTGCTTTTTGCTAAACTAACGAAAGTAAATTCCAGAACAACTTCAAAGACCGTAGAGACAATTAGCAGAGCAAGGGGGACAAAACATTTATGGGTATGAGTTTGGGTACGGCCGATGATCTCGGTAAGCTGATTTTACGGCTCACGCTGGGCATTTTGATCCTCTTCCATGGGATCGGCAAAATCACCCATGGCATCAGTGGTATCGAAGAGATGGTGCAAGGGATCGGTCTGCCACCCTCCGCCGCCTATGGTGTTTACCTCGGCGAGATTGGCGGACCCCTCCTGTTATTGCTCGGCTGGTATGCCCGCGTTGGCGCCGGATTGATCGCCATCAACATGCTCTTTGCCATTTTTTTGGCTCACCGCCCGGAACTTCTCAATCTGACCCCCCAGGGCGGTTGGGCCTTGGAATTGCAGGGGATGTTTTTGTTGACCGCCCTGGCCTTGACTCTCACCGGTCCCGGCCGCTTTAGCCTCAACAATCGCTAACGACTGCACTGGGCGCGACCCTAGTGGGTGCTAGGGTAGCGCCCTCAAGTCGGATGGATGATCAAATGTCGTTGGGGCTCACTGCCCACGCTTTCTGCCGTGAGACGGTGGCGGGCGGCAAGGCGGTGCTGCAACTTCCGCATCGACGCCGGACGGGGTAATAAAGCCACCGTGACTCCCTCTTCCATCACTCGCTTGATAGCGGCTTCCGCCTCGCCCACGGCAGCATCCACCTCGTCCCTTGGCATCCCATGGAGGATGTTAAACACATTCTGCAATAGGCGCCGAATTTGAGCCGTGGTGTTCTTTTTTACCACGTAAAGGGGCAACTGGGTCGCTTGGAGTATCCGCCGTAAGCGGGCATCTTCAGCCCGGGAGCGGAGCGCCAATATGAAATCCGCTTGATCTGGACGCTTGACTGTCCGGGCCTCCAGACGCAAATCCCGGATGACCCGCTCTACCGTATCGCGGCTCAGGGCATAGGGATGAATCCGTACCCACCCTGTCTGGTTTATCGTCGATACTTGCCTAGGCGACTCCTGGGGAGGCGGTTCTTCAGGAAGGAAAACTACTTCCCCCTGGGGAGAGCGCCGTATGCCACCGGGGTCAAGGCCCCGCAGCAACTTATCTACGGCACCGGCCGTATCGGGATGGACGATTACCGCCTCCCGATCCACAATTTCTACCACCGCATCAAAGGTGGGGGGAGCCTTGCGCTCATTAATGGTCTTTTGAGTCCCCCGCAGCCGGGCCTCATCGTCACCTAGGGTAACGGTCTGAACTCCCCCCACCAAATCGGCTAAAGTGGGGTTCATCACCAGATTTTCTAAGGTATTGCCATGGGCGGTTCCAATGAGCTGCACCCCCCGTTCGGCAATGGTCCGGGCCGCCGTGGCCTCGGCCCCGGTCCCGATCTCGTCCACGATAATGACCTCCGGCATATGGTTTTCCACCGCCTCGATCATGACCCCATGCTGACGCTCGGGATGGGGCACTTGCATCCGGCGGGCACTGCCAATGGCCGGATGGGGAATATCGCCATCACCGGCGATTTCATTAGAGGTATCAATGATGATCACCCGCTTGCCGAATTCGTCGGCCAGCACCCGTGCGATTTCCCGTAAGCGGGTCGTTTTGCCCACCCCTGGCCGTCCCAGGAGCAGTAGGCTCGCCCCCCGCTCAATAAGATCCCGGATGGAATCAATCGTTCCCGTCACCGCCCGTCCTACTCGAAGGGTCAAGCCAATGATCTTTCCACGGCGGTTACGCAAACAGGAGATGCGGTGCAAAGTCCCCTCGATACCGGCCCGATTATCGGCACTAAACTCGCCGACTGAGGCGACCACCTGCTCTAAATCTGCGGGGCTCACAGGGTCTGCGGACAAATTAACCGTTTGCCCAGAAAAACGGGCCTGGGGCGAACGCCCCACATCCATGATAATTTCCAAAAGATGTTGCTGCGGCAGCCCCTGCAAGACGGTGCGGAGACTGCGGGGCAAAATCCCTATGAGCTGTTGTAAATCGTCAGTAGAGTTCTGCAAATTCAATGAATTACATTTAGTCTTGTCTTATTTTTGTGACCAATCCCCTTGGCTAAGGTTCCCACTTCCCAACACCTTGAGGCAAGGATCGATCCCGGCCTCCATCAGCGGATCAACAGCTCAGCATGACTCAGTATAATTTTCTATGATTTGACTATATAGTTATAGGGATCAGCCGCTTCTCCTTCCAGAGAATCTCAATGTAGAGAGGAGGCCCTTTTTCCAGCATGGAGATACCTATGAATCTGCACATGGAGAAAAGTAACGGGACAGTAGTCCTTTATATCAAGGAAAAACGCCTAGATGCCCACAACTCAGGAGAATTAAAAGACCGAATGCTAGAGCTAGGGGAAAATGGAAAAATTCACCTGGTGGTGGATTTAGCAGAGGTCCGGTTTATTGACAGTTCCGGCCTTGGCGCATTGCTCTCTGGCCATAAAAATACTAGCCTCCGGAATGGAAGCTTTAAATTGTGTGGTCTTCAATCCCAGGTGCAATCCATGTTCGAACTTACCCGTTTTGCACCGGGTCTTTGATATCTATCCTTCTGTTCAGGAAGCCCTCGGCAGCAACTAGCAGCGAGGTTGCCATGTGTAATGGGGATATTCAATTAGACATCGTGGTCCCAAATAAAACCTGCTATCTCGGTTTTATTGGAGAAATCGGCGAAAAAGTTGCTGAAGAGCTGGATCGCTATAGCGGTGACCGCAAAGCCCTCGCCTACCATCTTAATCTGGCCTTGACCGAAGCCCTAGTCAATGCGATTGAGCATGGGAATACGGGGGACAGTGAGCAAACCGTCCATGTCACCATTCAGGTTTTACCCGATCAATTATGCATCAAAGTTTATGACCACGGGCAGGGCTTTGACCTTGACCGGGTGAAAACGCCCGACCTAGAAGATCCTGGGGAACGGGGCCGCGGCATTTTTTTGATCAAGTCCATCATGGATTCTGTGAGCTACCATAAAATTAATGGAGGGAATGTGTTAGAAATGAGAAAAATTCTTGATTGAGCCCCTTAATCCTCAATCTCCCCTATCATGAAAAGCTGTTTTAAAAAATAGCAATTCCGTGCTGAGATCAGGCGAGGCGTGTTTAAAAAGCGTAGTGTATGCGCTCATACATGGGCATCGCAAAACGTGCCTCAACACCGTATCGGCGCTACTAAATATTTTTAAAACGGCTTCTGAAAGGGCTTTGCAATTCATGCCCTGATATAGTGAAATAGGGCAACAATCATAATACCCATATCTGCCGCCGTATTCTTATGAAAATTTTTGTGGAAGTCCGTGAATCCCAAGGCACCTACAGCGATTATGAACAAAAACTGATTGAAATTCATTCACTCTTAGATAAACAAAAAAAAATCCACGAAAAACGATTTCTTAAAACGCTCTCCAGTTTACTCATTACGCCTGACTCTTTTTTGCTCTCCGTTCCTAGCTACCGCCTCGCCCCCCTGATAACCCAATTTTTTACCATCATTGGCGCACGTGAAACCGAAATTGCAGCCCACTGCCTACCCTTCCCGGAGAAAACCGGCACCTTGGTGCTGATAAGTTCCCCCGATGCTTCCTATCTGATTGCTTCCCTCAAGGCCTTACAAGAATCGCAAGACTTAACCTTTGAAATAATGGCCCACCATGTCTTGATGATAAAACGCCAGGGCCAGGAAATTATTGATTTAAAGGCAGGCAGCGAATTAGGCCCCAAAGAATCATTGATTCTTCTGAAACTCGAAGAAACCGATAAAGAACATTTACAAAACTTTACGGCTTGTATTGAGAAAATATTCTCGCAAGCTTTAAACGTTCAAAGAAATAAAGAATCTCTGGCCGCCAAACTGAGTCAATTAGAACAGGCTTCGGTTTTTCAACCCTGGCGGAATTTCCTCGGCTGGATTCGAGAAGGTGCTTTTATTCCCTTTTCCTATCATTGTTTCATAGTCAACTCTCAAGCTGACGGAGAATTCCATCTCCAAGAAAATGAACGGTTGGGTTTGTCCCTTGATTCCTTGTTGGGTTCTTTAACCACAAAGGCAAACCTCTCTCCTTTACTGGCGATCTTAGGCCCTGAGGAGGTTCAGCGAGAATTCCCCGTACTCGTCCAGCAAACGGCAATAAAAAGCGCTCTTTATCGCTCCGAGCCCCTGGTTTATCTTGGATTTCAAGAGCCCTTAGAAAAAGGAAAACACAAGGAGCACGCTTTTATCGGCTTATTCTCTGAAACGGCGCTTGCAGGCACGGCGATGAATATCCCGGCGTTGCGGAACAAAGTGGAACAAAGCTTAAAACAGTTACACGTGCCTACCGCTGGTCATGAGTACGATAAGCTGATTGAGCTGTTCAATCTTTTCCCTAAGGTAGAGCTATTTTTTATGGGCGAGATACAATTGCAAATCATTGCCCGCTCCTTACTGTCCTTTCTCTATCGCTCTGACCTTGTCAAGCTGCTTATTCTTGCCAGTCCTAGCCCGACGAGAATTGCCACCCTCGTTCTTATCCCCCAAGATTTTTTTGATGAGTCCCATTTAAGCGACATTGAAGCCTACCTCTGTCGCGCCTTCACCGGAAGGCTTGAAAATTCCCAGGTCATCCGAGGAACCCGCAATCATTATGTAGGTTTGCACTTGACTTTCCTGCCCCAACAAAAGGAAGTCCATATTCCTATTAACCGGCTGGAAAATACGCTCTCCCAAATTGCCAAACCCTGGGATTATAAGCTCCAGTTATTGCTGCAACAGGCCATGGGAAAGGAACAGGGAGAAGTTTTATGGAATAAATACCGCAGGGGGTTTTCTCCGGAATATCGGGCACTCATCCCCCCCCAGGCGGCGCTGCAAGATATCAAGGGCCTAGAACACGTCTTGGAGACGGAGCAGCAATTCATCGATTTGTGGGACTCCCGTTACGAACTACCGAAGGAACATTATCGTCTTCAGTTTTATAGCTCCCGGGAAAGTTTTCTCGATGAGCTCATGCCCGTGCTGGAAAATTTGGGTTTAAGGGTGATCGATCAGGTTCGATTTGCCCTCAAGGTGGAAAATCGAGGGCTTTTTATTAAAAGCTTTTCTGTGAAAGTGACCAGAGACACAGCCAAACCCCTTTCTTCCCTGCGCGCCCCTCTTCTGGACGCTTTGACGGCTTTGTTTCGCGGCGAAGTCGATAATGATCCCCTGAATGAGCTACTGGTACTGACCGGGCTCTCCTGGAAGGAAATCGATATATTCCGTAGCTATCGGAATTATTACTTCCAACTGGGGACGCCTTTTACCCTCTCTCGCTTCCACCAGTCCCTCAGCCATAATCCCCAGGTGGCCTTGCTCCTATGCCGCTATTTTGAGGCCCGATTTCGTCCCGATCCCCGTTGGGAGGACCCGATGCGGCGGGAAGAAGAAGGACTGCTTCCCATCCGTCTGGAGCTGGCTACCGCCCTCAAGTCGGTCACCAATGTCAATGAAGACCGTATTCTGCGGACCTTGTTTAACCTCATTGATGCTACCGTGCGCACCAACTTCTACCGCAGGCAGACCCAAAAGGATTATTTCCTTGCTTTTAAAATTAGCAGCTTAGGCGTGATTGATATGCCCACCCCTAGGCCCATGTATGAAATCTACATCCACTCGGCGGCCATGGAAGGGATTCACCTGCGCGGTGGACACGTGGCCCGCGGCGGGCTGCGTTGGTCGGATCGCCCGGATGATTTTCGCACCGAGATCCTCGGGTTGATGCAGACTCAAATGATGAAAAATGCCCTTATCGTACCGGTGGGAGCTAAAGGAGGCTTTATCGTAAAACGTCCCTTTAGCACCCGTGAGGAAGGGGCCAGGCTGTCGAAACAGGCCTACATCACCTTCATTCAAGGGCTCCTCGACCTTACCGACAACCGGCAAGGGGACGCCATTGTCCGTCCGCCCAAAATCGTCGCCTATGACGAAGCCGACCCTTATCTGGTGGTTGCCGCCGATAAGGGCACGGCCCATCTCCCCGATACCGCCAATGAAGTGGCGAAGCAATATCATTTCTGGCTTGGCGACGCTTTCGCCAGTGGCGGCGCTTTTGGCTACCATCATAAAAAACTGGGGATCACCGCCCGGGGCGCCTGGGAGTGCGTGAAGCGGCATTTCCGTGAACTGGATCAGGATATTCAAACCCAACCCTTTACCGCGGTAGGCGTTGGCAGCATGGACGGGGATGTGTTCGGCAATGGCATGCTGCTCTCCCGTCAAACACGCTTGCGGGCCGCCTTTGGGGCCGCCCATATCTTTATTGATCCCGACCCAGACCCGGAAGTTTCCTATAAAGAGCGGAAACGATTATTTGAACTACCGGGGTCCTCCTGGGATGACTATGACAGAACCCTCATTTCCGAGGGAGGAGGAGTTTATTCCCGCCAGGACAAGGATATCCCCCTTTCCCCTCAGGTCCGCCAGTGGCTCAACACCCGGCACCGATTCATGGATGGCGAAGGACTGATTCGCTTGCTCCTCACCGCCCCGGCTGATCTCCTCTGGTTCGGCGGCATTGGCACCTATGTTAAGGCAAGCACGGAAAAGCATCTGGATGTGGGGGACCGGGCCAATGACTCGGTTCGGGTCGACGCCTCCCAAGTACAAGCCCGGGTCGTGGGTGAAGGGGCCAATCTGGGCTTTACCCAGAAGGGGCGTACCGAATACGCCCTGGGGGGTGGCCATATCAACACGGACGCTATCGATAACTCCGGGGGGGTGGATCTTTCCGACCATGAGGTGAACCTCAAAATCCTTTTTAATCATTTAAGGGAAAAAGGAATCATCACTTCCTGGGAAGAACAGAACCAGTGCCTGGAAAAGGTCAAGGAAGAAGTGTGCCAACAGGTGCTGGCAAACAACTACAGCCAGAGCCTATGCTTGTCCCTGGATCGGCAGCGCTGCCTACGGGACCTGGAACCTTTCATGGAGGTGGCGAATCGCCTAGAAAATGCAGGGTTGCTGGATCGTCTTGCCGATGCATTTCCCCACCACAAGGAAGTCCTGGCGCGACATGGTGAAGGTTTAACCCGCCCGGAGTTGGCGGTTTTAATGTCCTATAGCAAAATGCAACTTTACCAAATCCTATTAGAGCAGCCAGATTTTTTGTCTTCGCTATTTCTGCAAGAATTTGTCGTCCGTTATTTTCCACAGGCGATAACCGACCAGTTTGGTAACCAACTATACGATCATCCCCTCGCCAAGGAAATTACGGCCACCATCTTGTGCAACACGATTATTGATCACGCAGGCTGCACCTTTCTTACCTGGATAGAAGAATTAAAAGGTACCGCCATCACCACGCTTGTGGTCACTTATTTGACCTTTGATAAAGTGCTGGCAGGTGAGGCTCTGCGTGCCCAAATCTATGCATTAGATAACATTATTCCGAGCGCTCGCCAACATGCGCTGTTGTTACAGCTTGAGGATACTTTGGCCAGTTTCTGCCACTGGACGGTGAGTCAAGACAAACCCATTACCCCCCGTGAAGAAACCCTCTCCTCCCTCCATGATCACTTAGCACAGTATGAGCAACACCAAGAACAAAATTTATCCGAATCCGAGCGCCGGCTTTTTTCGGAAAAGCTCAAGGAGCTACAAGAAGAAGGTTTTACAGCAGCACTTGCTCGCCGCATTGCCCTTTGGGATCGTCTCACCGATTTTCCCCTCCTAGTCGATCTCGTCAATGAGTCGGGAGAAGAATTTACCACTGTGGTGAGCGCTTATGAAGGAGTCTCCAATTATTTAGGCTACCCGGATATCAAGGATCTACTGAGCCGGGTGCCGGTGCGTGACCGCTGGGAACGCAGAGCGCAAACCACCTTTAGGGAACGATTCAGGGCTTATCTAGCAACCTTGACTTTGGCAATACTCGCCACGCCGGATCGCAGCATGGCGACTTTTTTTGCTGCCCAAGATCGGCAACAAAAATTATTGAAGTACCAAAGACTGCTGGAAGAACTGCAGGAAACCTCGCCCACGGATCTGCTACCTTTTACAGTACTGAATAGCCAATTAGAGTCCCTAGTGCGAGCCTAAATCACCTTTATTTTGAGAGGGTAAAAACCGGCCACAAGCAAATCAGGCATCAAACATCTCTAGGGTAGGCTGAACCAAATCCAACGCCTCACCATAAAGCTGCAAGCTAATAGCCCGCTCAATGGCCGCTAAATACACTATTTTTTTTAGATCCAAAGCGGTAATATTGGCTGCATCCGAGCGGTGTTCTTGCAAATGGGCTGCAATTTCCTCTAAATCAAAAAAAACCTCCAAACTATTAGGAGTAATGTCGGAACAAACCGGTTCCAGAGCCATTCTATGCCAATGAAGAAACACCGGTTGTTCCTCTGCATCTAAAAACAAGTTGTTTTCCTTAAAAACATTATTGGTAATGAACAATGGCATTGTGCTAATAAAATCCGTGAAGATCTCAGAGCGTTCCACAAACCGTGCAATCCGGCCATATTCATCAGCATCCCGGCTAGCCAGAGACATTAGCGACAACTTGTTTTTATGCAAACGTTTTTCCAGAGTGGGAAAAGTCCGCTGTAACATACTCACGATCTGCCCATCAGGAATAAGGGACCATAATTTCAAACGCGCCGCTTTAAATCTGTGTTTAAATTCCCGCCGCTGAATACGCTTCAAAACCCCACCCTGCAACAATAAAAAGGGGGTACCGTGGTAACTGCCTTCATTAATAAGCTGCGGGGCCATCCCCTGCATCCCACTCGCCCCCCTCTCATACGCTAAACGCTCTTTTTGTAAAAGATTAAATTTATCCCCGGCATAGCATTTAAGCCAGTAACAGGCGTGCCCTTTTTCTCCCTCCGCCGATTCTAAAGAATAAACCGCCACTCCCATGATATTACAGTCCACCCAACGCCAACCCGCCACATCACCTTGACTTAAACCCGGCGCGGCAGTGGCGAAAAGGGCTTCTCGCCGCTCGGGTAAGAGCATTTTCTCAAAACTATGATGAATATGTTTACCCTGCGTATCCAAGTGCGCATAGGTAAAAAAAACCGTTTGAATTTTTGCTTTCTGCTGGACCAAAAATACCGCATCATTAATGGCCACCACCAGGCGCCGGAATATCTGTTGAGTCATCATTATCAGCAATATACCGATAATAAAGTTTAGACTGCTATCAATCAAAAACAGATAAAATAGAATGCCGAACCCAGTAAAGAAGTTTAGTGCCGAGACCCCATCAAGAATAACGGAACGATTACGTAAAAAGCGCATAAGCTTGGCGCTGTTCTCTGGTTCTTGATACTGTTGCCAGAGATAGGCGAAACCCGCATATTCAGCCACCACAAATACCAGCAACACCGAAAATACCCGCCACTCGAGGATTAACCCCAAAGCAAAGCCAAGGAACACCATAAAATAAGTGCCCCAAGTACGGGCCACCCTCAGGAAGACATCTTTTGCAAACAGCTCTTGCTGATGAAACAGGGCCACCTTTTTTGCACGACCCAGAATCTCCGTGGCCGCCGATACCCCCAGCCGATTCATCAGATAGCCCGTTAACAAAAACAGCAAATAAAAAACGAAAGCCCCAATCGCAAACCAGACGATGAATTCGTTTTTATTTTCCTCGGTAACGAAGGCTCGCAAATAGCGAGGCACCCCCTCAGAGCCAACCAAAATAATGACTTTCAAGGGCAGGAAGAAAGCCAGAACAATAGAAAGTTGATTCGTTAAAAACAACAAAACACCAAAAAAAAGCTTCAGCGCCGAGTTTATCCAAATCTTAATGGATAGCGCTCGAACCCAAGCCAGATAATCCAATGTTAAATTCAAGAATTTATTATTCATTGCATCAACGAATCCGAGAAAAGCTAAGAAGCTGTTGGAAAATTTTGATGACAGCGTAGGGTGTGCAGAGCGCAGCGATGCGCACCATGGAAAGGGGGACCAACAAACAGCGGCGAGGCCCCCCTTCCCTATGGGCATCCTTCGGAGGCCCCAATGCGCTCCCGGCGAATCGGTCGCTACGCTCAACCCACCCTACCCATAAAGATATTTTCCAACAGCTTCTTAGCCTTATATGTATGAGTTTATGTGCATATCCATCACCTATGTAGCCACAATACGACATTCCTTATCCCCTCACGCTTATCCTGTAGAATTACTGATTTTTAGAGGTGCTTAGGGTGCGGGGTTGGGCTCCAAAGGTCCCGGCGGCGGCTTGATAGGGGCATCCCCTGGCGCAGATTGCCGCTGGCCGATATCAGCTAGCTGCTCATACAGATCCACTAACTGTGCCGCACGTTCCTCCCAGGTGGGGACTTTCACTGGGCATCGCCCATCCCTATTAGTCTCCACCAACAAATCCAACCTATCGACTGAATCAAAATCTATTACCCTATAACCCTCGGGCAGCGTATTGCCCAGCGCAGTGGCCAGGGCATGGCTGATGAGCAGTGGGCGATGATGGGCAATAATTTCAAACGGCTTAATGGCAGGAACAAGGCGCGTGAGCATATCGTCACGGCGTGGCAGCGCAACCGCATCCATTGCTAAATAGTGCGCGGATACTTGATCAGGTGAAACCCGGCCAGCAAATACAACTTGTGTTGCTGTTTCCAGTGAGCCAACCAACTCGCGCAATACAAGCTCATGCTTGCCGCTTCCCACGATGAGTAAATAGGGCCTATGCTTTAGGGGTGTGCGCGCATGGGCGCGAATTAAAATATCAAGCCCTTCATACTCAACGATAGCGCCCAGGTAACCCATGACTTGAGCGTCGGCGGGAATACCATAATGCCGACGGACAGCCAACGCCGTCGATGCCTCATCTTTTTTTTCGACTGACGGGAGAAACGCAGCGTTACCCACCACGCTGATTTTATCGCCTGAAATACCACGCGCCATCAACCATTGCCGAAGACCGTCAGACAAGGTAATCACATGGTCAACTTGAGCACAGGCGCCGATTTCACGCTTCTCATAGTAGCGATAGTGTTCCGTATCGGCATAATCCGGATTTGCAAATGCACGGCTCAGATGCCATAGGCCCCTCACTTCATAGACGGATGGAATACCCAACGCACGGCCGGCCAATGCCGCTGCCCAACCGTTAAGGTAGTTGGATGCGGCATGAATAATGGAGACGTCGTTCTCCACTGCCAGGGCCTGTAGTCTTTCACCATAGACCTTAATATAACGGCTTTCGGGATGGCGGCGGGTCACCGGCGATTCCGGCGACAGGCGGAACCGTAGGCCCTGATAGTGGACTTCAGAAACCTTCGAGCGCTCGGCATGCTGCGCCAAATCCCAGGGATAGCCTGGGCGGATGGCCACCGTAGTATCAATCCCTTTTGACTGAACAGCGCCAATCAAACCGACGGAACGGGAGACATAGCCTGATGGATCGAATGGCCCGCAAGAATGGAGTGCATACAAGACCTTTCCATTGTAGGGTTTCCGGGGCAATTTAAAGGCTCGAGCCTCATGGCTATTATCGGCATTAAGAAATGCCGCCATATCCGCAAGGCGATCTCTCAACATAACGATATTGGAAAACCCATAGCAGCCTTTTTTGAGCAACGACAGTGGATAAAAGATATGGCCAAGTTCCGCTAACCATGCCGCTCGAAGGGGTGGCAAAACCCGTAAAACCTCGCTGATTCTTTTCTTAAGAGATTTGTTTTTTCCGTTTAGGATAGCGCCAATGACATACAGCCGTATTTTATTCGTTATTTTTCTCATGCCATTTTATTCGGGAAATGCCATAGCTGTCGAAACCGGATCAGCCCAATAACACCGGCCATTATGGTGCGGGAGACCCCAACGCCGATAGAAATGCGCAAGCGGGAACCTCCCACGTATTTTAATCGAGATTTGACGGCCTTCCCCAGAACCTTTAAGATCAGTCACTTACCTATCAGACACGGGCCTAACAAGGCTGAGAAGCCGTTGAAAAATTCTTTATAGGATGAATGGTGTACGGCAAAACTCACCTCTGATTGTAGATTTCCTTTTCCATCTCAAGGGTACCATCGCTACGCTCCGCACACCCTAAAAATAAAAACTCCCGCTCACGAAGGGGGGGTGGATGTGCGTAGCGAAACCCATCGCTGCTTGTTAATTCTCCTAAAATAAAGCATTTAGCCGCGAATTAACGCCTATGAACGCAAATATTTCAATAGCTTAAAGACAAGCAAGCGTTGGCCCGTCAGAAAATCATTCCAGGCCATTTTTTATAAGCGTTTATTCGCGTGCATTTGCGGCTAAAAATCGAATCTAGGTTGTTCCTCGTCTCTATTTTCCTTTCTCTCTGTCGGTAGGTTCTAGCGTAGAGCCGTAGGAGGAACGAAGCGAAACCCGCCACCGCTACCTACGAAGGTTTTCCAACAGCCTCCGGGCTAGAAATCACCTCCAGCCTATAAAAATTAGAATATCACAATGAATTTTACTCTTTCTTTGCCGTATGTTCTAAGTATTTTCTCGAAGATACTTTGCTATTCAAACTAAGAGCAGGAGGCCGTGAGCGTGTTAGCGATGACACTCAGAAAATATGGGAGGATCCAGCGCAGCGTTCTCAATGCACTTAACAAGACCTGACCCCATATTTCATGACCCCATATTTCCAAAATCCAGTTTCCAAAGTAGACGTGTTTAGTCCCTCTTAATCGAAAGTGGGCTCAGTCGAGCCGAGTCGATGCGCGGTAATTCCATCCGGCTGACCAGTGCCTGCACAGCCTCTCTGGCCTTATCCATCTCCTGATCGGAAAACCCAAATAAGGTGACCATGGTCGAATTGTTTTCTTGATGGGTGAACCCCAGGGCATAGCGCGGTTCCATTTGTCCGTAGGTTTGGGTAGTCCAGCCTTGAATGAAAGGTTCCTTCTGGCCACGGATCAGGAGGGTTTCTTCTGCCGGCGAGAGGTGTTCGATGTGCACCTTCATCCCGTCATTCCGAGTGGCCAGATAACGCCCATCGTCGGCAATCACCTCGATATCCGGGGTGAAATGAAACCATTGAGTATATGATCGCGGCCGGTCTGCACCCATGGAATCGATCACAGCCAGCCAACGGCCGGGCGCGTAGAGCAATGTCCGGTCGTGGGTGGTGGAAAGGTGTTTGTGGAAAAGACTGCCCCGCAGAAGAAAGGCGCCGTCCTGGCGCTGCACCTCCTGCAAAGCCGAACCGTAGGCGTCCGCTAAACGGGTGGAAAAGCTGCGTTTATCGATTTCCACGGTGTTGTGCGCACGGGTGGAAGCGACGTAATTGCGCCACTCATCGCTATTGTAGGAGTATTTTCCAGCATTGGTGAGAATGCGTCCGCCGCGGTCGTACCATTCGAAGCTCAAATCATCAGGCAACTTGTGTGCCGGCTCGTGGAAAGAGGCCATAAAGAACAACATGGAGGCCTGTTCCGGGGGAACGGCCCAGTCGCTGCGGACCATGGCGTAGCCGGTTTCCCGGAATTCCTGCAACCTATAACAGCTTTCCTTTCCGTGACTTGCACCTTCGCATTCTTGGTTTCCCGCTGGAAAGGTTAGATTGCGCTGCTTGGGCGAGGGTGTCAAGTTTTTTGTGTAACTAATTTTCACTTGGGCATCCGCTCAGCGAAGAGGATGACGAATTGATTGAGGGCGGCCTTCCAGTCCCGAATGGGTTGAGTCCATTTTTTGGTGATATTGTTCAGGGCCAGATAGAGCACCTTGAAAATGGCTTCATCCGTGGGAAAAGCGCCCCGGTTTTTCAAGACTTTTCGTAGTGAATAGTTCAATGATTCGATGGCGTTGGTGGTATAAATGGCTCGCCGGATCTGGGGTGGGTAATCAAAGAAGACCGTCAGCCGTGACCAATCGGCCCGCCAGCTGGGGCTGATGGCCGGATATGTCTCATCCCAACGCGCTGAGAAGCGCTCTAGGGCCTGTTCGGCCTCGGCCAGGGTCGCGGCGCCATAGATGGCCCGCAGGTCGGCCGCCACGGCCCGGCGCTGTTTCCAGGGGACATACTTCAGCGAGCCGCGCACCTTGTGCACGATGCACAGCTGAACCTGGGCCTGTGGAAACACCGCCTCGATGGCCTCAGGCAGGCCCTTGAGCCCGTCCACGCAGGCAATAAAGCAATCCTCGACCCCCCGGTTTTTCAGCTCATTGAATACCGACAGCCAGAATTTAGCCCCTTCGTTTTCACTCATCCACATCCCTAACAGCTCTTTCTCTCCCTCTAGATTGACCCCCAGGGCTAAGTACACTGCTTTCGTTTTCACCATGCCCTCCTGGCGTGATTTCACAAACAAGGCATCAAAATATAGGATGGGATAGACGGCCGATAGGGGCCGGCTTTGCCAGGCCCGCACCTCCTCCAACACCGCATCGGTCACCTGGGAAATCAGCGCCGGGGAGACCTCCACCCCATAGAGCTCTTCCAGCTGCGCCTCAATCTCTCGGGTCGAGAGCCCCCGGGCATACAGCGCTAGCACCTTCTCATCAAAGCCCTCCAGCCGACGCTGACGTTTCTTGACCAATTGCGGCTCAAAATTCCCATTGCGGTCCCGTGGCACCTCGATTTCCAATTGCCCCGCCTCGCTCTGAACCCGCTTCTTGCTCTTGCCGTTGCGGCTGTTGCCACTGCCCCGACCTTCCTGAGCATGGGGCGCGTACCCTAGGTGCTCAGTCAGCTCAGCCTCCAAAACCCGCTCCACCAAGCGCTTGCTCAGCTGCTTCAATAACCCATGCTCGCCCAGAACCTCTTTCGGGCTATTGCACTCCTTCAGAAGTTCATCCAGCAACTCATCGGTCTTTTTTTCAATACTGGTCATCAGTGCTTTCTCCTTGTTGTTAATTACAGATCACCAGTTACACAGTTATTTGTACACCCCCGCTTGGGCTCGGAATCGCCCACCGTCACCATGGTGCCATCAGGGTGTACCATCCAGAATCGGTTTTTTTCGACCTTGTCCATAAGTTCCCGGACGAAGGCGAACTGGTCGTACCAGCCGGTCCTGGTCATGCGCCTGACCGTGCTCAAGGCAAAGAAATGATATTCCGGAGCACCTTCCAGGTGCACGCCCTCGCTGCTGAATTGACGCAGGAGCAAGTCCCGCATCTCGCGCAAGACATATTTCTCATGGCCCTGGCAAGTATCCACATCCGGAAGGATCGAGCACAATGCCATCAGCCCGTGCAACTGGAACAACCCATGATTACCTCGGGAAAGCTCGGTTGGGTCGGTCAAACTCTGGGCGTGGGTGTGGGCAAGGTGCACCAATGTCTGCCAGGTCGGCAGGTCGCTTGCAACCTCCCCTTGCAAAACCCTGTCCAGGACATACGCCAATTTCATGGCCCGCAGGCCGACAGACATGTCATACCACTGAAAAGCACTGCGCCGGTTGCGACCGAAATGGTAATCCTGCCAGTCGGTCATGACCTTCAGCGCGTCCTGGAGGTATCTTTTATCCCCGGTGCGTTCCCACGCCACGATCATGGGGTCGATCATTCGCCAGGCATGCAGATGAAAACGCCAATTACGATCCTGAAAGGGGTCTGCGTTCCAATCTACGGGCAAGGTGAAGGGCCAGGGAGCAACATCCCGACCTGGCGGGACAAAGCCCGTTTCCCATAATTGCCCGGCTCTCTGGATCGGATCGCCACCAACAAATAAGGTGATATGCCGGGACGGCAGTGCTTCGTCATCGACCCTTTGCTTTGCAAGCACTTTCCAAACGGCTTCATCATGACAGGTCGCCATGTCTTGTTGATGTTGAATATGGCGACAAATAGGGCCATGTTCAGGGCCTGCGGCATTGGTCTCCTGCGCGCAGAAAACAATTGATAGAAAAATAATCAGGAATCCGTGTTTCCAGAGCATATCTTCGTTTCCGTATCAGCCGATAAAAGACCAATCCACCGGCGTCCCTTTGCTCACCACTTTGGTCACCTTCTTCCCCAGCAGAGTGTCATAATACTTCGGCGGCAAACCGTGTCCGGGGCGGATGCGGCGCAGGTTGGCCGGGGTGAGCACGTCACCGGGCTGGAGATCTGCGGCGATATACAGCGAGCGCCGGAATCCCGTAGATGCCATCTCGGTCTCCGTCGGCCCGTAACGCACCTCGCCTAGCGCCTGCCATCCACGCTCGGTTTCGGTCACCAGCGCCGCCATCTCTTCGGGCTCCAGGGAGAAGGCGCTGTCTACGCCACCGTCGGCCCGCCGCAAGGTGAAATGTTTTTCAATGACCCTTGCCCCCAGGGTCACTGCGGCCACGGCTGCACCCACACCCATGGTGTGGTCAGACAACCCTACTTCACAGCCGAACAACTCTCGTAGGTGCGGTATCGTACGCACATTGCTGCTTTCAGGGGGAGCTGGATATGTGCTGGTGCATTTGAGCAGGATCAGATCTTGGCAGCCAGCCTCGCGGGCGGCGCGCACCGTTTCATCTAGCTCGGCCACGGTGGCCATGCCGGTGGAGATAATCATCGGCTTGCCAGTAGCGGCGACCTTGCGGATCAGCGGAATGTCGGTGTTCTCGAAGGAGGCGATCTTGTAACAGGGGGCGTCCAGGGTTTCGAGAAAATCCACGGCTGTTTCGTCAAAGGGCGTACTGAAGGGGATCAACCCCAACTCGCCGGCACGGGCGAAAATCAACTCGTGCCATTCCCAGGGAGTGTAGGCCTGTTGATAGAGTTCATAAAGCGAACACCCTTTCCAAAGGGTGTTGGGGTCGTCAATGAAGAACTCGCCCTCGGCTAGATCCAGGGTCATGGTATCGGCGGTGTAGGTTTGCAGCTTGAGCCCATGGGCACCGGCTTGGGCGGCAGCTTCGACGATGGCCAACGCCCGCTCGAGGGACTGGTTATGGTTGCCGGAGAGTTCGGCGATGATAAAGGGGGGATAATCGCGACCGATCCAACGGTTCCCGATTTTGAATGAATTGCTCATCTTTCAATGCACTCGTTTAGTGTAGTGGGTCACTTCGACCTTATAGCCACTGTTTCGGAGCGAGCGATGGGACGGCAGGTTATCGCCTAGAACCTCTGCGCGAATCATGCGGATATCCCGCCGATGTTCGCTCAGCCACTGCTCGGCGCTAGCCAGAAGTTCAGTGCCAAACCCCCGCATATTCAGACCCGGTACAAGATAGACTGATATCTCGGCCGTATCAGTATCGATATCGAAGCGAACCACCCCAATGGGATGATGGTCATGAAAACCAATCAGCAATGGACGGTCCGGATTGGCAAGCACTGTTGCCAGCCAACGCCGGTGGTCAGTCCAAGCGATGGGTTCACTGGTTCGAGAGAACGCTCGATTTCCAGGATGATTACGCCAGGCGAACAGTGATGCGGCGTCATCGAAACGGGCTGGCCGCAAAGCCACACGATGACATCCAAGCTCGCGGATAACCCGGAACACTCCACGGCCATCCACCGCACCCATGCCCGCCTTGGATAAGCAGGTTCTCAGATAGGGATTTTCGAGCAATGCCTGGATGTGGCGTTCAAAAAACGAAACGGTGCCGACGTTATCAGTTGGCGCATACAACAAACCATGCTCGGCCGCTTCGTGTACCATCTGCCGCTGATTATCCGCCACACTGATCGCTAATGTCGGCAAGCCGAGGCAGCACCGTTCCCAGCTTGCCGAACCGGCTGCCCCGATTGCCAGATCGGCGCTCGCCATCAATTCGGCCATATGGGCCGTTTGAACATGACAGCGGTAGTCGTACCGCTGGCAATCTGCTTCAATGTCTACCCGTGCTGGATGCTGGGCGCCAATCACCACATCCACCTGAAAACGCTCATCACGCAGGTTGACCAAAGCTTGAATGGCCTTCCCGGTGAAATTGTCCGCATCCACACCACCAAAAAAAACTAGCACCTGCCTGACCGGTCCAGCGCGGGGTTTTACCTGCTGGCGCAGCCGGCCAAATTCATCACGCAATAACGCATAGCGGGGACCTAGCAAACACTGGCAATGGCTTGGTACTTTGCCTGTATAACGTGCCTCCATGTCCGCGTAAAGATTCTGGTCCAGCAATATATCACAATCATGCGAACGGTCCGCAATATCGTCGATCACCAGGATTCGCCTGGACGATTGACGTATGACCGACTCCCAACGAATATCTAAGGCGTAATGATCCACGATCAACCAATCCAAGGATGCACCGGCCAATGCCTGAAGTGTGTCGTCAGCATCTTGCGCCTGACGGGCGCCTAACCAACCGGAGTGAGCCAGCTCATCGGCAGAATCCGTGCATCCCTTTCCCGCGAGTCTCATCAGCGGATGGTTTTTCTGCTTTAGCAGTTCGGCAAGATGATCGGGAATGTGCCGGCAGATGAAGCGCGTCTCCCATCCCCGTGATTTGAGCACATCGGCGAGAGTCAGGCAACGCATCAGGTGACCAGTGCCGATTCGGGGAGAGGCATCGACGCGGAAAGCGACGTTCATGGGCCTTTATGTCCTTTATCTAAGGAAGCCACGGCCTGTCTTGAGATGCTGTCTCTCAGTAACTCGGCCCGCTGCCAATCGTCTTCGGTATCGATGTCCTGCACCCGCCAGCGGGGTATGACTAGCGGACAACTGTGCCGATCGAATAACCCCTTCTGTTCCAACCAAGCTTCGGACCACCCCCAATAGAACTGCCCGGCATCATGGAGAATCAAGGGCAAATCCTGCGAGCGGGTAGTGAAATGCTCCGGGAAGAGCATCTCAATGCCGCCCTGTGGATGGATACGGAAAGAGCGGAAGATCGGTGCTGCGTATTCGGTAGCGGTGAAGGTATAGGCCCAGTTGTCGGATTGCAGCAACTCCAGGCCTCGACCAATATCCTCGGCTCGCACGAAAGGAGCAGTGGCATAGAGGCAACAGACAGCCTCTATCGACCAACCCTGATCAAGCAGCCAGCGTGTGGCATGGGCAATCACTTCGGTGGTCCCAGTGTAGTCATCGGCCAGTTCCGCAGGCCGCCGGAACGGTACCTCAGCGCCGGCATCAACCGCGACCTGGGCGATCTCGTCGTCATCGGTCGAGACCACGATATGTTCAAACAAGCCCGAGGCCGCAGCCGTCTCGATTGACCAGACAATCATCGGCTTGCCGCCAAAGTCGCGGATATTCTTGCGCGGGATGCGCTTGCTGCCGCCACGGGCGGGGATAATTGCAATGTTCACGACTTTATCACCTCGAACAGCGCTTCGATCACCTGTGCTTGCTGCGCTTCGGTCAAGCCCGGATACAGGGGCAGGCTGATGGCTTCGGCATAGTAGCGTTCCGACTCGGGAAAGTCGGCGGGATGAAAACCCATCCGAGCATAGTAAGGCTGGCGGTAGACCGGGATGTAATGGAGGTTCACCCCAATGCCGGCTGCTCCCAAGGCTTCGACTACCTCGCGATGGGTCTTGCGGATTTGGTCGAGCTTCAACCGAATCACGTACAGGTGGAAACCGGAATAGCCATCCGGGTGCCGCCAGGGGATAATCATCGGCAGCTCGCGCAAGGCGTCGTCGTAACGCGCCGCCAACCCGTGACGCCGGACGACGAAGCCATCGAGCCGCTGCAACTGACTCAGACCCAACGCCGCCTGAAGCTCAGTCATCCGATAATTGAAACCAAGTTCGTGCTGCTGATAGTACCAGGGGCCGTCCGGGGGGTGAGTCATCTCCTCCGGGTCGCGGGTGATGCCGTGGCTGCGCAGCCGGGCCATGCGGCTGGCAAGTTCGGCGTTGTTAGTCAGCGCCATGCCCCCCTCGGCCGTGGTGATGATCTTGACCGGATGGAAACTGAATACGGTGATGTCGCTGTAGCGGCCGTTGCCGATCGGTTCCCCGCGATACCGCCCGCCGATGGCATGGGAGGCGTCCTCGATGGTCCGGAAACCGTACCGTTGTCCCAGGGCGTGAATGGCGGCCAAGTCACAGGGGTGTCCGGCCAGATGGACGAGGATCACTACCTTGGGCAACCGCCCTGCCCGGTCGGCCGCGACAAGCTTCCTTTCCAGCGCCCTAGGGCACAGGTTGTAGCTGCGCGGGTCGATGTCGACGAAATCGACCTCGGCGCCGCAGTAGCGCGCGCAGTTAGCCGAAGCGACGAAGGTGATCGGACTGGTCCAGACCCGATCGCCTGGTCCAACCCCAAGCGCCAGACAAGAGAGGTGCAGAGCGCTGGTGGCGGAGTGCGCCGCCACGGCATGCGCGGCGCCGCAGTATTCGGCCACCGCCCGCTCGAAACAGGGCACCACCGGGCCTTGGGTGAGAAAGTCCGAGCGCAGCACCTCGACGACAGCGTCGATGTCGGTTTGGGCGATGCTTTGGTGACCGTAGGGGATCATCGGAACAAATACTCTACATCCTTTGGGGTGACATGGCGGTGCGAAAGATTATTCAGAGCACGTCCTAACTTGCCTTGCATCATCCTTCTTGGGCGAATTTTAAACAGCCCAAAAATCTCTCGCAGAAAATGCAATTGCCGCATCCAATTCAGGAGTCTGTAAGCGGCGATGACATTATAGCCGTAGAAAGAACTGTTGAATTTATTATTTCTAATAGGAAACAGTTCTTTTTGAAGAAATGTAGAGGCTGTTTTGTGAAATCCAGCATGAAGAATTCTGCTCATTTGTCAATAACCCAAACTCGGCAAGTTCTACGGCCTTTTAGCCTGCCGATAGAACTTCATGATACTTGCTTGCAAAAACGCCGTTCTCGATTCTCAGACAAGGGATACCGCCGATTATGGGATACACTACCAAGGCTTCCGGACTAAATAACATATTCCCAATCTCGTCCAGTGGCGTTTTGAATTTAGGGCAAGCAAGAATATGCGAGGGTGACATCGTATCCTCCTCTTTCTTGATAATTGTGATTGCTGTCGGATTGAGCGGATTTGAAGAAAAGGGAAAAAGATCGTGCCTCAAGACATTAAAACCAAGGGATTCGGCTATACCTTTCAGATTTTTACAGTAACCATAGGAGTCCATTCTCTGTCTTGCTTCAGTCTCGGCAAGTTCATAACCAGGTTCAAGTAGAATAAGATATTTTTTAGTGATTCGAAACAACTCCTGCAAAATTGCCGATTCATTCCCTCCATTAGGCTCTATGGAGTGTGACGTATACACAAGTTCTATAGAGTTATCGGCAAAGGGGATGTGAAAGAGACTACCGGTACAGAGAGTTACATCATAAAAGCCTCGGCTTTGTAGCCATTGTCTCGCATATGCAACTCGAGACCAACTTAAGTCAAAGCCAAAGCTTTTGACATCTTTTTTTAGATGTTTCAGCACCCCTGAAAGCGTTGTCGCCTCACCAACGCCTGCTTCCAAGATTGACATCGGCTCCAACAAGGAATCAATGATATTGGCTATTTCATAGGTATAATTCATTTGGTACTCTGTCTTTTCCAAATCCTCCATCGCAGCAATATAACTTCCCGCCTGCAAGTCGTAGGCAATTTCAATGATTTCCACCGTGTTGCGTTTGAGCCCCTGCTCCTCACGTAGAAGTTGAGCGATATTCTTCCCTTGCTCATGCAGGGCTTTTAGGCGACGTGGTGTAAGCATGTTAGTGTTCTCTATTCAAATGATAACCCATCACTAGATTCCCCCATCCACATACACCCGGATCAATTCCCGCAACTGCTTCACCGTCAGAAACTCCTGGTTTGTGCCGCTATTGTATGCAAAACCCGGTTCAACCGAGTGGCAGCCGTTGCGCTCACAGTATTGGCGCCGGTTGTACTTTGCCGCCATGGGTAGAATGGCGAAGTAGCGACCGAGATCGACCGTATTGATGCTATCGCTGGCGGTAATCATCTCCTCATGGATTTTCTCACCCGGACGAATGCCGATAACCTTATGCTCGCAGTCCGGGCCGATGGCCATGGCCAGATCGGTGATCCGATAGCTGGGAATCTTGGGGACGAAAATCTCGCCGCCTTGGGCATTCTCAACGGCCCACAGCACCATATTGACGCCTTCCTGTAGGCTGATGTTGAAGCGGGTCATGCTCGGGTCGGTGATTGGCAGCACACCGGTCTTACGTCGCTCCAGAAAAAATGGAATCACCGAGCCGCGGCTGCCCATCACGTTGCCGTAGCGGACCACGGCAAAGCGGATGTCACGGTGGCCGCGGATGTTGTTAGCAGCGGTAAACAGCTTGTCGGCACAAAGTTTGGTTGCCCCGTATAGGTTAATCGGTGCGGCGGCCTTGTCGGTGGACAACGCGATGACCCGCTGGACGCCGGTATCCAAGGCGGCCTCGATGACATTCTGGGCGCCGAGTACGTTGGTCTTGATGGCCTCGAATGGATTGTATTCAGCGGCCGGCACCTGCTTAAGGGCGGCGGCGTGGATGACGGTGTCGATCCCCTCCATGGCCCGGCGCAACCGGTCGTAATCGCGTACATCGCCGATGAAATAGCGCAGCCCAGGATGATCCGAGGGGCTGAATTCCTGACTCATCTCGAACTGTTTGAGTTCGTCGCGGGAAAACACCACCAGACGCTCAATATCGGGATAGCGATCCAGAACCGACCTAACGAAAGCCCTACCGAACGAGCCGGTACCGCCGGTGATGAGAATGTGCTTTTCCGAGAGAAATGGATTTTCTATAGGATTCATCCTTGTGAAACCAGCCTATCCGGAGACGAAAGATTAATTTGGCGTAGCTTCCAAAAGAGTATCTAATTCTTTTAGAGATATTTTGACTAACTCTTCTTTGCTGCCTGGCGTTTGGGGGAAAACCATCTTCATGTTGGGAAAGAAAAGATCCGTGCCCTCGGGTTCTCGCGTCCTCCAGTTGCCGCCCGCGTTGGTTGCCGTATAGATTACGCTGGCTCCCGCTGCCGCCGCCAGCTCAGTGATTGTGGTACAAGGTCCTATGACGACATCCAAGGCCGAAGAAAGCGCGGCCAAGTCTTCCAGATCATTTTTCAAATCGAGATCCGGCCAACGGTTGAGCGCCTCCGGCCGTAATTTGCCAAGCAACCTGCGCTCGTCAGAAGATAGATCGTATTGCAAGTTGACAATTTCAATATCTTCACGAAGCAAGAGTTCTATCCAATCGATCAAGCGTGTATACTCATGCCATCGGCTCATGGTCATAAGGCCGCTTCGCCATGAAAATCCGATTTTAGGTTTAGCGCCTAGTGCGTGAATCCGCGCCCGCCATTTGTTCTTGAGCCGTGATCGAGGCCGGAGATAATGGGAGCTGTCTTTAAAGGAATCAACGCTCGGCCTTAGTGTGCGAAAAAACTCAATAATATTCAACACCAAATCATGATCTTCCGCAGCTTTATAGGCCTCATTATTCACCATACGAACGGCGGAATGGTTCGGCACATTGTTTCTTTCCAAAAAAATTGCCTCACTCGCTACTCCGCGATATTCAGTGACCGCTATAGTGCGAATGCCGGGAATACTATGCTCCAGTAGGGATGCTAATCTAGGGTCGCAAGTCACTGTAGTTTGGCGTGGCTGCAAATGGCGCAATAGATCCGGAAGAATAGAAAGCAATCTGATTTGATCACCCACGCCTCCAATGGAAAATACTAAAATTTTTCTCCCATTGATATGGTGATAAGTAGGGCCATCGGAGTGATATTTTTCTGAAAACGCCAGTTTTATGCCAATTGAATCTTGATTATCGGTTTTTATCTTCCAGGCCCTTGAAAAATTCTTTTCCGACAAACTAGCAAGATAACTTTGCCTAGTTGTCATTTTACCTACTCCAATAATTTTCTTGGAGGTTTTTGATGCTAAATCATTAAGGCCACATTTGTGCGTGGCTTCAAATCTCAAGGAAAGCAAATTTTGTGTTTTTTTATTTTCAGCGGCGCCGCTTAAAATAATTCCTTTATTGGACCAATACAACGATTCTGCATAACGGGCTTGGGAAAGGTAAGTGCTAGCAAGGGTTTCGCAGAGTCTTTGAGCAATACTCGGGTTTAATTCACCTACCTGCTCTGGCAAACCGCTTTGAAACAAAAAACTCAATGATCTATCACATAAACCCAGCGATGACATCATCTGAAATGCATTGATGATCTCAATGGGCTCTATAGCTTTCTCAGAGAATTTTAATGCGTGCTCCTCTAGCCTATCAAATATATTGAGATAACTATTCATTCTCAGCAGGCTATTAAAAATAGCCCAGTTGAAAGGATTTTTACTTAATAATTCGAATAATACCTCTTTTGCTTCTTCATTTCGGCCAAGTTGATTCAGTACATTGGCATATTGAAGAGAGCAATAGACGCTAGGGCTGTCAAGGGTAGAATAAATCGAGAAGACTTCATTGTAATTCCATGTCCGGATATATGTATCAATCAAGATCTCCTTGGCGATCGGATCATGGATGCCCATCCTCAAGGTTGCTTCTGTGGTGGAAATTGAATGCTGTATTGAATCTTTATTATCAGCATCGGCATATAATATGCTAGCTGCACGGATGACCAGCCATGCGGATAAAGTCGTGGTATCAATGTGGAGATTTTTTAGGCTGCTATTATTCACGACTTCTGCGATTGGGCACGTCAACTGATACAGGGCCGAGGCGACTGCCTTTCCCCAACGCACCTGTATTACGTACTTTGCCAGTTTTTCGCAAGTCGGTTCCGAACGTAGATCGATTAGTATACGAGCAGCCCGCATTTCCGCGGTTGTTTCCGGGTCAAGTTTGATGACTGGTTTAATCGGAACCAGGGACCCTTGCAATGCAGCCAGTAGAAACGCTCCCTCGGTGTCAGGAACTCCCTCCTTCAGCGACATTGCAGCCGCGCATATCTGCGCTTCCCGCAGCTTGCCAACCGCCCTGCTGAAGATCTTTTTATACTTGTCGGCATCCTTTTCATGCTGAACCGCATCAAGTACTGCCTGCCAACGCTCTATTGCTGTAGTCCAATTCCCCCGTGCCGTCGCCAGCTCCGCATACTCAGTCAGAGCCCTTGCATTGCCAGGCATAATTCCCAGGACTTCTTCCACCAAACCCTCGGTTTGGTCTAATATCCCTAGCCGACGCAATTGCATCGCCCGATTAATAAGCGCCTGATTGAGTCGGCGTCTGGCTTGCTTACCTATCTGGCTACTGGGATATGCATCATAAACCTGCCTCCAATGAAAAATCGCATTAGCCCAGTCCGCCTCTGAAGTTGCAGCTTCAGCCAACTGCATAAGTAAGTGGACATCATCCGAGTGTTGCTTCAATTGCTTGTTCGGGAAGATTTTGGATGCTTCTTGGTTTTCTTTATATTTTAATACGTTAACTACAAAAAATACTCTATTTAACGCCTTGGATAAAAAAAACACCCTATCCTTTTTTTTCGTCGTCATTATTGAACTCTTTATAACGGGTTCTGTTGATGATGTCTGAGACCATTTATGGAACCGGAAGCGAGCAAGTTCTCCAATCAATTTTCAGCACGGCCCGGGAACGAGAAGAACTCAAAGAAGCTTCGCGCCTTCGCGCTTTGCTGCAATTTCCTACCTACCCAGGCATCGATTACACCGCCGACTATAGCGGCATCCTGAGTCGGAAACTCAATGAGATTGTTGGGTTGCAAGAGATACCCCCTTACCTTGCTCTATATGCGACTATCAGTGTTTAGCGGACTCTTTATAGGCACCTCTAAAAATACCCCAAAATGACCGACATCAACTCTGCTTATTTTTTATGTGACTTGAATAGCGATTTCACTACTCGATGTTGTGTTTGAAGGTTATTTTGTGTTTCCATTTTAATATGTTATCCCTTATTCTGAGGGCCTATTGCCCAAATTTCTCATGCAGCGGACAGACATCTCCTGCAAAGGCTGGCACAACGCTTGAGGTTGTAGACGAGGTTCATCAATCCGATCTTGGTTTCGCCCCGTGCCAGGCCGATCACTCGGATGAATAGGCCCCCCATCTCCTTTTCTATCGACCCAAAGAGATGCTCAATGCGGGCACGTATTCGCGATTTTCTATGGTTGCTTTCTTGCGCTCGCTTGTTGAGCGACCGGTTGCGATAACCTTTCTTATGAACCTGGCTGCGGTAACCTGGAGATCTGCGGCGATGTACAGCGAACGACGGAATCCCGTAGATGCCGTCTCAGCCTCCGTCGGCCCGTAACGCACCTCGCCTAGCGCCTGCCAACCATGCTCGGTTTCAGTCACCAGCGCCGCCGTCTCTTCGGGCTCCAGAGAAAAGGCGCTGTCGACACCACCGTCGGCACGCCGCAAGGTGAAATGTTTTTCAATGACCGTTGCCCCCACAACCGCTGCCCAACCGTTAAGGTAGTTGAATGCGGCATGAATAATGGAGACGTCGTTCTCCACTGCCAAGGCCTGTAGTCTTTCACCATAGACCTTAATATAATAGCTTTCGGGATGGCAACTGGCGATTCCAGCGACAGGTGAAACCATAGGCCCTGATAGTGGACTTCAGAAACTTTCAAGCGCTCGGCATGTTGCGCCAAATCCCACGGATAGCCTGAGGGGTCGAATGGCCCGCAAGAATGGAGTGCATACAAAACCTTTCCATTGTAAGGTTTCCGGGACAATTTGAAGGTTCGAGCCTCATTGCTATTATCGGCATTAAGAAATCCCGCCATATCCGCAAGGCGATCTCTCAACATGGCGACATTGGAGAGCCCATAGCAACCTTTTTTGAGCAACGGCAGTGGATAAAGGATATGGCCAAGTTCCGCTAACCATGCCGCTCGAGGGGGTGGCAAAACCCGTAAAATCTCACTGATTCTTTTATTAAGAGATTTTGTTTTTTCCATTTAGGATAGCGCCAATGACATACAGCCGTATTTTATTCGAGAAATGCCATAGCTGTCGAAACCGGATCAGCCCCAGAACATCGGCCATTATAATGCGGGAGACCCCAACACCGATAGAAACGCGCAAGCGGGAACCTCCCACGTACTTTAGTCGAGATTTGACGACCTCCCCCAGCACTTTTCAAATCAGTCAGTTAGCTATCCGACACGAGCTTAACAAGGCTGAGCTAAAAATCACCTCCAGCCTATAAAAATTAGAGCATCACAATGAATTTTACTCTTTCTTCGTCGGATGTTCTAAGTATTTTCTCGAAGATACTTTGCTACTCAAAACAAGGACAGGAGGCCGTGAGCGTGGTTAGTAATGACACTCAGAAAATACAGGAGGATCCAGTACAGCATTCGCGATTCGTAATGCAATACCTGACCCCATTTTTCATTAAATAGGATATTAATTACAGTGAATAACGTGGAGCATATTTATGCGTGAGGTGGTATTCTATTGTGGAGCTCATAAAACTGCTTCTTCAATGATTAGAAAATTTTTACGGAAAAATGAAAATTTTCTAGAGGCTAAATGTGATATAAAAAGCTATGACAGGGAAGTTATAATAAACAGTGATTTCTTTAATGTAATAAGTAAACTATCCTCGTATCAAGAAGTTCAGAATTCTGAATGGAATAAAGGAAGAGATTCTTTTTTATCTTTTATGGATGCAGGTAACTATTCGAAGTATCTTTTTCATAATGAAGACTTTTTTACGGCGATGTTTTTTAATAATGTTGGTGCTATTTCCCGCTATTTGAGTTGGGTGGCAGAAGGAATGAACACCAAGGTTATAATATATGTTCGTAATCAAGTCGATTATATTGAGTCCTGGTACTTGCAGAAAATTCACACCGGGAATATTGTTTCATTTGATAAATATTTATCTCGGATAAATCTTAACGGTTTCTCTTGGACAAAAGTTTTAGACGCTATTGCTTCTAATTTTGGAAGAGAAAATGTTAATTGCATACCCTATGAGTCAATTCAGCATGGGTCAAAAGAATATCTGCAAAATTTCATATCTTTATTGACTGATAAAAATATCGATATATCGAATTATGATACAGAAGGTCAGAATCGGAGTTTCTCAGGAATTGCTGTAGATATGGCTGTTAATTTTTACCCTAGGTTAAACAGAAAAGAACAAAAAATTTTACGAAAATTTCTCCAAGAAAACTTTTCAACCAGAACTCATGAAAAGCCGATCCTTTTTTTACCTGAGGAACGAGATAATATAAAAAAAATTTATAGCAAAGACAATAAGATATTGTTTAAAAAATATATTTCAGGCTATGTTCAGGAGTCAAATTTTTACTTTTAGGGGGTAGTGCGTCCTAACAGCCATGCTGTTAGTAATGAAACAAATTGTGGCCAACGGGTCATCTTGCGTAGTTTCCAGCCCTCGTGGTGCTGATTTGCCAGAGTCTCAAATTCATGTCTCCGGATCAGTTTGAGTAACTGAAAAAATACGGTATTATGATGTGCCAAGACCTGAACTCCTTCTTTTTCTTCAATGAATTGTCGTGAATTCATTGTATCAAAACAAGTCGGTTTTCAGGCCTTTTTTGTTAATCCTTAGTGGGGTAGTAGTGATATTTTGTAAGTCTTGAGTCGTAGTAATTCTATGGTATTTGTTCAGCATATAATTTGTGCTGCTCTCTAAATATGTGGGAGGCTAATAATATGATACCTTTAATCTATACTCTTAACCGAGCAAAGCGGCAGGCTTCTTCAGGGACATAGTCGATTGCCTCTAACGTAAGATGCGCTTCTTGACTTATTTTATCAATATCATTATCCATAAAGTTGAATAACGCACTAGGATAATTCTTCCGAAGGGAATCAGCTGCCATAACCCGGCGATGGCCATCCACCAAAGCAGGTTCACAATGAAAATCCGCGATTATCACACCACCTGATTTTGTTAAATCACGGAGGAACCGAAGAATCCATAGAGAGTCATTATAATTATGATGAATAAAAAAGTTCCTCCCAAAAGAAGTATCAAACCTTTTAGACAAATGTTTGATAGACGATGGATCATAAAGATGGTGGTAATTACATTTTTTTTTCGGTGATGTTAGACGGGCAATATACAACGCAAAAAGTGAAATATCAATTCCAGTATAGCTCTTGGCAAACCTCCCAGAAATTCTACCAAAGATCCCAGGTCCACAACCCATCTCAAGAATGTCTCTATCTACTAGATCTGAACCATATGCCCAAACACGGCCCTTAATTTCTCTGAAAAATTTAGCGTGATATGTCTGCTCAGGAGAAAATTCCGATATTTTTGATGGAGAAACGGATAAAGCATAATTATTAGTATCCATGTCATAATAATAAAATGAGTAATCTTTTCCTAAGGAAAAGTATCGCATCCACTCCTTATCCCAATTTTCAGTTTCAATTTTAGAGTTTTTCTGAAATTCATCTGACAATACATAATTAAATCCATCATATTGCACACTAGGGGCGTACTTTTGATTCTGAATATTTTCATCCATCAGATTAAGGCCTCACTATTGAAAACATTTTGTTTAATATTCATACGAGTATGTAAATAACTCCGCACTCAACACTGCTTCAGTTGAGAATATTAGATCCCTATTCTAATATCCGTACTACATCACTGCGAATCAGTTCAAGCTCTTGATGGATGATCTTGTCCTGCGCAGTTTGCGCACGTACCCGTTCTGCCGAATTTCTCGACATGGCGGTAAATCGTTCTGGGTTGTTGATCAGCGCTTCAATCCCTGCGGCTATTTCCTCAGCAATCTCTGGCGCGGCAAGGATGCCGCAGTCGTCATCGACAAATTCCGGGATGGCGGCAATGCGATTAGTAACCGGCACTAGTCCAGAGGACATGGCTTCATCTCGGGATACACCCTGGCTGTCCCAACGAGTTGGGCAGAGAAACAGGCCATATTCCTTATGAAGTTGGGCAATTTCAAGCTGTGTCAGGAAACATCGCTCGACTACCACATTTTTCATGTCCTGTAAGGGCGCCAAGGTTTCCTCGAAAAGCTTGCCATCACCAATCAGCCGAAATTCTAGCTCGTCAAAAAAGGGCTTCTTGGCCAAAGTCAGAATGGCCGCAACGCTTAGTTCATTAGCATACTGTTTGGAGGCATAGGGGCGTATAGACAGAATTTTATTGCGCTGTTCTGGGTCTTTTTCTTGGTAAGTAAACAACTCGGTATTGATAGGGTTGTGAATAATCTGATACTGAGATTCTGGTAGGCGGAAGCCTAAATCTTCCATGACCTCCTCAGCAAAATGGCGGGAGACAAATACCAACCGCAGGTTGGCTGGCATGGGATTGAGGATCTCTTTCCAGAAGGCCATGCGCTTTTCGCTCTGAAGTTTGGCACGCTCCATCTGTTCATCTGTTTCCAGGTTGAACTTGCGGCGATACCAAGGGTGAATCTCCGCCCCATGCACCCAAACGATAATCTTGATCCGCTCCACATAATCTTGAAGCACTTCCCACATGTCGTGGTCGAGGAAATGAACCAACACTTGTTTATAACGGCCTGTTGCCAACAGGCGGTGCAGGGCTTCTTGGGAGCCGGTCGTGACATCCACATTCTGGAACTCATGGTAGGAGATCGTTTCACCTTTGCGCAGGCGGAAGACATCTACGGGAACGCCGTGCTCCTGATAGGCCCGCACCCGACTATGCACAAAACCGTTGCGGTAGAGATCATCATAGCGGGGGTAGTGGTTGGTCAGTAGCAGGATATCGGACCGACCCAGCAATTCGGCAGGTTCCAGGTCGCGGTGACCCAACAGGAGTTGTTTGAGGTAAGCCGTCCCGCCTGCGTACACCCGCAGTCCCAAACGGATGTAGGCGGTTTCCTGGGGGATGTCCACCACATGATTGCGATTGGGGGGATTGATCACATAGCTGATGCGCTGCTTTTCAGTATCCAGAAACAGCATGACCAGGCCCAGATTCAAGCCGGGGGCCATTTCCAGGTAGAAACGGAGTTCGTCTTTATTTGCGCCGGCGCTGAGTTCACTTGGGATAAAATCGATAGGGGCATAAAGATATTCATGCTTGCCATCGGCCAGGGTGGAGGTGATTTTCCAGCCCTGCTCGTCTAATTCCGTTTTGATGCCGTGGACATGTTGTTTGCCGAAATGCTCCGCCAGTTGCTGGGCCTCCAATACCGGGGCATCCGCCTCCTGATCGGCCAAGGGAGCAATAGCTTCGGCGCGTGCTAACAGTTGCTGGATGGGGATGCCGGTGTTAAGAGGCAGATCATCGACAGTGCGGGTAACGGTACTGGCGTGCTGCTCTGCTCCCCCCTCCTGGCAATAGTTGAAGGCGTCAATGGCGAGTTGGTTGGGTAGGGTATATTCCCATTGCTCCAGCCCGGCCAACCAGTCTTGCGCCTTGATTTGCCCGGCGGCTTCCACTGAGAGGGCCGCGCTGCGGGCTTTGAGGACTTTGGCTGGCCGGTAGGCCTGTTCCGCCTGATTCAGGGTGATCTGGCCGTCGTGCAGCCCATGGTATGCAGCCTTGCCAATGACTGCCGCCTGGCTATAACGGGTAGCCAGCACCATATCGAGCAAATAGTGGGGGCCGTAGTAGTCCTGGGGCAACATGCCGGTGATCCAGTCTGCCCCTTGCGCCAGGTCGGCCAGGGTTTTGCCCTCAAGCGCCGCTTCATCGAGAAGCCGGATTCGCTCATCGCTTCCGGGGAGCATGGTTTCCACCCGCGCCCGTTCTAGGGTGCTCCCCAAAACCAGCGTTAACGAGGACTCTACCCCCTGCTGGCGCTGGAAATGGGCGAGCAGGCGTTCCACATCGTCCGGACTGTTTGCCGGAGCAATCACGGTAACGCCGGGCAAGGGGTCGGTGATGCGCCGGCCCGTGACCTTACTCAGCACATAGGCCATCCGCTCGCCATAGGTATGCTCCAACATGACTTTCCGCAGCTCGGCCAGGCACAGGCGATCCCTATGGGTCCTGTCGTCCGCAAGCTGATGCAGGCGGCGCACCATCTCCCCACCGCTGTCGGTGGTAATGATCAGATCATTGAACAGCAGACGCAGGCCACGGGAAAAGTTGCTGACCGTGAGCGTGTTGCAGGCCAGCAACTCGAACACCCGCCTTGCAAACATCGTTTGAGACTGTTTGATGGAGTTCAAGTTAATGGCATAGCGGTAACCCTTATAGGCCTTGTCGATTTCCTCGAATGGCAGAGTGCCGACAATGTAGGGCTGGTAGGCGGCCGGGAACTGGTAGCGAGGGTCGTTCATACCGTAGTTGCGGTCGTAGATTTCCACCGGACGGAAATCAGGCAACTCGACAATGAAACTTTCCAGATCCCGCGTCCGCTCAGGGTAGCGGGCATAATAGGCGCCGGCAAAGCAGAAGGCGTCCTTGCGCTCATAGGTCTCAATGGGATTGTGAATGGCCGGCTGGCAAGCAAAGGGCAGCAGATAGACTCGTTCATGGCCCAGCGCCGCCTTATAGCGATGAATGCAATCGATATCGGTGGTGAAGACAAAATCGAACAGCTTGGCGGTATTCAAAAAGGTCTCGAAATGGACGGGATCTTCCTTGTTCCAGAATACGGTGGGGATGTGGTGCTCACGGCACCAAGCGACAATACCTTGTACTTCCTCGCTCTTGTGCCCGACCTTGCTACCCCAAAGTTTGTCCTTGCCGCGCCAAGCGGATTCGATGAAGAGGAGTTCAGGTTGACAGGCAACAAGCTCGGCCTGCCAGTGGGCAGGGGTAAGTTGATGCAATTCGCATTCTGGATTAAAGGAGTTGAAGGTAAAATCGTCCATGATGCTGGCGATTTTAAGCGGCTTGGCTTTATTAAGCTGCTGCACTTCCGTCAGTGAGGGGATAGTCCGGGACGGCTCGAACCGATCGACGGCATGCTGGCGTGTCGATCTGACGGGTAGCTTTTCAAGTTTTTTGGCTGGCGTCGCCAAACCGCCACTGCCCGAAGGTCGATTATTTCTTTTTCTTTGACGTTGCGCCCGCAAGAACTTGATACCTTGACGGCCAACACGCCATAAGGAAACAGGCAATCTAGCCAAGCCTTGCCATGATCTCACAGCAGAGACGAGTGACGAGCCAAGCTGAAAGCTCACAGTATTATTGAGCGCAGTGAGACGACTCTCAAGTTTTTCCTTCTGCAAACGAAGATCGTTGACTTGCCGCGACAGTCTCAGGAAATCGCGTTGCTGCTGGCGATTAAGCTCGGTGGCGGCGGACAGCTTTTGTTTCAGCAAAGGGATTTGATCGTCTGCTTCGCAGTACTTCTCATCAGCTTGTGTAAGCCTCCTCTTCACCGCTTCAAGCTCACTGGCTTTCGCCGCCAACTCTCCACGGTAATGGGTTACTTCCTCCTTGCGCTGAGTCTGCTCTTGATGAAGGGCTTGGGTTGCTTGGTCCAGCTCGGACTGTAACTGCGATAGCTTTTGCTTCAATAAGGGGACTTGCCGACCAGTGACCTCGAGATACTTTTCATTGGCTTGGGTAAGCATTCCCTCCACCGCTTCAAGCTCGCGGGCTTTCGCCGCCAACTCTCCACGGTAATGGGTTACTTCCTCCTTGCGCTGAGTCTGCTCTTGATGAAGGGCTTGGGTTGCTTGGTCCAACTCAGACTGTAACTGCGATAGCTTTTGCTTCAATAAGGGGACTTGCTGACCGGTGACCTCGCGATACTTCTCATTGGCTTGGGTAAGCATTCCCTTCACCGATTCGAGTTCGCTGGCTTTTGCTCTCAATTCTCCTTTTATTAACGCCATTCTTTCGTTGGCGTCACGATACTTATGATTTGCATCCTCCAGCTTTTTTCGCAACGCCACCAACTTCTGTTCAGCCTGGTACGTGTCAAGCACCTGCTTGAACTGCAAACGGGAAATCCTGTGTTGCAAATCCACTGCTTCATTGGGCAAGAACAAATGCGTCGGCGTCGCATTGAACGTATCCCAATAGCCGTAGTCGAGCGTATCGAGCCAGTTGGCAACGGCTCGGAAACTGTTTTCGGTTTGGCACTCAACATAGAGCAAGGGGCGATCCTTGCGAAGTAAGGTCTCACCGCCCTGAAGAACGAGCAACTCCATCCCCTCAACATCAATCTTAAGCGCCTTGACGGGCATCTCAACGGGCACGCTGTCAAGGGGGATGATCTGGATGTTTCCTGAACCAAGTTCGATGCTTTGCCCCCCTAAATTGTCGGGCATCTCCTTCAAGAAATGGCCCTGGGTATTGGCCTTGCCGAGCCCGACAACCCGAACCGAAACGCTATCAACTAAACCATTTATCTCAATGCTTGAAAGCAAGGCCCCAGCTAAGGACTGATTGGGTTCAAAGGCAATCACCTTGCAGCCCACAACTGCCGCAAGATAAAGGGTATGGTTTCCAACGTGTGCTCCGACATCCAACACCAAATCGCCCTTTTCCAACCGCTGCCGCATATCCTCCAGCATTTGCAGTTCGTAAGGTTTTTTTTCCGTGCTGATCCTCTTCTGGATATAATCGGTTTCGGCATTCGGCAAACTAATCCGATAGCGATCTTCGCCGACCGAGATCGTCACGACACCGGACGAGTCAACCGCGGTATTAGCGTCTGGAGTTTCCCTATCAAGCGTAGTTAAAGCCATCTCATATTCCCCCAATAAAAGCACCGCAGAAATCCAGGAGATTTTTCTCGAAGGGCGCTTGCGTAGACTTAAATTCTTTCTTTGTGCGCAACCAACACTCTGTTATTGCAGTTCCCCCAACGGCGCACCCAATCCAAAAGAAGGCAGTCCCCTCATTCCTGGGGCGCGCCATCTGCCGGCTTGTAGGGGCGGTTGAGCAGCGCGAAACCGGCCGCATTCTTCTCAAAATTTTTGCCGAGATACTTAACATCAACGCGACAAACACTGGCCTGTCTCAGTATCGGTATCGGCAAAGGCACTTTGGAGGACTTGGGCGAGCTTACGCGTCAGATCGGCGCGCGAGTACCCGTCAACCACGGCATCGGCTGCGGATGCTTTACTGTCAAAAAGCCTACGTAATGATACCCGGATTCGTTCTTCGGTGTGTGGCGTCTCGCAGATCGTTACCCTGGGGTTCGAGCCGAACTCATGGGCGATGATGGAATCCTTCGGCACGAGGCATAAGGAGGGTTTACCAAGCGCCAGGTAGTCAAATATCTTCGTGCCCATGCCGTAGATCACACCATTGGTGACCAGACCGTAGTCGGCGCCGGCAATAAGATCGAGCACACGGTTATAGTGCATGAAGCCGAGACTGGTCACTTGAGAGGACATATTAAGCTGGGCCGCCAGCTCTGCCACCTCCTGGTGCTCCGCCCCTACATAAAGAAAACACGCCTCCGGGAACTCTCGAAGCACAGTGAGAAACAGGGTTGCGGCAACGGGGGTATATTCCAGGAACTTGCCTGCGAGCACGATCGTTTTGGGAAGAGCGGTCACCTTCCTGGGCTCAACCTCGGCAAAATCCTCCGGGTCGTAGCCGTTGTTTATGGTTTGAAACTTATGCTGATAAGCGGGAAAAGTCGCGGCGTAATCTTCTTTGAGCACCCGACTGGCAAAAACGACCTTGGTGGCGTATCGGATTCCCACCCATTCGATGGATTGCTTGATTAGGCGCTCGACTCGAAAACTTAGAGACCTGGCCCGGGGAGACGACACATGACTATCGTAGCCGTCGTATAGGCTCCAGAAATCACGGAAGTCTAGTACGCTTGGAATACCGAGAACCCTGGTAATGAAGGCCGTCGACACGAAAGGATGGAAAGGGCTGCCGCAAAGGTAGACGACATCGAAACGTCGACGCTCGCGATAGGCTTGGTAGCAGACATAAAGGGGATAAAGCAGCTTGACGAACAAGGTGGAGCCCGGAAATTTTAAAAAGCGGATGCGCCGCACCTCCATCCTTTCGACTTCTTGAGGCAACTCAGAAAGCGCCTTACCGCGATAATAACGGGGATCTACGGTCAGCACCGTGGGCCGCCACCCATTCTTCGGCAGATACTTACAGAATTTAGTGGCCCGCATCCCGCTGATCCCGGCAAAGGGCGGAAAATAGTAGGAAGCAACAAGAATATTACGATAATTCGGCATGCAGAACTTCCGCTCAGGTGGCATTTGCTCTGACGAGAGATTCGCAAAGACGGACATACTCCCCAATCATCCCATCCAAATCAAAATGTTCAACAGTCCAAGCCCTTGCGGCCCGTCCCATGTCCATGCGACGTTGTTTATCACGCGCCAATGTTCGGATGGCTGAAACAAAGGCGCCGACATCATCGACCGGGCAGAGCACCCCGGTCAACCCATCCTGGACAACCTCAGGAAGTGACGACACGCGGGTTGCCACCACGGGTGTGCCACAGGCCATGGCCTCGGCGGCCGCATAGCCGAACCCCTCCAAGCGGGTGGGGAACAGCAGCACATCGGCCCGCCGGTAGGCCTGACGGACCTGCTCATGATCCAGAGATCCGAGGTTACGGGCGTTCTTCAACCCCGCCAGGGTCCGGGTCGTGCGCAATCCTGCGGCGTACTCCAATTCAAAACCTTCGCCTAGGGCGTCCATGATGGGGGGAAGCAGGTCAACCCCCTTGCGCCGGGTGAGATTGCCGACAAATAACAGGCGAAAAGGTCTGCTCGCGGCGGGCGCGTTTTTTTCCTTGGGTGGCGTAAAGAAATGGGTATCGATACCGTTGAGGATGACCCTCGGCTTTGGGTTGCCCAAGATACGGTGATGTGCATTCGCCGCGTACTGGCTGACCGCCACCTGGACCTCCGAAGCCCGATGGCTCGAGTGCTCAAAATAGCGAACGAGGCTCTGGTGGAAGACCCCCTGGGCAAAGCTGCGGTAGGGGCGCAGTGCCGGATCGAGCACGAAGAGGTGCTCGACGGTGACCAACTTAATCCCTGGGCGCTTGAATGCCAATCCATTCCAGGTATTGGTCAGCGTGAGATCGGTGCCTGGAGGCGGGACGGCCTTGCGCAACAGCCAGGGGACATATTGCAGGTGGTGGGCAAAGGGCTGTTCCACCGCATCGATACCCCGCTTCCGCAAGCCTTTCGCGAGGATATGGGTGAACACGTCGGAACCGCCGCCCCCTTGGGTGTAGGGTAACCAGACCTTCAATTTCCTCCCATTAATCATTCATGGGTACCGAGCTAGGTAGAGATGGGAAGGCAAGAGCACCCGCAACGGCAACGCCCAAAACCTTGGGTGCTTGCACAACCAGCGCTTCAACCCCGGACCCGTTTCGATGTCGCCAACCGCCTTGATGCCCTCGAAGCTCACCTCCCGCGTCCTGTACCCGGCCCCATGCAACAGTGCTTCCAGCTCGGCATGAGTGGGTGGATGGCAGTCATATCGTTGCCCACGCCCGGTGATACGCACATAGGTATCCCGCAGTGAGGGCGGCAGCCAGCTAAGCAGCGGCAACTTGAAATGGGGTTCGATTAAGGCCCAGCGATTTGGCACGGCCAGGTACAACCAGCCAGCCGGACGCAGCACCCGCTGAATCTCGCGCAAGTGAGCCGCCTGCGCCTTGGGATCGCCAACATGCTCCAGCACATGGTTGGACACGCAGATATCGAAGCTATCGTCATCGAAAGGGAGCGCCGTATCGCTCACCAGTCGAAAATCAAACCCGTCACACACCTGGCGCTGATCGATGATATCCACCGCCGAGACAGCCCCACCAGCACCCACCCGTGAAGCCAAAAAAGAGGCGATGTATCCTGCCCCGGCGCCGATTTCGAGCACGCAAGCCCCCTGCAAGTCGGTGACCTGTGAAAGCAATCGCCCGATCTTCATCGCTTTGCGAACACGCGAGTCGGAATCAAGCGCGGCATGGGACTGGGGTTTGGCATCAATCATGTCGGGTATTTTTCCCCCTGGCCCGACAGAGCCATAAACAGCTCCGAGAAGGCTTGGGCCGACGCCTCGCGACTGAATCGCCCCAGCACATTGGCACGCGCAGTTTTGACCAGGCGCGCAGCGAACTGGGGGTCCGTGGCAAGTCTCTTCACCGCAGCGGCGATCTGTTGCGGCGCGCCCTCGTCCACCAACAGCCCGGTGACGCCGTCTGCAACCGAATCAACCACGCCGCCCAACCGCGTCCCGATCACGGGTACGCCGGCCACCATGGCCTCGAGCAAGGTAAGTCCTTGCGCCTCCACCCAGCCATTGGCGGCGCGGCGTGAAGGGCCGACGAACACGTCAGCCGCCGCCATATAGTGCCTGACCTCATCCGGTTGCACCCAACCGCTGAAATGCACGTGGGCCCCAAGCCCCGATGAGGCGGCATAAGCCTCCAACTCAGGGCGATCTTGGCCCTCGCCCACCACCAGGGCGCGCACCTCCGGGAAAGCGGCGCGCAGTAAACCGACCCCATCGATCAGATCTCGTACGCCTTTCTCTTCAACCACGCGTCCGACAAAGACCAGCAGTGGACCTTCGCCCTGGCGATGGCGGGCGCGGATCTCGGCGACAGGGGCGATGTCGCGGGCAACGACATTGCTGGAAACCCCCATGGGGACACGCTGGATCGGCGTGCCGCCGGGATCAAGCTCGCGCACCGCGGCCTCCGTGACCGAGCTGTTGACGGTGATCCTATCGGCATGATGGAGGCTGAAGCGCTTGAACCGCATCATCAGGGGACTGCGCAGAGCGAATACGTCGCCGCCATGGACGGTGATCACGTGGGGGATGCGCCGGGACCGCGCCGCCAGCACGCCGGTGAAGCCCTGGGGCAGTATCCAGTGGGAGTGGACCAGGTTGTATTGGCGGGTGAACAGACGGCCCATGAGCGCAGCCCATTCGGCGGCCACCAACAGGGGCAGTTTGAGTAAGTTGCCGCGGTGTTTGCGTAAGTTGATCAGGGCGCCCCCCTGGTAGCACACCGTCTGCTGGGTTTCTGGCCATAGATATCGGAAGCGCTCGACCCGCACCCCCTCCATGGTCTCGGTCACAGCGCAGCCAGGCGCGTGTGGCGCCAAAATATCCACCTCCCAACCGAGCGCTTGCAGATCTTGCGCCAAGTGGAGAACGAAGGGCGTGGTGCTGTCGCCGGACCAGCGCGGAAAGTTCGAGGTAACGCAAAGGATACGCCTCAGGCGTGGAGTATTAGTCGTCGCCACGCTTTTGCTCGAGTTCCATCCGCCGCACCCGCTCCAGCGTCATCTCCAACAGTTGCCGGTTGATGGAAATCAGCTCGGCCACCAGTCCCACCAAATAGGCCAGAAACCCCATCATCAAGAACACGCCACCGAGCACCAAGGACTGGATGTGTCCTTCACTTTGCCCGATCAGATAGAAATAGAGAAAACGAACGATGGGAATCGCCCCCAGCACCGACAGGACCGTGCCGATGAAGAAAAACGCCCGCAGCGGTTGGTACATAGCGTACGTCCGCAACATGGTCCACATCGAGTTCTGAACAAAGGCGGGGATGCTCTGAAACAGGCGGGACTCCCGATTCTTGGGGTTGGTGCGTACCGGTACCGAGGTGACGACCATCTGGCGCTTGCCGGCCTGGATGATGCTCTCAATGGTGTAGCTGAAGGAGGTGACGATATTGAGGCGGATGGCCGTTTCCCGGGAGAAGGCCCGAAACCCGCTGACGGCGTCCGGCACATAAATGCCGGCAAGCCTACGCACCACGGCGCTGCCTAGCCATTGCAGAAATTTCTTGCCGATGGAGAAGTGGTCGATTTTGGCGGTCTCCCGATCGCCCACCACCATATCCGCGCGGCCCTCCAGGATAGGCTGGATCAGTTTCGGAATATCCTGCCCCACGTACTGGTTGTCCCCGTCGGTGTTGACGATGATGTCGGCGCCGGCCTTCAAGGCGGCGTCGATGCCCCGGCGGAAGGTCCTGGCCAGGCCGATATTGTGGTTGTTATGGAGGATATGGTCTACCCCTAGGGACTCGGCCACCGCCGCGGTTCGGTCGCTGCTGCCGTCATCGATGACCAGGATCTCCACCACATCCACGCCCGCTATCTCCCTCGGGATGTCGGCGATGGTCTCCGGCAGGGTTTGTTCTTCGTTGTAACAGGGAATTTGAACGATGAGTTTCATCAAATTGCGCGGGATACTCCACCCATAATCTTTGATTTGGGTGGAGAGGGATAGCGCCCGCCGTCAGGCGGCTTCTCCCGCATCCTCCTGTTGTGTGCTCGCTATCTGAGTGTCAATGACATAACCATAACCATAACCATCGCATCGATGCAGGGTGCGGCAATATTGATAGCTAATACCCTGAGTTACGATCCTCTGGCTGGTAATGTTAAAAAAACCACTGCTGCGTACCGCCACCCGACCGATATAGTGACCTGCCTTTTTACCTGTTGGTACTCGGGCCTCTACAATGTCTCCGGTTCGGAAACCCTGCACCGTTCGAGCTGCTTTGGCACTGGTACGCGGAAATCCATATTTGTCCATACGACACTGCTGCCGCGCTCCATGTCCCTTGGCTGAAACCTGTAGATACCCTGAGCACTCCAGGCGTACCTGCTGGCCCTGCTCGCCTACACAGGCGGCATCAATCCAATGTGCTTTGGGGTAACCTTGCAGGGTGCGGTTTCGTTTGGTTTGACCGCCACTGCAAAAGCGGATATCCGGTATCAGTTGCTTGATGACACGTCCCACGGCATAGCGGGTGGCATTGACCGCTGCGGCATCTTTCAGGGTCGGACGGTGCCCTTTGAGAATTGCTCGCATGGCAAGGCTGCGTTGCTGCTCTAATTTGTTTTTACGCTTCCTGCAGGCATCCGCCCAGGCTTGAGGGTGAAGGTTGTTTTTGTGCTGGTTGCAGGTGCGGCAGGCAACCACCAGATTGCCCACTCGATCAGTACCGCCCAGGCTTTTTGGCAAGATATGTTCGATCTCCAGGATAGAGTCTTTAGATAAGCCATGGCAATAAGCACAGGTGTGTTGATGGCGGGCCAGCAGATATTCCCGCAATTCAAATCCGTACAGGGTTCCCTGTTGATACTCAATACCAGTTATATCCGGGTTTTCCAGCAACTGTAGATCAAACCGCGCAATCTCAACGTTTGCTGAGCAGATCGGGGCCAATCGTACCAATCGTTCTGCCCAGGTCTCGGTATTATCAACCCGAGAAAGCAAGGAGGGGGGTAGCCAGCCTTTAGGGCGGCTACGGTTGAGAAAACGGGGTTGGCGATAACGGGTATTGCGGTTTCTGCGTGAACGTCGAACGCCTCGGCGAGAGTCCAGAGATTCTTTAATTTGCCGGCCCCGATGCTCAAGTTGCATCGCAAAGATACAGACAGTGCCGGAGTTAAATTGCGCATTCAGGGAGATGCCTGTGGTTTTTGAGCCGGGGTCAACCGTCAAGGAAATGGGTTGCGTTGTGCCACCTGCTCGCTCCTTTAAAATAATGGTGAATGGATAACAGCGAAACACAGCGGCTTTGCCCTCGCGCAACAGCTTGCGTGCCCGAGCCGGTTGGCAAGGCATCAAGGGTTGTCTGTTTTTGTCGAGTACGAAAACGCCCATCGGTTTCTCCGTTGACTAAAATCTGGCAGTTACCTGCCGCTCGACTAATGCCGGTAACGTGAGCCTCGCTAAAGACAAAGCGGGTTGTTAAGAACGCCACCTTCGCGGTTTACCCCTCGCCGCAGCATGATAACGCTCCACAGAGCCTGGAACTGGCTCGCGCATTCCAGGGTGTGATCGCCGCTCTGTCGTAGTGCCCAAAGCACTCAAGCTGGTCAACTGGCCTGCTTTTACAAGCCCCCACTAGATCGCTTTGCGATTAGGGGGGGTAGTTGACAGTGATCTATTGCGGAGCAAGGCTGCCGGGGCTTCAGCCATGTGTTTATACGCGGAGCGGCGAGGGCTAGCCTCCTCGCCCCTCCCCCTTGGCCAGCCCCGCCTCGACCCGAGCCGCCATTTCGGCAGTCAGCTCCTCGCCACGGACCTCCCAGATTTGGTAGAACGAGGGCATCATGGCGCGCAGGGTAAAGTAGCGATTATCATAGGCGAGATCAACGAACAACCGAGGCAACAGGGCATCCGCTACCGCACGGGAGGCCACCGCCCCATAGTTAGCCACTTGATTGACTGACAATACCAAGTCGGCATTGGGATTCAGCCCCATCCTTAACAACCGCTTCCCATCATGCATCCGCACCTGCTGCAAGGGAGCTGTCCTCTCCCCCCAAGTCATGGTGGCGCCATTCAAGTCAAGCACCATCTGCTTGCCCTTCACCTCGGCGATTAACCGTTCCCCCTCGCGCTGGTATCCCCTAAAGGGGAGGTATGTATGGTCGTCCCCGACTTCCACTTGACGATTGAGGTCCCATTTACCCAGTTTAAACCACGGCGTTCGCGCTAGGTGGTGATCGAGGTACAGCATGACTGGCGGCGCCTCTGCCGGAAAAAAATATTCAATCACCTCGCGTGCTTTTGCAAGCTCACCGCCCATTTTCGGTATCAATTGGCGATACGACTCTTCGGGCCCGACGATGAACATGCGTTGGATGACTTCCAACCCCTCAGCCCAAGACTTTTTATCCCCCCCAAAGAGATGCCTGGCCCGCTGCATGCCGGCATAACCCCGGGTAACATAAAACTGCATCCAGTTGGCGGCAAGGCGCGGATTATTTTTAGCCAAGGGGAGATGAAGCACCCACTGGAGCCGCCCCGAGTGAAAAACCCCATCCGCGACGACTCCCCGCCGCGCATAGTAGTGCAACGGATTACCATGCCCCCACATTGCCCATACAACGGCATTCGGTGCACTCAACTCCCCGAGCTGGATCATCGCTTCCATATCGATTGGGTAGCGCCGCGGAACCAGGTTGTTGCCCCCTTGGGCATGAGCCACGGCGCCCCACAGGGTCACCCCCAGCAAGGGCACGGTCACCAGGGTGCGATAGGATCGTTGGGACAACAACACCCAAAAGAACGCCACCGCAATTCCCACACCCACACCAAACACGGGAGCGCCAAATATATTGAAACGATAACCGGTCGCACTCAATGCGGTGACGATAACTAGGGATGCCATCACCATCACCGCCCTATAGGCACGCCAAACCAGCAATGCATAACCGATGACCATCATTGCCAACCCGAACCAGCCGCCCGGTACCCACGAGAGAAATTGGTCCCAGCCCGTCGCCTGCTGCTCGGAGACCGCCTGCCCGGTCTCCGGGAAGATCCAACCGGTTTGCTCAGCAATATAGGTAAAAAGCCCCTGAACCATTTGAAACTGGGCCACGGGGTTGAGAACCTGCCAACCGGCAATGGCCACCGCGCCCACCAACCCCAGAAGCACAAGGGCGGCCACGGTGACCAGCTCCCACCCCCGGGGTAAATGGAAAAGCAAAGTGGCAAGACCAGGCAGCACCCATAGGCCGAAAACAATGTGGGGCACCGTATTCCACCACCACAGAAACAAGACCAACACCAAGCTGTACAACACCCAGGCGATGATGCGCTGGCGCTGATCCCGCGCCAATGCAGCACGCAGCGCCAGGGCGGCTGCCAAGGCCGAAAAGACCACATTGAGTGAATCCGTATCAAACCAGCCGATGGAGGAGCGAAAAACAAAATAGGGGGAAGCCGCCGCGGCCGCGGCCGCCGCCAATCCCGCTATCCGTCGCGTGGACGGAGAGGGTGTAGACCAGACTAAGGTAGCAAACAGGGATCCCAGCATGTAGACCGGAAGGACAATCAAGGCCCCCAAAAACGGCGGCAGGACAATGGCTATCCATTCCGGGGCCGCCCCCGTCAACTTTTGCAATCCCGCCAACATCACCGCCAACAAAGGCGCAGTGGGAGGACGCTCCGCACCCTGGGGGACGTGCCGGGTAGGCAAGTCCGATTCGTAAGTCCCTTCCAGTAGATCGCGGCCTAAATCAAGGTAAATGTAGGAATCGACCGTCAGCATCAACGGCCGCGGAGGATCACCAAACAAGGTCCGTTCGGGATTATCGAGCCAGAACGATAAATTGTCGAAGCGCAGAGTGAAAGCAAACAGAAAGATGAGCGCCAATCCCACCGCCAAACCGAGTCGACTAGCTAACGCCCTATCGACCCGCGATTCCCATTTCCCTATCACCGCTCCCCCCCTAAATCACCAGAAATATCCACTATACCCGAACTTGGAGTTTCGCCATGACTGACTACGGTTCGGTCCATCCTCACCTTGTCAGCCTGGAGAATTCGCGTTTCCTCGCGGTCCTCAGGCGGTGGCTAGGCCACGGCCCTTGGGGTCTTTACCGCTCCACGCGCTTTATTGGTTCCGGCGCTCCCCGCCGTACCCAAATTCAAAACATTTTTGGCCGCGTTAATGTCCCGGTCATGAACAGCCCCACAATCGCACCTCCATTCCCGGATTTTGAGCGGCAGGGATTCTTGCACTGTGCCGCACTCAGAGCACGTCTTGCTGGTGGGCGCCCAACGGTCCACGATAAATACTTCTCGGCCATACCATTTGGCCTTATATTCAATATTCAGTGCCCGGCACACAATACACAGCATCGCGGCTTAATGTCCAGAGCAAGCGCGGTCGGCAGTCAATCCGGCTGACCAAAGCCGCATGGTCGTGTTTTAAATGGGGAGAGTTGAGCAAATGTCAGATTGTTTTTAAGACCACCATCGTCACATCATCTTTGAAAGTCTTGCTTTCACAGAAATCCTGTAAATTTTTTACCACGACCTTAATGAGATCTTGGGGAGCAAGGTGCCGATTGGTCATAAGTATCTTACATAAACGCTTGATACCAAAAAATTCGCCCTGCTTACTCTCTGCTTCTATGATGCCATCCGTATAAAGGAACATAATGTCCCCTTTTTCCAAAAAGGTTCTCTTCTCCTCAAAGGAAACCTCTTTTTTAACCCCAAAAATCAACCCGTCCGCCTCGAGCTTGGTGCATCTTGCTCCGTCACCACGTAATAGCAGAGGGGGGTTATGGCCGGCACTGGCATAATTGATTTCTCCCGTCCCAATATGGTATTGCATATAGAACATCGTAATGAAGTGATCAGCCCGATTTAAATCTTCATAAAGTGAGTCATTCAAAGCCGCCAGGGTATTGGCAGCAGTAAATTTTGATCGAATTTGCGCTTTCAATGCGCTGCGGGTTTCGACCATAAACAGGGCAGGTCCCACGGAATGTCCGGAAACATCAGCAATGGCCACATCCACTCTGTGATCAGGCCGATGGTAATAATCAAAATAGTCTCCTCCCACTTGGGAGGCGGGCAGGCAATAACCGACAACCTCAACTTCGGGTAGAATCAAAGGCTCCGTGGGCAGCAAAGATTCTTGGATCTGCCGTGCGATCCTCAATTCATTGCGTGCCACCGCGAGACTTATTTGAGACCGTCGGATCAATTCCTGGGCTTCAAGCTGTTGGGTAATGTCTCGATCCACCCCCAGCCACTTGATAATTCGGCCTTGCTCATCAAGAATGGGTTCACCACTGGACTCCGCAAAAACCTCATGGCCATCCTTGTGGAGATAGTGACTGATGAAGCGGAAGAACCGTTTCTCATCTGGACTCTTACAGACCCCACTCTCCTGGGCCTCCGGGGTAAAAAACTCACAGTAATGCTTGCCAAGCATTTCCTTGGGTTCATACCCCAGTATTTCCTTAACTGCTCCACTGCAATAGGTAAAATGTCCCGAGGGATCTTGTTCCCATATCCATTCGCCGGTCATCCTGGCCACCTGGCGAAACCTTTCTTCGCTCTCCTGAAGGGCCTGTTCAATCTGTTTACGCTCGGAAATATCCTCCCCAATAGCGAGAAAATGGGTAATTTCACCTTGGGGATTCTTAATAGGTGAAATATGTTCCCGGACCCAATAAATTTCCCCATTCTTTTTTTTGTCTTGTATCTCTCCTTGCCATTCACCTCCTGAAGTAATGCTTTCCCAGAGTCGCTGATATTCTTCAATAGGGGTTTTCCCTGATTGCAAGATTCGCGGATTTTTCCCAATAACCTCTTCTTTGGGGTAACCGGTCAATTCCGTAAATTTAGCATTGACATACTTAATATTGCCTACAGTATCTGTAATGGTGACCGCAACCGGGCTCTGCTCCAGGGCACGGGATAGCCACAACAGCTTTTCCTCTCTTTGTTTGCGCCGGGTAATATCGCGAGCAATGGTCGCGGCTCCCACAATATGGCCCTGGTTATCCTTGATGGGTGAAATAGTAAGAGAAACATAAATTTTCCTGCCGTCCTTCCGCACGCGCACTGTCTCGAACTGTTTAATGCGCTCGCCGCGCCGAATGTGCTGAAGAATTTGCGGTATCTCATCATGTCGATCGGGAGGCACAAGAATAGCAATGGATTGACCGCAAATTTCCTCGGCGGTATAGCCATATATTTGTTCGGCAGCGGCATTCCAACTAATAATAGTGCCATCGAGTGTCTTACTGATAATGGCATCTTCGGAAGACTCGACAATCGCTGCTAACCTCTGGGCCGCCGTATCACGCTGCTTATCGGTGGCCAAGTCAGAATTCTGCTCATCCTTATCCTGATTTGCCGGCACTTCGGTGTCTTCTCCGATTAACATCAATCCAATCTCCTAAAATTCCAAGCTTATTTTTTACCGCCAAAACCCGTCCCTCCCTCTACCCAAGGAAAAGCATCACTAACATGGATCAAATAGGGATTTAAAGGTATATTGCCAAAATAACTGTAGTGGACAGCCATAAAAGAATGAAGGTTTTCCTTCGCTTGCTTGCTTACCTGCTGCTCGCCGGTATCGCTCTCTGGTTGCTTCTGCCGGAGCGCTTTGCCGTCAACGTGCCGATCCGGCTGTTTGGCTGGGGGAGGCCTTCCATCGAAGTCCTTCATGATCGACTGCAATTGCCCGATGGATTTTCAATCGAGATTTACGCCCGGGATCTTCCAAGTGCCCGCATGTTGCGATTTACTCCCCAGGGCGACCTTCTCGTTAGCCTACCGGAGGCCGGAGACATCGTCCTACTTGAGCGCGATGCCAATAAGGACCACCAGCCTGATGGCCGCCATACGCTGCTCACCGATCTTTATCGACCTCACGGGATTGATCTCCAGGGGGGTTGGCTCTATGTGGCCGAAACGGATGCCGTGGGCCGCATTCGCTTTGATGCAGCGGCGCGTACCGTTCGCGGCAAATACCAGCGCATCGCCCAACTCCCTAGTGGCGGCGGGCATTGGACACGCACCTTGGGCTTTGGTCCGGATGGCTGGCTATATGTTTCCGTGGGTTCGAGCTGCAATGCCTGCGAAGAGACAGACCCACGGCGGGCAGCGCTGCTCCGTTTTCCCCCGGAAGGCGGCAAGGAGGAAATCTTCGCCACGGGCTTGAGAAATACCGTTGGCTTCGACTGGCACCCTGGCACCCACAAGCTCTACGGCACCGATAATGGCCGTGACCTTTTAGGGGATGATTTTCCTCCTGATGAGCTGAATCGGATAGAACAGGGCAAATTTTACGGCTGGCCCTACGCCAATGGCGATAAAGTCCCCGATCCTACTTTTGGGCCAGGTCATCAGGAGGCTGTTGAAAAGAGTGTAGCGCCCGTATATCACTTTGCGGCTCATACGGCGCCCCTAGGCATCACTTTCTTGCACGGCAAGCAGCTTCCCCCCACCTACCAGGAGTCAGCTTTGGTGGCCCTCCACGGCTCCTGGAACCGGACCCAAAAACAGGGGTACGAAGTGGTCTCTTTACACTTTCATCAAACAGGGGAGATCACTGAACGCAAATTCATCACTGGCTTTGAAGCCAACGAAGAGGTCATTGGGCGTCCCGTGGATGTGGCTGAGGGTCCCGACGGTGCCATCTATATCTCCGATGATTTCACAGGTAGTATTTACCGTGTGATCTATAAGGAAAAAGTGGCCCAGTTAAATAGATTGAAGCAATCCATAAAAAATTAGTACTCACCCGGAGTGAGTTTCTTCAATAAACCCATACCAATTTGAGTTTCCCAAACAGGAGAAGTTTCTATAATGATTAAATATGCTCCAATTAATTTATTAATTAATATTGGGCAAACTCCAAACTACCTATAGACCGCCTACAACTATCTCGGTCGATGTAACCCCCTCCAGTCCAGTGGGGCCCTCTCGACCTGCTATTTCTGCACCAAACGCAGGCGCGAGACAATACTAATAAATAGTTTGGGATGGGGGTCCGCCTCATTGCATTAATGGAGGTTGATACTCAATGAGCAAAATTAAGATCGCTATTACGGGCATAGGCAATTGTGCAAGTTCATTGTTGCAAGGATTTTACTATTACGGGGATAAAAAAGCAGAAGACGCCATTGGATTGATGCATTGGTCGATCGGAGGCTATAAGCCATCGGACATTGAAGTAGTGGCAGCCTTTGACATCGACGGCCGTAAGGTGGGCAAAGATGTTGCCGAGGCCATCTTTGCCGAACCCAACTGCACGGCGGTATTCTGCCCGAATATTCCCCAAACCGGCGTCACGGTCCAAATGGGAAAAATCCTTGATGGCTTCTCAGAACACATGCGGGATTACGATCCCAAACATACCTTTATTCTCGCTGATGATCCTGAACCTACCCAGGAAAAAGTCGTACAAATTTTACGGGAATCAGGAGCGGAAATCTTACTTAACTATTTGCCGGTAGGCTCGGAACAAGCGACCCATTTCTATGCAGAATGCGCCCTCGAAGCAGGCATCGCACTGATCAATAATATTCCTGTCTTTATCGCCAGCAATCCCACATGGGCCAAACGCTTTGAGGAGAAAAATATTCCCCTTATCGGAGACGATATTAAAGCCCAAATGGGGGCCACCATCACCCACCGTGCCTTGACTGATCTCTTTAGAAAACGCGGTGTCAAACTAGAGCGAACCTATCAGCTTAACACCGGCGGCAATACGGATTTTCTTAATATGTTGAACCGCCACCGCCTAGTCTCTAAGAAGGAATCCAAAACAGAAGCCATACAGGCGGTTACCAACCAACGCCTGGATCCAGAAAATATCCATGTGGGTCCCAGCGATTACGTCGCTTGGCAGAAAGACAATAAACTGTGCTTCATCCGCATGGAAGGCAAATTATTCGGAGACGTGCCCATGAACCTAGAACTGCGTCTTTCGGTCGAGGATTCTCCCAACTCAGCAGGGGTTGCCGTGGATGCCATCCGATTTGTTAAGCTAGCCCTGGAACGTGGGCAAGGGGGCGTATTGTATGCCCCTTCAGCCTATCTCTGTAAACATCCCCCAAGACAGTACACCGATGATGAAGCTTACCGCATGACTGAAGCCTTCATCGACAATAAATTGGTAGAATCCCCCGAGCCACGCAGGCATCGCCAGGAAGAAGATAAATCCCCCGCAGCGTCCCGAAGATAAGAAACATCTTGGCATGGGAAAACAGCGTATCCGCCCCGGCAAAAAAGCCGGGGCGGATACGCTATTAGAATAGCCACAGCAGTAGCGCACGAATACTTATAAGCATTCTGGTCGTGTTTTAAATAGGGAGAATTTAGCATAGGTATCGTCGGGACACGCTCAAGCCAACGGTGTGAATTTGGAGTTTCGCCATGACTGACTGCGGTTCGGTCCCTCCTCCCCTTGTCAGCCTGGAGAATTCGCGTTTCTCAGCAGTCCTCGGGCGGTGGCTAGGCCACGGCCCTTGGGGTCTTCACCGCTCCACGCGCTTTATCGGTTCCGGCGCTCCCCGCCGTACCCAACATCAAAACATTCTTGGCCGCGTTAATATCCCGGTCGTGCTCCGTTCCACAGTCCGGGCATTCCCACTCGCGAACTTTGAGCGGCATGGACTCTTGAATAGTCCCGCACTCAGAGCACCTCTTGCTGGTGGGCGCCCAACGGTCCACGATCAATACCTCGCGGCCATACCATTTGGCCTTGCACTCGATTTGTCGCCTGAGTTCGTACAGCCCGCAATCCGCGACGGCTTTACTCAGGCGGCGATTTCTCAACATCCCTTTGATATTCAAATCCTCAAGACAAATTACTTGGTTCTCGTTAATCAGCTTCGAGGATTGTTGGTTCAGAAAATCCCGGCGGCTATCCGTTATCCGGGCATGAATTCGGGCCACCCGTTGCTGTTGCCGGCGGCGACGCTGAGATCCTTTCTTCTTTTTGTTCAAGCGACGCTGAGCCTTTTTCAATTGCCGTGCGTACTGGTAAGTGTATTTAGGCGCGCCGGACTTATCCCCGCTAGAGGTCACCACCACATCCTTAACCCCCACATCCACCCCAACAGCGTTCTTGCGGGCAGGCAGAGCGGCAATCTCCACCTCACAGGCCATGCTGACAAAATAACGGCCAGCGGGGTCTTTACTGACCGTCACCATTTTGGGGATACCCATCATCCTGCGAGACCATTTCAGCTTAAGCGCCCCAAGCTTTGGCAGCTTCAACAACTTGCTTTCGGCGTTGAAATTCTTCGCCACATGGCGCTGGTCCAATTGATAGCGTACCGATTGGGTCTGATGGCGTCTCTTAAAGCGGGGATACTTGCCCCGACCGGCGAAGAAGTTTTTAAACGCCCTATCTTGGTCCCTCAGTTTTTGGGTATGGCAACTGGCGGTGGCTTCGCTCAGCCAAGGGCATTCCGTTTGCTTCAGTACCGTCAATTGGCGGCTGAGGCTGATAGTGTTCAGCGACTCGCCCTGCGCTTTATACGCCTTCGTTCGCCTTTCCAATGCCCAATTCCACACATAGCGGGTATGGCCGAATTCAATGGCCAATTGCCGCTTTTGCGTGGGCGTAGGGTAAAACCTGAATTTGTAGGCCCGTTGCGTTACCACGCAGCCATCATGCCACAACTGTCGCCTATGGCAAAAGAGTACTCAAGGGCTGGCCAACTACGCAAAACGCGAATTCATGGCCAAACGCGAGTAATCGGCCCTCGCGCTCGACGCGCCGTTTCACTTCGCACTCTCGCTAGGGGGGCGTCGTGCATCCAGGCACTCCTTCAAGGCTAGGTTTTCTGAGATTATCCTAGACTTTTATGAGCGGATATCATAAGCAGAGGATAGCTGAAGTGGTTGAAAATTTACGCACTATCGTACAGCAACATTTGCGCCAAATTATAGCACCGGTCGTGGGCCTACTAGCCCGCTCCCGGTTGTCTCCCAATCAAATTAGTATCGCCGGCTTTGTCCTCGCCCTAATTGCCATGGGAATCTTGATGGCCGGTTATCCCGTGGCCGCCGGTATTCTATTCCTGTTAGGGAGCAGCTTTGATATTCTGGATGGTGCCTTAGCCCGGTTGGAGAAAAAAATCACTCCCTTTGGCGCATTTCTTGATTCCACCCTGGATCGAATCAGCGAAGGGGCGATGTTGATGGCCATCGCCTACCGCTTAGCCCTGGAAGGACAAGCCGCCGCGGTGGCTGGCGTTGTATTGGCCATGCTGGGGGGGATGCTCACCAGTTATACCCGGGCCCGTGCAGAAGCTTTAGGCATCACCTGCGCCATCGGCTGGGTAAGCCGCCCCGAACGGGTCATCATCATGGGAGCCGGTTTAATTTTTGACCTGCTCATCGAAGCGATTTACCTGCTTGCGGTTCTCAGTCTATGGACAGCCGGTCAGCGCTTCCTCCATGTCTCCAGCACCCTTCGCCATCCTAATTCCAGCAACCCATAGGCTAAAACCGCTTTCTGGCCTCGGCAAGCGCCGCCAGGATAAGGTCGAGCCCTTCGTTTAATATGGCTTCATGGGTACGCAAATGGAGGATACAGATTCTCAAGAAATAGCGGCCATTGATCTCCGTTCCCGTGATCATGATACGGCGAGATCGATTAATGCGTTCCAGCAATGCTTGGTTGCGGCGATTTTCTTCCTCCCTAGTAATCCCTTCAAACCGTTGCCGAAAAGCAAACAGGGAAAGTTCGGGGGGAGCGGCAATTTCCACATCGGGCTCCAGGGAAAGCCGCTGCCAGGCCTGGACCGCCAAACGGCGCTTCTCCCCCAGGGCCTGACGAAAAGCCGCCACCCCATGGAGCTTAAAAGGTAGCCAAAGGCGCAAGCCCCGCCATTCACGGGAAAGCTCCGGAGAAAGCTCACAAAAGTCCAAATGCTTATCATCTTCCTGGGACGCCGGGAGGTAAGCTCCCGAGGCGCTAAACGCCCGCCGCAGATTCGACATATCCGGCAGGAGTAGAGCCCCGGTCCCATAGGCCAGAAAGAGCCCCTTGTGGGGATCCATCGCAATAGAATCCGCCCGCTCCATCCCTTTAAATAGGGGTTGCAGCTCCGGTAACATTCGAAAGCCGGCCCCATAGGCTCCATCCACATGAAACCAAAGATCGTGCTGTGCCGCTATGTCGGCAAGCTCAGCCAGCGGATCCATGGCGCCCGTATTTACCGTCCCAGCGGTGCCACAAATAAAGAAGGGCAACCGACCCTCCTTGCGATCCCGGCGCACCGCCTCTTCAAGCCGATCAGCCCGGAGGCGAAACCGTGTATCCACTGGGATTGGCCGTAAATTCCTGGTGGGAATACCGGCCACCCGAGCGGCTTTGATCACCGCATGGTGCACTTCACTAGAATAGTAAACAGTCCCCTCAAGAAGGTGATCCCCCAGGTATTTCTCTCTGGCAGCGACCAGGGCAATCAGGGTTGACATGGAGGCCCCGGAGGTCAAAACCCCCAGCGAGCCTTGCGGCAGTCCCATCAATTCTGCCAACCAACGAAGAAACTGGGTTTCCAACTCAACGGCAGCAGGCGCGGCGGCCCACTTGCCTGTGTAGCGATTGACGGTAGCGGCAATCAACTCCCCCAGGGCCGAGGAAAACAACCCCCCTCCCGGGACATAGGCGAGATAGCCCGGGCTGGCTGAATTGAAGGCCACCGGGATCACTTGCTCAAAAATGAAATCGAGCAGCTCCCCTGGGGCGCTGGGGGTTTCGGGTATCGGCTCCCGCAGCCAGGAGGCTTGGGGGTCAAAGTCGCCGGCAGCCTGGGCGGGTTGCTGATCTACTGTTGCAACAAAGGCGGCCAACCGCTGGCCCACTTCATCAAGGAGCTGTTGAAGGTGGGCCGGGGAAGGATCTAAGGCGGATAATGTCTCGTCTGTAGTGGGAGGATTCATGGGCTCTCCAATATTAACCCCATGATTATCTCCATTTTCCCTCTAATATGCCATTCTCACCGATGAGAAAATAACGCCTCCCCTTTATTAATACAAGATGCGGCGCGTTTCCAACCAATACATCCGATCCCAGGAGGTTGGAGCGCGCAAAAGCGCCTCCCAAGCTCGCTTGGGATCATCCATCCAGGCGCTATACCCATATTCGCAACTCTTCCGATCGCGCCAACAAAGGCGGTATTTTATTTGCAATTGATTATCTTGCCCCCACATCTCACATTCCTCCGCTGTGGCTCTCCATGAATGTCAAGAGGCCGTGATTTTTAGTTACTCAACGGAGAATATGCAAAATTCAAACCACTCGAATATGACGGATCTTATGGCTTTGAGGCATTCGATAAAAACGCCGTAATTCATTGACTAAATATGAATTTTTAGGAATAAGTGAATACTTCTCCTCAAGCACACCGCAATAGCGGGCAGCAAGACGGTTGGCTTCTCGGTACCGCTGCTGTTGGACATTATCAAGTCCATCACGTAGGCGTGTTTCTTCAAAAAGCACACGCCTTAGTAATCGCATATCGACTATTCCCCGTTGATGATAAACCAATGCTGCAGTCAGTACGCACTTATCAATTTCAGCTTGGAGTTCGAGTTCTAATTGCGTCACTGTGCGCTCAAAACCCGCATTCCAAGCAAGATAAAGAAAATGACTTACTCCTTCAAGGGCAAACCAAAATTCTGCCAGATTGCCATCATGAAGCAATTCTGTGGGATTATCACGCCCCAGTTGGTCAAGTAGTTCCTGATCGAGATATAAAGCGAGATCAAGATTATCCTCACCCTGCCGAATCAAGAGCGATTCCATCGAAGGGGTTTGCCCGCTTCCAGAAGCCTCCGTGAGTTCAACCACTATAGCCGGGTCTGTAACTAGGAAATCTTCTACCCGACAGTAGGTGCGAACATCATAAATATGCTCAAGCTGGGCTTGAAGGGCATTCAAATCCACAATTGCCTCTAATGGACCGGTCCAAAATGTTGTGGGTTAACACCAAAGCCTCTTAGTTTACGTTCAAGGCGGGGGCTGCCCGTCTTTGCCCATAATTCATAGAGTTCAAAAATATCCTGCTCGCTTGAACCGAAAGCATTTTCACCGACTTCCGCCAACACATCCACGAACTGCACAAATTGTTGGGAGAGCTGTCGGAAAATCGTCGCTAGGGCTTGCTCTCTTGGGTTTCGGCCCTTAGCGTCATAAAGATAAGCGTAGGCGCTCCCCCCCATGGCGATGTAGTAGTCCACATCCACCAACCGTCGATGAAAGTAGCCGGAAAAAAGCCCAGAAATAAACAACGCCACATCGCCTAAACGTTGCAGTATAAGTTTACGTTCACTCTGGGAGGCGGCCTCCACCGCAAATCCATACAGTTCCGCCAAGGGCCGTAGGACAGGCCCTTCCTGGGTATAGTCAAAAACTTTTTCTGAACGGGAGAAATCAGTGAGGAGATTAACCAAATAAAAAATTGTTGCTTCATCCGCTTTCACATGCTGATTTTCAATCGCATCTTGTACGGAATCATAAAAAAAGGGCCGTAACCCGGAGCGAGTTACCAATTCTGAGTGCCGACGATTTTCGCCCATAGGAGCACTTCCTAGTTTTTAAATCCCTATAATTTCCACCCCAAAAAAACTGCCTCGTCAATAAAAAATTTTTTTAATATCAGCACTTAACAATGTCTGCTGCTAAACCATGAGCGCCTATGATTTTTAAGTTTTCTCTCCCAAGAGCTGGCGAAGTTTTTCTATTTCCTGCTCTGCAAGGACTTGCTTTGTCACATCATATTGTATCCCTAAAAAATAAAGCAGGTTGCCATCTTGATCGAATACCGGATTGACGGCGAGGTGATTGTAAAAAAGCTCGCCATTTTTTTTGTAATTTCTTATGTCCACCTCAATGGGAACCCGATTTTGAATAGCTTCTCTGAGACGTTTGACTTCCTCCTGATCCCTATCGTTACCTTGCAAGAAACGACAATTCTTACCGAGAATTTCCTCTTTTTTATAGCCGGTTATTTTTTCAAAGGCTTCATTGACATACACAAGAGGGTTATCTTCCTGATCGGGATCAGTTAATGAAACTCCGTTTACACAGGAATCCAAGATTTGCGATAAAACCCGAGGTATAAGCCCCTCATCTTTTTCAACGATAAATGACATCGCTTTTCTCCTCTTTCCGAAACGAGTACTTCGCCGCCCCGGAATGGCTCTCTGATAATGGTATTGGCCTTCCCAGGCCTAAGGACAACCCATAAAATTTATTTGGCAGAACCTGAAGGCCCTGTGGCTTCTTCTTCGAGCAGTCCCTTCAAATTGTGCACTACTCTGTCCGCTCCTCCCCGGATAGCCGCCTCAATAAGCTTTTCAAATGGCCGCATAAAAAAATCAATCTTTAATAATTCGAAGGTAAATTTAACCTTTGTCGCTTGGTCGAGAGATTCAAAATTGTAAATCACCCGAAAAGGGGTCTGGGCAGTGCCCTCACAGGAAAAACACTGATTAGGTTCGAATCGGGTGACGCGAAATGTCGACTCGGTGCGGCGCCCCTGATCGTTCCTGACTTGCCTTCCCAGGGTGCCCACTTTTACCGGTCCGTCAGAAAGCTTCTCTAGCTCTACGACCTCAGGAGACCATTTAGGATAATTCTGGAAAAAATTTACCGATATAAATTGGAATACATCATCGACGGGTCGAACTATCACGATGCTTGATTGGGCACTCACCATGCTCAGGCCTCCACTTCACTATGTGATGGCAGTCATTCAGTTCTTATGTTCAAATTCGGCCCCGGATAGCGTCACCTGCCACCTTAGCAGGCCTGGCGACATATCCCTATGTATCGCAGTTGTTGCTAACCCACATTCTATGAGACGTCAATCTATATCTATAAACTTAGTAGAAATTTAATAAAAACCAAGATCATCCGGGCAGCCCTACTACTGATGATAGTTGAAGCTTATCAATATTTTCTAGGAAACAATCGACTTTTTACCCATTTTTTCTTACCCTTCAAATACCGCTTAACCTACCGCGCTCGCGGACGAAATAAGAACTAACAATATATGCCGGAGCAGAAAAACATGCCTTATCCCTTTGCTGTGATTTTTATGATCGCCTTGCTCTCTCTAGCCAGCCCGGTCTCGGCTAAGTCATGGGATTTGTTCCCCCGGCCGCCGGAGCTGACCCAGGATATCCGTTTCTGGACCCGGGTCTATACCGAAATCGATAATGACCAGGGATTTATCCATGATAATCGCTACCTTAATGTGGTTTATGAAACGACCCCGGTGCCCGCCAACCTGGACTGGAAAACTGCTAAAAAGCGCATTCAGGACCGCCGGCAACATTACCAAGGAATCTTGCTTCGACTCGCCAAAGGCAAACGCCAGAATCTCACTACAGAAGAACGGCGGGTACTCAAACTTTGGCCCCAAAACGTAAGCAACCAAACCCTCCATGCCGCCGCCGCCAGGATTCGTTTCCAGCGGGGACAGGCCAATCGGTTTCGCCAAGGCCTCATCCGCGCTGGCGCCTATAAACCTTTTATCTTCAACACCCTGAATTCCCTAGATTTACCGCGGGAACTAGCAGTTTTGCCTCACGTGGAGTCCTCATTCAATCCGGCCGCCCATTCCCATGCCGGCGCAGCCGGGCTGTGGCAGTTTACCCGCCCCACCGGACGGCGTTTTTTGCGCATTGACCAGGTGGTGGACGAGCGCCTCGATCCCTTCAAGGCCACCGTAGCCGCTGCTCGATTGCTCCAACATAACTATAAAGTTACCGGCAGCTGGCCCTTGGCCATCACGGCTTACAATCACGGAGCCGCCGGGATGCGCCGGGCCAAGGAGCAAGTGGGAACCTCGGATATCGTGGCTATCCGGCAACGCTATAAAAGCCCTACCTTTGGCTTTGCCTCGCGCAATTTCTATGTGGCCTTTCTTGCCGCCTTGGACGTAGATAGCCAGGCAAGGCGCTATTTCGGCCCCCTTCAGCCCCACAAGCCGGAAAAAAGCGAGGTCATAGCGCTTCCGGACTTTGTTCCCGTCAAAGCTCTGCAACGGGCGCTGAGACTGGATCAAACCACGCTCAAACAGAGCAACCCTGCCCTGGGTTCTCCCGTTTGGGAGGGACATAAATACGTGCCCCGAGGCTATGAGTTGCGTGTCCCCTGTGTCCCCTCCTGTCGCCGGGTCAAAACAATCGCCGCCTTGGCCCCCTGGGAACGATTTGAAAGGCAAGTGCCGGACCGTTTTCATAAGGTTCAAGGGGGACAAACCCTGTCCCATATCGCCCAGCGCTACCGCATTAAGCTCCGCCAGCTAGTGGAACTGAATGGGCTTTCCAACCGTCACCATATTCGGGTCGGTCAAGTTCTGCAGTTGCCTTTACCCGCTGATGGCTTGCCCACTGGGCATTATACGGTGCAGCGCGGCGACACCCTATCCGGGATTGCTCGCCGTTTCGGCATTACCGAACAGGCCCTGCTGAAAATCAATGGCATTACCAATAAACACCGGATTTATGCCGGCCAAAATCTACGGCTGGCCTCTTCTTCCTCAGAGGCTCGGAGAAATCAGGTCTCTTCGCGGGGGAAAGAGCACCGGACCAGGGCAAAGACAACCTCGGTGGTATTGAGAGAAGAAACCACCCCAACCAAGGCTGGAACTCTCCAGAAAGCCGCCATGGTCACCCCAGGGGGAGGGAGCTGCGAACCCTTGCTACCCCCAGAGTGCGACCCGGCCCTATCTGCTGATCCCAGTAACTATACTGTGACCAAAGATGGCACCATTGAGGTTCAAGCGACCGAAACCCTCGGCCACTATGCTCATTGGCTAGAATTGAGTACCCAGCAATTGCGCAATATCAATGGCTTGCCTGTTGGCCGCTCGGTGATCATGGGGCAGCGGCTCAAGCTAGACTTCTCCCATATCACGACTAAGACTTTCGAGGCCCGACGCCGAACCTACCATCGCGGTTTGCAAGAGACTTTCTTCGAGCGCTACCGTATCATAGGCACCGAAGAACATGTGGTACAGCAAGGGGAATCCCTCTGGGTCCTGGCCCAGCAAAAATATCAAGTTCCCCTTTGGCTATTGCGCCAATATAACCCGGATTTAGATTTCAGTGCCGTAGTTGCAGGCACGCGAGTAGTCATCCCCCGGCTAGCACGGCGCGAGGAAAAATCTCTACCCATGGCCTCAGTGGAAATAAAAGGAAAATTGCTTTCAGCATCCCGGAGAGAGGGTTAAATCACTCCTGGGGACAACTTCCTGTTCTATATTTTTAGGCGTGATTTGCAGCCCTCAGCTATCTTTTTAAGGTAGAACTTTTGGCGCTTGCCGTTAAGAGCCCCTATCTCAGCGAGGAGCAGCCTATGCCTATAAAAGAAAGTTTTGATCCGGAGGGTTTACGGTTACCTATCAAGCTCGACAGCACCTCAAACGGTGAGTTTATGCCCTATCCCCTGGGCGCTCCAGCCCGAGCCGCAAGGAAACTGGCCCACCAACGAGCGACCCTCTGCGGCCAAAAAGCCGGGCTCTCCCGCCGAAGTTTTCTCAAATCCCTGGGCGGTGCCGCAGCCACCCTATTGGCAATGAACGAAGCCTATGCTTATTTTGGGAAAAATGGAGGAGGGTTTGAGATTCCTGCCGAGGCCGTTTTTGAGCCGGCGGCAGCGCAAGCCAGCATCGGCGGCAATGAATTTATCTTCGATATCCAAGGCCACCATGTAAACCCCCAGGGGGCCTGGCGTCGTCTCACCAACCGCTGGACTTATATCCTGCGATTTTTTCCCCAATCCCGCTGCGGCGATGGGGCCATTGAATGTTTCTCAGCAGAGCACTTCATCCGCGAAGTATTTCTAGACAGCGACACCGATATGGCGGTCCTCTCCTCGGTTCCAGCGGCCCCCGAAGATAACCCCCTATCCACCGAGGAAGCCGCGGCCACTCGGGCGCTAGTGGAAGCGATGGAAGGAGACTATCGCCTGCTCATTCATGGCCTGGTACACCCTAACCTGCCGGGGGCCATCGAAGACATGGCTCAACAAAAAGAAGAGCATCAGGTTGCCGCCTGGAAAACCTATACCCAATGGGGGCCTGAAGGTAAGGGATACTGGCTGGACGACGAACAATACGGGATTCCCTTTATCGAGCGAGCACGGGAATTGGGAGTCAAATTGATCTGCGTCCATAAAGGGATTCCCCTATTCAATTTGCCTTATGCCTATTCCACCTGCCGCGATATTGGCGTAGTCGCCCGCCGCTACCCGGACGTTAACTTTATTGTGTATCATTCGGGATTCGAGCCTCGGCATACCGAGGGACCTTACGATCCGGACAATGTGGATGGCGGGGTAGATACCCTCATCCAGTCCCTGCAAGAGAATGACATCCCCCCTAACAGCAATGTCTATGCTGAACTGGGCACCACCTGGCGAATGGTCATGCAAGATCCCAATCAGGCAGCCCATTTGCTGGGCAAGCTGTTCAAATATGTAGGCGAGAATAATGTCCTCTGGGGCACCGACTCCATCTGGTATGGGAGCCCTCAAGACCAGATCCAGGCCTTTCGCGCCTTTCAAATCTCACCCCAATTTCGCGACAGTTATGGCTATCCGGAAATCACCCCGGCGCTACGAACCAAGGTTTTTGGATTAAATGCAGCCAAACCTTACGGACTGGCGCCCCATGAAATCAAAAAGCGCAATACCCAAGACCGGGTAGCCCGGATCAAGCAAGACTACCTCCAAGACCCCGAGCCTAGTTTTTTGACCAATGGACCCAAAACCCGGCGTGAATTCTTGCAGTTTCATCGCTTGAATAGCAGTTAAGCAACCCTTAGGATTCCCTATGCGTCCTTCACATATTACCGCTATCCTCAAGCGAGAATTCGCTGCGGTCCGCTGCGGCCAACATACCCCCGTTATGCTCTGGGGACCACCGGGGGTGGGTAAATCCCAGATCCTTTCCCAGGTCGCGGAGAGTTTTGACGTTCCGCTTATTGATCTCCGCTTATCGCAGCTAGAACCGACAGACCTGCGGGGCATCCCCTTCCGAGTTGATCAGTGGGTGGAATGGGCAATCCCCGCTATGCTGCCCAACCAAAGACGCCATGGACCTGAAGGGATTCTGTTCCTGGATGAATTAACCTCAGCGCCCCCTACGGTTTCCGCCGCGGCTTACCAACTCATTCTCGATCGTCATTTGGGAGAATATACTGTACCAGAGGGCTGGGCTATTGTGGCGGCGGGCAATCGCCATGGGGATCGAGGCATTACGTATGCTTTACCTGCCCCCCTCGCTAATCGCTTTACTCACTATGAAATCGAACCCCATTTGGGAGATTGGGTCACCTGGGCCAGTCATCAGGGTATCGACCAGCGCTTGATTGGTTTTTTACTGTACCGGCCTGAATTGCTGTTCGAGATCGAACCTAATCAAACTCCCCTCGCCTTCCCTACTCCTCGCTCCTGGGAATATGCTCATCGGGCCTTACAAAAATTTGCTGATGCTCCAGAATTGTTGCTGGAGGCTCTGCAAGCCTGTGTGGGTCCTAAGGCCGGCCTGGAATTCAAGACTTTTATTGACAACATGGCGCGAATGCCCGATGTAGAAGCCATATTACGGGGAGAGGAAGTTGCCATCCCGGAGGAGCTGGATCTCCAATATGGAGTTGCCGCAACCCTGGTGCGGCGGGCGGTGGATGCGATGGAGACCCACGAGGCACACCGTATCTATGGGCATATTCTGGATTATGCCACCCGGCTGCCGGAACGGGAGATGGGGGTGATGCTGGTCACTGAAATGTTCCGGACCATTGGCCGCCCCCTCTTGGCTCATCCTGGATTTACTAAATGGGCGCGACAGGTCTCCGATCTGATGCTCTATGAACGATAATCGCAGTTCCCAAGAAACCAAACTCCGCACTAAGCTCAGCGCCGCTCGGACGCGCCTGGTGGTGGAACGGCCTTTTCTGGGCGCTTTGATTTTGCATCTCCCCTTACAGGAAGCAAGCCCCGAATGGTGTGGCAGCACCGCCACTGATGCCCGGGCTATCTACTACAACCCCGCTTATGTGGAATGGCTTTCCTTCGAGCAGCTCCAGTTCATTTTGGCCCACGAGGCCCTCCACTGCGCTTTATGTCACTTTGCTCGCCGAGGCCGCCGGAACCTAGGCCGTTGGAATGCGGCCTGTGATTATGCGGTTAATCAATTACTGATTCGAGAAGGACTACAGCCCCCGCCTGGGGTATTACTTAATCAAGACTACCGTGGCCTCAGCGCCGAAGAAATCTATCCCCTCATTCCCTCCGGAGCAAAACTGCAAACCGTCGATTACCATGCCTATGAAAACGAACCTTCCCTGTCCGACACCCCCGTTGATTTCAATACTGCCAGTAAAGGTTGGAGTATCCACGGCTCACAGCAGCCAGACAAACCTTCTAAGGGCAACCTTTTGTTTCCCTCCACCCAAGCCCCCCCTTCAACATCACCTCCGCCCTTAACCGAAGCGGAGCGGGAACAACTCAACCGCCTCTGGCAACAGCGGACCACGAGCCTTGCCCAACAAGCCTTACAGGCCGGCAAGCTAAGCGCCCCCCTGCAACGACTCATTGGCAGCCTAGGGCAACCCCAACTCCCTTGGCGGCAATTACTCGCCCAATACCTAAGCGCTGCCGCGCGGAATGATTACAGCTTTACCCGGCCCTCTCGCCGCGAAGGTTCAGCGATTTTGCCTCGCCTCGCTTCCCAGCAAATAGAGTTGGTGATTGTGCTAGATACCAGCGGCTCCATCCACGATGAACAATTACAGAGCTTTCTTACCGAGGTCAGCGCCCTAAAGGGCCAACTTCGGGCCCGCGTGACCCTCCACGCCTGCGATGCCGACCTTTGTGAACAAGGTCCCTGGATCTATGAACCCTGGGAGGCGCTGACACTGCCAGAGAGTTTACCCGGCGGTGGTGATACCAATTTTCGTCCCCCCTTTGACTGGGTGGAACAAGCAGGCTTCTACCCGGACACCCTGCTTTACTTTACCGATGCCCGAGGCCCATTCCCCGAAGTAGAACCTCCTTATCCGGTCATCTGGCTCGTGAAGGGCAAAGCCCAAGTGCCATGGGGGCGGCGAATACAGCTTAATTGAAAAATCCACTTAGGCATGAAAAACTGCAAGAAAGCCCTTGCCAGTAAACCAGTAAATAATAAGGAGAATAAAAGGCAAATTTTTATCATCCAAAGCCTTGCGGCACCCGTCGCAAGGCTTCCCGGATGACCTCTATCCCCGCGCCAGGCCGGTGAGCATTTTCACTTAAATAACGGCGCCAGGCCCGTGCCCCCGGCTGGCCCTGGAACAGCCCCAGAATATGGCGGGTGATACGGCTCAAGTAAATGCCTTGGGCCAATTGTTCCTCCACATAGGGCAAAAAAGCCTCCATAATCCCATGGCGGGTAGGCAAGGGATGAAAATCCCCATAGAAATACCGGTCGACTTGGGCAAGAAGGTAAGGGTTATGGTAGGCCGCCCGGCCGATCATGATTCCATCCAGTAATGTTAACTGCTCCTGGGCCTCCTCCAAGGTCGCAATCCCCCCATTGATTACCACTTCCAAATGGGGGAAATCCTGTTTGATAGCCCGCACGACTTCATAACGTAAAGGGGGTTTTTCCCGATTTTCCTTGGGGCTCAGACCTTGCAGCCAGGCCTTGCGGGCATGGAGGATAAAAGTCCGACAACCTGCCTGCGACACCGTATTGATGAACCGGGTCAAAGCCTCATAGGAATCCTGTTCATCAACCCCAATCCGGGTCTTGACCGTTACCGGAAGTTGGACCGTTTGGGCCATGGCCGCAACGCACTCGGCAACCAATTCGGGCTCCATCATCAGACAGGCCCCAAAGCGTCCGGACTGCACCCGGTCGCTGGGACAGCCCACATTAAGATTGACCTCATCAAATCCGTGGTCCTCAGCCAGACGGGCACAAAAGGCCAATTCTTCAGGGTTGCTGCCCCCCAATTGCACAGCCAGGGGATGCTCCGTTGGGTGATAGGCGAGGAAGCGTTCCCGATCCCCATGAATAAGCGCTCCCGTGGTCACCATCTCGGTATAGAGCAAGGCGTGATGGGAAATCAGGCGGAGAAAATAACGGCAATGACGATCAGTCCATTCCATCATCGGCGCAATGGACACCCTACGAGATAAATAAGCGGGGGCAAAGGTATTGGAAAAAAAGCGACGGCTAGCCGTTTTCATATCGCCAAGTTTAACATCCTTCGACCCTGTCCACTCCGCCTCCAGCTAAATTGGACTAAGATTAATATAAATAAAACATCAAGCAATATATCTCCCAGGATGGCTATCAACCCCCCTAAAGTGAGCAAGCCTTATTTGGAGTTTCGCCATGACTGACTGCGGTTCGGTCCATCCTCACCTTGTCAGTCTGGAGAATTCGCGTTTCCTCGCGGTCCTCAGACGGTGGCTAGGCCACGGCCCTTGGGGTCTTCACCGCTCCACGCGCTTTATCGGTTTCGGCGCTCCCCGCCGTACCCCACCTCAACACATTTTTGGCCGCGTTGATATCCCGGTCGTGCTCCGTTCCACAGTCCGGGCATTCCCACTCGCGAACTTTGAGCGGCATGGACTCTTGAATAGTCCCGCACTCAGAGCACCTCTTGCTGGTGGGCGCCCAACGGTCCACGATCAATACCTCGCGGCCATACCATTTGGCCTTGCACTCGATTTGTCGCCTGAGTTCGTACAGCCCGCAATCCGCGACGGCTTTACTCAGGCGGCGATTTCTCAACATCCCTTTGATATTCAAATCCTCAAGACAAATTACTTGGTTCTCGTTAATCAGCTTCGAGGATTGTTGGTTCAGAAAATCCCGGCGGCTATCCGCTATCCGGGCATGAATTCTGGCCACCCGTTGCTGTTGCCGGCGGCGACGCTGAGATCCTTTCTTCTTTTTGCTCAAGCGACGCTGAGCCTTTTTCAATTGCCGTGCGTACTGGTAAGTGTATTTAGGCGCGCCGGACTTATCCCCGCTAGAGGTCACCACCACATCCTTAACCCCCACATCCACCCCAACAGCGTTCTTGCGGGCAGGCAGAGCGGCAATCTCCACCTCACAGGCCATGCTGACAAAATAACGGCCAGCGGGGTCTTTACTGACCGTGACCATTTTGGGGATGCCCCCCATACGCTGAGACCACTTGAGCTTGAGCGTACCCAGCTTGGGCAGCTTCAACAACTTGCTTTCGGCGTTGAAATTCTTCGCCACATGGCGTTGGTCCAATTGATAGCGTACCGATTGGGTCTGATGGCGTCTCTTAAAGCGGGGATACTTGCCCCGACCGGCGAAGAAGTTTTTAAACGCCCTATCTTGGTCCCTCAGTTTTTGGGTATGGCAACTGGCGGTGGCTTCGCTCAGCCAAGGGCATTCCGTTTGCTTCAGTACCGTCAATTGGCGGCTAAGACGGATAGTGTTCAGCGACTCGCCCTGCGCTTTATACGCCTTCGTTCGCCTTTCCAACGCCCAATTCCACACATAGCGGGCATGGCCGAATTCAATGGCCAATTGCCGCTTTTGCGTGGGCGTAGGGTAAAACCTGAATTTGTAGGCCCGTTGCGTTACCATGCAGCCATCATGCCACAACTGTCGCCTATGGCAAAAGAATACTCAAGGGCTGGCCAACTACGCGAAACGCGAATTCATGGCGAAACGAAAGTAATGTGGCCCTCGCGCTCACCGCGTAGCAAGCTTCGCACTCTCGCTGGGGGGGCGTCGTGCGTCCAGGCACTCCTTCAAGGACTCCGACGCTTGGCTTCTGATTCTCAATATCCTTTACCCACAGCCCGGCGGGCGCTGTGGGATCTCTAACAACTGACCGCAAAGGAGGACTCTGTGGAAAATGTATTTAAATTTGCTGACGAACTCGGGCCGCTAAAAGTTATCCATGTTTATGAGCCCTCCATTGACCTCAAGGGCATTTTAGTCATTGATAATGTCGCCACAGGGCCATCTATCGGTGGTGTCCGCCTAGCCCCGGATGTCAGCACCAAAGAATGTTTCCGCTTAGCCCGCGCCATGACTCTCAAGAACGCCGCGGCGGAACTTCCCCATGGAGGCGGTAAGGCCGTGCTTTTTGGCGATCCCAAGATGCCAAAATCAGACAAAGAGCGCCTCATCCGCGCTTTTGCTTGTTCCCTCCGGGAAGCCGAGCAATATATCTTTGCTCCCGACATGGGCACGGATGAGGAGTCTATGGCCTGGGTTAAAGATGAAATCGGCCGAGTCGTGGGGCTGCCCCGGGAACTAGGCGGCATTCCCCTTGATGAAATAGGCGCCACCGGTTGGGGGATTAGTCATGTGGTTGATGTGGCGCTCCGATTCTGCGATTTCGAGCTGGCAGGAGCGCGAATAGTGGTGCAAGGCTTTGGGGCAGTGGGATACCATGCGGCCCGTTTTCTCACCGACAAGGGGGCCGTCCTGGTGGGGGCGGCTGATTCCCACGGAACCATTCACCGTCCCGGCGGCTTAAATGTGGAGACCCTCTCGACACTCAAGCAGCAGGGTAAAAGCGTTGTGGATTATCCGGAAGGAGAAAGACTAGAGCGGGAGTCGATAATCGATATCCCCTGTGATATTTGGATTCCAGCGGCCCGTCCCGATGTGATCCGGGAGGATAATGTGCAACGGCTAAAAACAAAGCTGGTCATCGAAGGTGCCAATATCCCGGCCACACTGGAAGCAGAAAAATACTTGCACGCCCATGGGGTCCTATGCGTTCCCGACTTTATCGCCAATGCCGGGGGGGTGATCTGCGCCGCCATGGAATACCAAGGGGCCAATGAAAGTTTGGTCTTTCAAGCCATTGAAGAGAAGTTGCGGCGCAATACCGAAGCGGTGCTCAAAGAAGCTAAAAATCAGCAGAAATTGCCCCGGGAAGCGGCCGTTGATCTGGCCTCGCGGCGGGTAAGAAAAACCATGGGATTGCGGCGCTGGTCGTTATTTTAATCCCTGCCGCCACAACCAAAACCATCGACTCCGCCGGCTGGTTGCATTCTGGCGACTTAGGCATCATGGATGAAAATGGCTATCTTAAAATTACCGGTGCTAAATTCTCCCCATTTAAAACACGACCGAAAAGACCTATAGCTCCAGTTCCGGCCTTTCAACCTGGGCCCGAAGCCTTTTCACCATATCCTCCGCAATTTCGACTGCATTCTCCAACTCCTCTGAAAGAGCCTCTCTTATTATTAGGGCCAACTCATCGAATTGCCTATCGCTGATCTGTTGCCGGGCTTGCTCACTCAACAATTCCTTAAAAGCTTCGACTGCTTTTTCAGCTATTTCTTGATGCCGATTGGTCATTCCCCATTCTCCTTATTAATTGATGATAAATACCTATATACCTATATACCTAGAAACAGCAGTTGACCGCTTAGACGCAAATGAATAGTTCCTCCTAAACTCCAATTCAAGATCATTGCTTGCTGCAAGCACTGACTTGAGGCAAAATACCCCCCCAAAATATGGCAGATATTTTATTCCTGTGAAGATTTGACGCTGATGTGGCCTGCAAGCCTTGGTTTCACTCTCAGGCTTGCCTTATTAAGCCATCGTCGATCTGTCCGCCATCCCACCGAGCGTGCCTGAAGTAGAGAGCGCCCGAGACCTTCTCGCCGAGCGCTAGTGAGGAAGGTTGGGCAACTCCCCATTGATTGCTACCACATCTGCGGCATAGCAAAATCACTCGTTGATGACTAAAGATGCATCCTTATGGCAACGCCTTTTCAACATTTTTTCAGCATCTTTAGGAGCATTTTAGGCCCACAAAGGGACCAAAAACCTGCAATATTAATATTAAAGAGCAGTCCATGTGACGGCACAATTTAGAAATAATGAGGAGGCTAATAACGCCATGAGTAACACCATGAGCGAAACTGATAAGTCAAACCCCCAGGGTAATCCGGCAGCTAATCATTCAGTCGCTGGGACGACCCCCGCAAAATCCAGCGACTTTGTGATGTTGGATGCTGTCCCCCCCGCACAGATGGGGCGAGATCTGGTCGAAGATGCGGTTAAAAAAGATAAATTTGCTACCTCCCACATCCTCATCCGAGGCTTTTTATGCACGCCCTTTTTGGCCTATGCCACTGCCCTTTCAGCCTTATTGGTCACTCAGGGATGGCCTAGCGCGGCCGCCGGCCTCATCTTTCCGGTCGGCTATGTCATGCTCGCCACCCTCGGCCTCGAGATGGCCACTGGAAGCTTTTCGGTCATGCCCATCGGAATGTACGCGGGTCGGGTTAAAGCCTGGAGAGTCGTCCGTAACTGGAGCTGGACCCTGCTGGGGAATCTCCTGGGGGGGCTTTTCTTTGCCTGGTTACTCTGGTTCTCTCTGACCAAAGGTGGCTCTGTTGCGCCTTCAGGAGTACTCACCACCCTGGCCCATTTAGCGGAAAAAAAGGCTTCCTATGTGGATTATGGAGCCATAGGATGGCTAGCTGCCGTGGGAATGGGGGTGCTCTGTAACTGGTTGGTTAGCTTAGGCCCCGTCTTTGCCAAAGCTGCTCGTAGCGTTCCGGGAAAGGTGATGCTGATATGGCTACCCATTTCCACTTTCTTTGCCCTAGGCTTTGAGCACACCGTCGTCAATATGTTCGTTTTCCCTGTGGGTATCCTCTCTGGCGCCGAAGTCACCATCTATGACTGGTGGATGTGGAATCAGATTCCCGTGACCATCGGCAATATCCTGGGCGCATTGGTTTTTAACGCCACCCTTTGGTATTACACCCATAGCATCAATCCATAAAAGGCACGAGGGTTCAGAATACCATCCGGAGCAAAATGACAGGGAAGTCCCCTTGCTCCATCTCCATTAAGGGCACTCATTTACGCCTCTAGCCTAAAAACGTCTAAGCCGGGTTATCAATATCAATGAATTGATGTTCCAAGTCGAATTTTTCAGCCAGATGCCGCCCCAGGGCCTGGACGCCATAGCGTTCAGTGGCATGGTGACCGCAGGCAAAAAAATCAATTCCCTGTTCCCTGGCGCTATGCACTGTCGGCTCCGAGACTTCCCCGGTAAGATAAGCATCTAATCCTTTCTCAGCCGCTTGCTCGATATATCCCTGAGCTCCCCCCGTACACCAACCCACGGTATAAATATCCCCCTTGTGAGCCGGAACATAAAGGGGTTTACGACCTAACCGTTCGGCAATATAACGCGCCCATGCTTCCCCTTTCATAGGGGTAGGCAAGCACCCATACATCCCGATGGTGATACCGCCTGCTTCGATAAATTGTCCTTTGACTTCAAGGTTCAAAACCCGGGCCAATTGGGCATTGTTGCCCAATTCAAAATGAGCATCTAAGGGTAAATGATATGCCAACAAACTGATATCATTGGCCAACAGAATTTTAAGACGCCGACGCTTCATTCCAATAATGGGCGCAGCTTCTCCCTTCCAAAAGTAACCATGGTGAACCAGTAAGGCGTCAGCCCCGGCAACCGCAGCCGCTTCGAGCAGTGCCTGGCAGGCGGTGACACCACTGACCAATCGCCGCACTTCCGGTTTACCTTCTACTTGCAGGCCGTTAGGGCAATAGTCAGAGGCTCTCGCCACCTGCAACAAATCGTCTAGATAAACAAGAATTTCACGCAAGCTTGCCATATCATTCAACTTGATCCCTTAGTATTATTTTGCCGGATACGCAACGCTTAATCCGGCCTACGGGCTGTTTCGTAGCGCCTCCTAGGTCATTCCGAAACGGAGAGGCTTAGCCTCCTCTTCATTTACTCAATTCTCCCCATTTAAAACACGACCGGAGTCCATGTAACAATTTATAAGATTTCCCCTTTGACTTAGACCTAAAGCGCTTGGGGCTAACGTCACTAGGCACGCTGTCAATTCGCCCCTGGGTAGCTTAGTGGTGGAAAAATGCAGGCAAATAAGCCGCCTCTGTCCAGGCGACAAATAACAACACACTATAAGGCGGCGGCCAAGGCCTCTAGAAAGGCGTGATTTTCTTCTGCTGTCCCTATGGTTACCCGCAAACAGTCAGCCAGCGGACCTCCTTGACCAGAAAGGTTCTTGATCAACACCCCTTGGGCTTTGATCTCTGCAAAAATTGCATCGGCCCGCCCGGGTGGGGTACGAAAAAGAATGAAATTAGCGTCGCTTGGGTACACTTGGACTTCCGGTAACCGTTGCAAGGCCTTCTGCAACCGGGCTCGGTCATTGCAGATGAGCCTCGCTTGTTCCTCCAACTCCCCCGGTTGCTCCAAAACAAATTCGGCGCTGACTTGGGTCAACTGGTTGATATTATAAGGTAACCGGATTTTCTCTAACTCCTCAATCCAAGCCGGGCTTCCCGCTAGCACCCCTAATCGGAGACCGGCCAGGCCAATCTTAGAGAGCGTTCGCATGACCAAAAGGTGATCATAGTCCCCCAGTTGCGGCATGAAAGTTTCATCCGCAAACACCGTATAGGCTTCATCCACGATCACCAGCCCTGGGGCAGCTTCGATAATCGCTCGCACTGCCTCGGCGGAGAAAAGATTGCCGGTTGGATTATTAGGATAAGCGACAAAAACGACGGCCGGCTCTTGTTCCTGAATGGCCTGCAACATCGCCGATAGATCCAAAGAAAAGTCCTCCCGGAGAGGAACTCCCTGATACCGCAACCCTAACATGGTTGCAATCTGCCGGTACATCACGAAGGTAGGTTCAGGAGCAATCACGGCCCGCCCTGGACCCACCACGGCCATCAGCACCATCTGGATCAACTCATCGGAACCATTTCCTAGAATGATCTCCCTCCCCTCTGGCACTGCCATGTACTGCCGAAGACGGGCCTTGAGACGACGGGCTTCCGGATCCGGATAACGGTTGACACTGACCTCCCGCAGCCGCTCCAACCAAGCCTCTATCAGTTCCGATGACCAAGTATAGGGGTTTTCCATGGCATCCAGCTTAATCAAATCCTCTGCATCGGCAACCGAATAGGCAGAGAGTTGCTGTACCTCAGGGCGGATCCATTGGGCAATCCGGTTTTTTGCCATTGTTACCTTTTTAAGCGGTATTCTGCCGAACGGGCATGGGCGGTCAACCCTTCACCGCGAGCCAACACTGAAGCCACCTGTCCCAGAGTTTGACCACCCTGGGGCGAACACTGAATCAGACTGGAGCGTTTCTGGAAATCATACACCCCCAAAGGTGAACTAAAACGAGCGGTCTGCGAGGTAGGTAACACATGGTTAGGGCCGGCGCAATAATCCCCGAGGGCTTCAGCAGTGTATCGCCCCATAAAAATAGCTCCCGCATGACGGACACGGGGAACCCACGCTTGGGGATCTTCCACCGAGAGTTCCAGGTGCTCAGGGGCGATAAAGTTAACCACTTCCAAAGCCTGGTCCATATTCTGCGCCTCAATCAGAATGCCGCGGGAATTCAAGGAAGTCGCAATCACCTCATGCCGCTCCAGGGTGGGCAACAACCGCGCCATGGCCTCCACCACTTTATCCAAAAAAGCATCGTCGGTGGAAAGTAAAATTGCTTGGGCGTCCTCATCATGTTCAGCCTGGGAGAACAAATCCATGGCAATCCACTCTGGATCGGTTTTTCCATCACAGAGCACTAAAATCTCAGAAGGGCCGGCAATCATATCAATGCCTACCTGACCAAAAACCATCCTCTTGGCAGCGGCCACATAAATATTGCCAGGGCCGACGATCTTATCAACCCGAGGGATACTTTCCGTACCAAAGGCCAAAGCGGCGACTGCCTGAGCCCCCCCCATGGCAAACACCCGATCCACCCCGGCAACAGCCGCTGCCGCTAGCACCAGATCGTTGACTTCTCCCCTGGGAGTGGGCACCACCATAATCAGCTCCGAAACCCCCGCCACCTTTGCAGGTAAGGCGTTCATCAGGACTGAGGAGGGATAAGTCGCCTTGCCACCAGGCACATAAAGCCCCACTCGATCCAGGGGATTCACCTGTTGACCCAGGACAGTGCCGTCGGGCTCAGTATAACTCCAGGATTCCTGCTTTTGATGACGGTGATAGGCGGTGATCCGCTCAGCCGCCGCCTCCAGGGCTTCTCGCTGCTCCCGGGGAATAGCGGCCAACGCCGTTTGCAGACGGGAGAGGGGAATTTCAAGCTCGGCAACAGCAGCCACCTCTAGGCGGTCGAAACGCTGGGTGTACTCCAATAGCGCCCCGTCCCCTCGGGAACGAATCCCCTGAAGGATCTCGCCCACGGTGGCCATCACCGCCTCATCCGCCACCCCTTCCCAAGTTAAGCGCTGCTTCAAACGGGACCAAAAATCTCCCTGGGTGGTGTTTAGACGAGCGATATCAACCATGCAGTTTCTCCACAGCTTCAGCCATCAAGCGAGTAAATTTCTTGACCGGCTGGTGCCTCATTTTCATTGAAGCCTTGTTGATCACCAGACGGGAACTGATATCGGCAATATGTTCCAAGGGAACTAAGCCATTGGCCCTAAGCGTACTGCCCGTATCTACTAAATCGACAATGCGATCAGCAAGTCCTACTAATGGCGCTAACTCCATGGAACCGTAGAGTTTGATGACCTCCACCTGCTCACCCCGCTCTGCATAAAAGCGGCGGGTACTACGCACATATTTAGTGGCAATTCGCAGATGCCCCGCTCTAGGGGTCATCTCGGATTTGCCAGCCACCATCATACGGCAATGGGCAATTCGCAAATCGAGGGGTTCATATAAACCATCCCCCGGATGCTCCAATAAAACATCCTTACCGGCTACCCCAAAATCAGCGGCACCATACTCAACATAGGTAGGGACATCAGCCGCCCGGATAATCACCAGCTTAAGATCCTCCCGATTAGTATCGAGCACCAACTTACGGCTGGTTTTCGGATCTTCCCGAGGGTAAATATCAGCAGAGGCCAGTAAGGGCAACGTTTCTTCAAAGATTCGCCCCTTGGAAATTGCTAACTTGAGTGGTTCAGCCATAAGCAGCGTAGGCCTCGCTGAAAACATGACTCGGGACACGGCGAATCTTGGCGCCTAATTGCTGCAGCTTTTCCTCGATACATTCGTAGCCACGGTCAATATGGTAAATACGGTCCACGGCCGTGACCCCATTAGCCACCAGTCCTGCTAAAACCAAACTGGCCGAAGCCCGAAGGTCGGTGGCCATCACCGGAGCACCCGTAAGCGTTGCCACGCCGTTGGTAAAGGCGGTATTGCCCTCCAACCGAATGTCCGCCCCCATCCGCTGCAGTTCCTGGACATGCATAAACCGATTTTCAAAAACAGTTTCCGTAATCGTGCCACTCCCCTGGGCGACAATATTTAGGGTTGTAAATTGAGCCTGCATATCCGTAGGAAAAGCGGGATAGGGCGCGGTGCGGATATCCACCGCGCGGGGTCGATGACCTTTCATATCCAGAACCACCCAATCCTCTCCCGTATTAATCTCAGCGCCGGCTTCCTCCAGCTTAAGCAATACCGCATCCAAAATTCCCGGGTTGGTATTCTTGAGTTTCACCCGTCCCCCCGTCAAAGCGCCGGCGACTAGATAAGTACCCGTCTCAATGCGATCAGGAAGCACCGAGTGACAGGCGCCGCTAAGGGAATCAACTCCCTCAATGACCAGGGTATCGGTACCCATGCCACTAACTCTTGCGCCCATCCGATTAAGGCAGTGGGCCAAATCCACCACTTCCGGCTCACGAGCCGCGTTTTCTATGAAAGTGGTGCCTTTAGCCAAAGTTGCCGCCATCATCAAATTCTCGGTTCCAGTCACCGAGACCCGATCCATAAGTAACCGGGTTCCCCTCAGCCGCCCTTGAGTGCGGGCCCGAATATAGCCTCCTTCAACATTAATGGTTGCCCCCATGGCCTGCAAACCATGGATATGAAGGTTAACCGGCCGGGAACCGATAGCGCAACCGCCGGGCAGAGACACATCCGCCCTTCCATAGCGGGCCAATAGGGGACCTAGCACCAGGATGGAGGCGCGCATGGTCTTCACCAAATCATAAGGCGCATAAAACTCCTTTAATTCCCGGTTGTCTACCTCGATATTGAGATATTCATCCACCATGAGTTGGGCCCCCATGCGCCCCAGTAGCTCCATGGTCGTGGTGATATCATGCAAGTGGGGAATGTTGCAGATTTTGACGGGTTCATCCGCAAGCAAAGTCGCTGCCAACATGGGCAAGGCGGCATTTTTAGCACCCGAAATACGGATTTCTCCGTTAAGGGGGATCCCCCCCGTGATCAATAACTTATCCACAAGACATCGGCTTCCTAGGGAATACTATCCGCTATGGATCAAACAAAAGGAGTCCCTCTCCTAACCTTCCCCAGGAGCACGGGTGCGAATAGCCAAAGCGTGCAAGGTAGACTTGAAGCTATCCCCCAAGGTCTCATACACCATGCGATGCCGTTCAAGCAAGCTCTTATCCTTGAAACCCTCGTAGACAACAAGGGCCTCAAAATGGTGACCGTCTTCACTATGCACTGCCACCTCTGCCTCTGGCAGACCGGCTTCTATCATGTGTTTGATTTCGCTAGCATCCATTAAGTTACCTCAGTTCAAGCTTAAGGGGCCAGAGAATACCCCTTCGGTCCGAGCCTGTCATCCCCCGTGGTTTAAATCCGTGAGTCGCGACGCCGCTCAAGCACCCACCTTTTGGTTCTTTTTCTCTAGCTTCTCGATGAGCTGATCAAGGCCACCTTGACGTATCTCACTAGCAAAATTGGTGCGGTAATTAGTCACTAGGCTGACCCCATCGATTTTTATATCATAGACTTTCCAATCTTCCCCTTTCTCATATAGATCGATTTCCATCGAAATAGGAGGTCCACCCCTGGCTTGCTCAATCTCCATTCGAACAAGGATATTCTCAGCCTCCTTCGGCCCCCTCAATGGCAAATAGTTAATCTTCTCATCGCTATACTTTAGCAAAGCCGTCGAATAAGTCCGAACCAAAAGGGTCCGAAACTCGCCGACAAAACGCTGCCGCTGGTCCTCTGTAGCCTGCCGCCAATGTCTCCCAAGCGCCAAACGAGCAATACGCTGAAAGTCGAAATGGGGCAATAGGATTTCCTTGACCAAATCATAGATCCTCTCCGGATGCTCTTCCAACTCTTCACTTTTATTCCGCAAGGTCTGAAGCATGCGCTCGGAGGTTTCTTCCACTAATTGCTGGGCTGATGCGGTAGGCAGTGGATCAGCCTGGATTGGAGAGACGTTAAAGCCTAAAACCGTCAATATTAGGGCTACAGCTAAGCTCGCACCTAGCCTATGGTACCTATTCATGATTGCACTCTTCCAAAGGTTGATACCACCGTCTTTATCTTTAGACGGTCAGTTTTAACTACGAGATTAAGCGGTGTCTACTGTTGGCTTGGCGCGCGTATCCCACGTCGATGTCCAGCCTGCCAGACAGGCGTAAATAAATAACGAGGGATTGCTTTGCTTATCAGCTTAGCAACGGGCGCCCCTGTGGGGTAAGCCGTCCGTATGTGGGGTCTCTTGACTACCATAAATGACCGCTCCTTTCGGGGTTGGGTCTGAAAAAGCCACCTGCTTTAGCAGGTCGGTCGTTTACTATGTTTCTCCACATTAATCTCTGCATCCTTGACATCCTTCCCGCCCTAAAGGACGGGAATTCCTTCCGCAAGACGGCGATGCCCCGCCGCGAGAATGTTCATGGCTGCGTTCACGTCTCTATCGTGATGCACCCCACACTCAGGGCATGACCATTCTCTTATTCCAAGACCCGCCCTACCTCTCGGACTACCGTTGCTGATACAGCCACAGCACGAACAGGCTTGGGTAGTGCACGCTTCGGTAATAAGCATACTCCCATACAAAAGCGTTAGCTCACAGGAGAAATAAGTTTTTTATCCTGAGCTAAAGATGAGGGGGTGCTCAATGCTTGTTTCCCAGCCAAAGGAAGAATTTGATCCAAACTGCTAATCCGGGCTATCGCCAGCATCTGATCTGGAATATTAAAAAGCTGGAGGGATTTATTGTTCACCTGGGCGTAACGCATCCAGGTAATAAGCAACGCCAGGCCTGCGCTGTCGGTGCGAGAGACCTCCTGTAGATCGATATGAAGCTCCCCTACTGCCTCGTCAAATAATGCCAGCCCTTTTTTTGCTGCCTCCGGCACGGTATTAAAGGTTAATTCACCGAAAATCCGGAAATGCCCTTTCTGTATAGAATCAATACGGAAAATCATTCACACACCAGTCTTGCCATTTTTCTCCGCCAACTTTTCGATCAATTGATTGAGCCCCCCACTGCGCACTTGGCTGGCAAAACTAGCGCGATAATTGGTGACCAGGCTAACGCCATCGATTTTGACATCAAATACTTTCCAAGCGCCGCCCTTGTTATAGAGATGTAAACTCATGGGCACAGTTGGCCCCCCGTTGGCTTGGAGAACCTCAATCCGCACCACCGTGTCACGTGCTTCCGCAGGCCCATGCACCGGCAAGTAACGAATCTTTTCATGGGAATACTTAAGCAAAGCGGTAGAGTAGGTCCGTACTAGAAGGGTGCGGAATTCATGGACAAAGCGCTGCCGCTGCTCCCCGGTCGCCGGCCGCCAATATTTTCCCAAGACAAATTGAGCCATGCGCCGAAAATCAAAATGGGGCAATACAATATCCTTGACCACCGGATAAATCCGCTCAGGGTGGGCTTCTAGCTCGCTTTTTTGAACCTTAAGAGTCTCCATTAAATGCTCTGAAGTCTGCTTCACCAGGTCCTGAGCCGAGGCAACAGGGAGGGTGTTGGCCGCTGCCTGTGGGAGAGTAATCCCCCATCCAAGCACCAATAATAGTAATGTGACCATAGCTAAGGTTGATTGGTTATTCATCTTTGAGTACCCGGTCGCCATTTGCGTTTAGGTTAAGTTAAGGGAAAATTTAATTATTTCAACCCAACCTAACACAACTTAAGACTCTCCAGCAGCTTTGCTATAAAGGAATTGGCCAATGAGCTCCTCTAGCACCAGGGCCGATTGGGTCAGGAAAATCTTGTCACCTTCTTTGAGATAAACCTCGGCTCCCCCAGGCTCCAAGGCAATATACTGCTCGCCCAGCAGTCCGGCGGTATAGATGCTGGCTGAGGTATCTTCGGGCAGATAATCATAACGGGATTCAATCCGCATTTTGACCTCTGCCTCATAGGTTTGGGAGTCAATTTGTATCGCCGCCACCCGGCCAATGGTGACCCCGGCCAGCGTCACCGGGGAGCGCACCTTAAGGCCTCCAATATTCTGGAATTTTGCGATGACGGAGTAAGTGTCCTCCTGCGCTACCAGGCTTAAATTGCTGACCTTCATCGCCAACATGAAAAGGGCTCCCAGACCCGCAGCCACAAATAGACCCACAACCAATTCTACCGTTCGAGATTGCCTCATCCTATTCGGCTCCAAACATGAGGGCAGTTAACACAAAGTCCAGCGCCAGCACAGCAAAAGCAGAATGGACGACAGTACGGGTAGTCGCCCGGGCAACCCCCTCAGAAGTGGGGGCGGTATCGTAACCTTCAAAAACAGCTATCCAGGTCACCACGAGTCCGAACACCAAACTTTTAATCACCCCATTGAGGATATCTTCTTCCCAATCGGTATTAGCTTGCATCTGTGACCAAAAGGCTCCTTCATCCACACCCAATAACCCCACTCCCACAAAATATCCTCCTAGCACCCCCACCGCACTGAAAATCGCCGCCAATAGCGGCATGGAAAAACAACCCGCAAAAAAGCGGGGAGCAGCGACCCGGCGCATCGGATCAACCGCCATCATTTCCATCCCTGATAGTTGTTCGGTCGCCTTCATAAGACCAATCTCGGCGGTAAGGGCAGAACCGGCCCGCCCCGCAAAAAGCAAAGCACTCACCACCGGCCCTAACTCCCGAACCAGAGAGAGGGAGACAATCACTCCCAAGGACTCCTCAGCGCCAAAATCGACTAAGGTATTATAACCTTGAAGTCCTAACACCATACCCACAAAGGCGCCGGACACCACGATAATAGGTAAGGTTAAGACCCCTACGGAGTACATCTGCGCAATAAGCAGAGGAAAACGTAACAATAGGGCGGCAATGCCTAGCAGCAGGCGCGCCAAAAAAAGGTGACCTCGCCCCAAACGTTCGAAAGTTCCCAACCCCCAGCGACCTAAGCGAAGAAGAGCGCCAATCATGCTGCCTCCCGCCCAGTACGCCGCCTAAACAGGCGCCTTAACCCCTTAGCCGAAGTGCCCTGCTCTGCACTAAGCAAGTCTTCAGCATAATCCCGACCAGGGTAATGGAATGGCACGGGTCCATCTGGCAGCCCCTCCATAAACTGCTTAACGGCGGCAGAACCTGAGCGATTAATCTGCCCAGGCGTGCCATGCTCCACTACCCGCCCTCCCGAAAGAATATAAATATAATCCGAAATGGAAGCAGTTTCCTGAACATCGTGGGAAACGATAATGCTCGTTAGCCCCAGGGCATCATTAAGCAGGCGAATAAGCTGTACCAAAGTCCCCATGGAGATGGGATCCTGGCCTGTGAAGGGCTCATCATACATGATCATCATCGGATCTAAGGCAATCGCCCGAGCTAAAGCCACCCGGCGAGCCATCCCCCCGGAGAGTTCACTAGGCATGAGGTGACGGGCACAACGCAGGCCGACTGCTTGGAGCTTGATAAGCACCAAATCACGGATCATGGTTTCAGATAAACGAGTATGCTCTCGCAATGGAAAAGCAACGTTATCAAACACGGAGAGATCGGTCAGCAAAGCACCGGTTTGAAACAGCATCCCCATCCGTCGACGCAGCGCATAAAGCTCTCCCCTGGGTAAAGAAGGAACCTGGTAACCATCGACCTCCACGGTCCCTGCATCAGGATGTAATTGCCCTCCAATCAAGCGCAACAGGGTGGTCTTACCCGTCCCACTCGGTCCCATAATGGCGGTCACTTTGCCCCGCTGGATATTAATATCCACGCCTTTGAAAACAGGGCGTTTCCCATGGGAGAAATGCAGGCCCCGGATTTTGACCAGAGATGCATCCGGTTCTGTACTCATACCATGATTCCGTCTTATGTTTTCAGTCCTACTATACTTCTCAAGAGGCGAGCGACAATCAAAGAGCACCCGCCGCTTAATTATTAAATTTTACCCCAAGCGGTAATGGAATTTTTCCCCTGCGCCATTCTGACACAAACCAAAAAAGGTTAAGGAACAAACTTTAAGCTCTCAAGTTTCATTGAGGCTCACCCTCAAGTCAAATGGCATACCCCCCAAAACGACTCTATGAAAAACCCCATGGGGGGTCGATAACGATTTACACCGTCTTACTGAGCATTACTTCAGGGTTGATCCCCCTTTCACTGCGTGCGATGATGGCGGGTGCTCAAATTGCGGGGAATATAGGGTGAATTCTCTCCAAGATCAATTGAGAAGCGCAGCCAAGTCATTAAACCGCTTGTGCTCGCCATCAGTGTTCATCCATGCCTAATCCCAAAATTATGGCAGTAAAACGCAACGATAAGAATGCAACAACAAAAATCGATATAAAGTTAAGCCGAGAGGAGTTATGAACCGAATATCTGCAATGGCACTACGGGCCGGGCTAGGAATATTCGTTAGCCTATTGGTTGGCTGTGCGACCAACGCCACCTATGATGATCCCCGTGACCCCTTCGAAGGCTTTAACCGCGCTGTCTACAAATTCAATGATGCCGCAGACCGCTACGTAATGAAACCCATTGCGGAAGGTTACGATAAGGTCGTACCGACTCCCGTTGACAAAAGTATCACCAATTTCTTTAGTAACATCGAAGACTTGATCATTACCGTCAACGCCATATTTCAAGGAAAATTTCATCAAGGGCTAACAGATTTTGCACGGTTCCTGGCGAACACCACGGTGGGTGTTGGGGGCTTATTTGATGTGGCCACCTCCGGCGGCATGGTCAAACATAACGAAGACTTTGGGCAAACACTGGGCGTTTGGGGCTTTAACACCGGCCCTTATTTAGTTTTGCCCCTCCTGGGACCCAGCGATGTACGGGATGGCATTGGCCTGGGAATCGATGCCCTCACCTGGCCTATCACTTATTTGGGAAATACGGGAATCAAATCTGGACTCACCGGCGTTCGAGCGGTGGATGCCCGGGCAGACTTGCTGGAAGCAACCGATATCCTGAAAGAAGCGGCTTTGGATCCCTACGTCTACACCCGAGAGGCCTTTCTTCAACGCCGCAAGTTCCTGGTGCACGATGGCAAAGTGCCCAGAGAGGAATTTCCGGAAGAAGAGTTTGACGAAGAAGAAGAGGTACCTGGAGAACCTCCCTCTCCAGTTCCCACTTACCGCTGAGGCAAATCTGCCTAAATATTGGCATAATAGGCCGAGGTCGTGGGCAGACCCTTTATCTGCCCACTCTGCTCAACAAACAAAGAAGGCCCGAATTTCCAGGCCTTCTTTGGCTTCTAGTTAGCCTATTAGCTTAGTATATCTATGGTCAGCAACCCATTGAATTCACCCCTATCCAGCTACAACGAGGATCTGGATAAACGGCTGGCCCAGCTAGGAGCAGCTGTTATCGAAACTGAAGCCAGTGCTGTAGCTGCATTGAGAACTCGAATTAACGGGAATTTTGCCGCTGCCTGCAAATACATGCTCGCCTGCACGGCCCGTATTGTGGTGCTAGGAATGGGCAAATCCGGCCATATTGGCGGAAAAATCGCGGCAACCCTAGCCAGCACAGGTACTCCTGCTTTTTTTGTCCACCCAGGTGAAGCCAGCCACGGCGATCTAGGGATGATTACCGAAAAGGATGTGGTGCTGGCGCTTTCCAATTCTGGAGAAACTGAAGAAATCTGTACTATTCTTCCCCTGATCAAACGTCTAGGCGTTCCCTTGATTGCGCTGACAGGACAGCCCCAATCAACCCTTGGAAAAGCTGCCGATGTTCACATCGATATTAGTGTCGAGAAAGAAGCTTGTCCCCTGGGGTTGGCCCCCACCGCAAGCAGTACGGCAACGCTAGCCATGGGTGATGCCCTTGCCATTGCCTTGCTAGAGGCACGGGGGTTCACAGCGGAGGATTTTGCCCGCTCTCATCCCGGCGGCCGCCTGGGAAGGCGACTCTTGCTTCGGATTAGCGACATCATGCATCGGGGGGAGGCCATCCCCGCGGTCACGGAGGATGTGCTCTTGAGCAATGCCTTGCTGGAAATGACCCGTAAAGGGCTAGGAATGACAGCCGTCGTTGATGTTCAAAACCAGGTCGTCGGCATATTTACCGACGGAGACTTGCGCCGGGCCCTCGACCGGGGGATCGATGTTCATGCCACCCCAATTGCCGCCATCATGACCACCCATTGTAAAACCCTCGGTCCTGAACTCCTTGCCGCTGAAGCCTTGCAAATGATGCAGCGTCATCGTATTAATGCGCTCCTTGTGGTAGATCACGAGCAACACTTAATTGGCGCTTTAAATATGCATGACCTGCTTCGGGCAGGTGTCTTGTAGGGACAGAATAGGATAACTCCCATGCAGGAGGTATTTGCCAGAGCCTCGGCTATCAAATTGGTCATTTTTGATGTGGATGGCGTGCTCACCGATGGGGGCCTTTACCTAAGTGATGACGGCCAGGAGTACAAGGTCTTTCATTCCCGCGATGGCCACGGCATGAAAATGCTACAATACACGGGGGTTCGAATTGGGATTATTACCGGCCGAACCTCTCAAGTAGTCAACCATCGTATGGAAAACCTCGGAATCACCCATGTGTACCAAGGCCAACAAGTTAAACTCCCTGCCTACGAACATCTGCTTGAAAAGCTCAACCTCCAACCCCATGAAACGGCCTATGTGGGCGACGATGTGGTGGATTTGGCCATTATGCAGCGGGTAGGATTGGCCATCGCCGTCCAAGATGCTCATCCCCTGGTCAAGCAGCATGCCCATTGGATTACCCCCAAACCTGGCGGTCGGGGTGCCGCTCGTGATGCCTGCGAGCTAATCATGGAAGCCCAGGGAACTCTCGAAGCGCAGCTGGAGAAGCATTATTAATCTAGCCCGTCTTTGGGGTGCAGCGATACTTGCCCTTATTGCTGCCTTGACGGCGTGGAAGTTGTTCAATGAAGACCCCGAACGCCCTAGCCCCACAGATCCGAACAGGCGTACTGCCGATTATTTCATGGAAGAGTTTACCTTGACGTTAATGGACCAAGAGGGTCTCCCACTTTACCGCTTGGAGGGTACTCACATGGTCCATTACCCGGCTACCGATACCGTGGAAGTCACGGCGCCACATGCGGTTTTTTACCATCAAGTCGTCCCCCGCTGGGAAGTGGTGGCTGAACGGGGCTTGACCAATAGCCAAGGCGATGAGATTTACCTGCTAGGAGAAGTCGTTATTCGCCAATTTGGAGCCGATGCCAAAACCAACAAGATGAAAATCTTAACCCAGGATGTACGGGTAGAACCCAGGGCAGAATATGCCGAGACTAATCAACCTGTCACGTTGCTAAATAACTTGGGCAAAACTCATGCCGTCGGGGCTCAAGTGTATCTGAAAGAGGAGCGTATAGAACTATTATCGCAGGTAAGAGGGGACTATGAGCCGGCACCTAGGCCTTAAACTGGCCACCCTTTGGCTTATTTTCGGGGGTCTAAATGGCGAAACTGCCTGGGCCTTATCCAGCGATCAGGAGCAACCCATCCATATTGAGGCCGATCGAGGGGAGCTAGATGATCGCAAACAGATCGCGGTGTATCGTGGCAACGTTCATCTTACCCAGGGTACCCTGCGCATCGACTCCGATATTCTAACTATCTACTACACGCCGGGAAAAAAACTGGAAAAAGCCATTGCCGAAGGCCAACCCGCCTGGTATCGGCAACGACCCGACAATAGCGATGAAGATATCCGGGCTAAAGCGCTGCGGATGGAATATCACGCCAACACGGCAACCATTTATCTTTTACAAAAGGCTCATGTCTGGCAGGGTGCCAATGAATTTACCGGTGATCGTATCGTCTACGAAACAGAACATGACATTGTGAGGGGGGAAGGCTCCAAGACGGGGGATGGCCGAGTCCACGTTACGATCCGTCCTGACAACAGTAATACTCCCGGCAGTGAACCTACTCCTGAAAGCTCAACCCCCATCCCGGCAGAGCCAGAGCCCCCGGAAAATCAAGAAGGTGATAACCAGGCGCTCAATCCTGAATTAGCCCATGGGCGAACCACAACTTGGCTAAACTTACGCACCGGTCCCGACACCGATTACAGCAAAGCAGCCCTCCTCCCGCCCCGAACGCCCATCACCATCTTAGAACGACAAGCGGAATGGCTACATATCTCCACACTTGCCGAAGGCGAATCAATAGAAGGTTGGGTCCATGCCGACTTTATTCGCTTGCTAAATGGGCACGGGGAATAAATCCTATTACCCCATGAGCAGGCTATCAGCCTATCATCTTGCCAAATGCTACCAATCCCGCTGGGTGGTCAGGGATGTTTCTCTAGAACTCTCAAGCGGCGAGGTCGTGGGCCTACTCGGCCCCAATGGCGCCGGTAAGACAACCTGTTTCTACATGCTAGTGGGCTTAATTTCAATCGACAAAGGCCTCATATCCCTAGATCACCACGAGATCACCCGCTACCCCATTCACCGCCGGGCCCGTTTAGGGATCAGCTATCTACCCCAAGAGGCCTCGGTTTTCCGGAAGCTGACCGTAGCCGAAAATATTATGGCCATTGCAGAAACCCGGAGCGATCTGACAAAACCGGCTCGCCGACAACTAGTGGACGAGCTGTTGCATGAACTCAATATTACCCATGTGAAAAATACCTTGGGGATGAGCCTCTCCGGCGGAGAACGGCGACGGGTTGAAATTGCCCGCGCCCTGGCAGTAGAACCGCAATTTATACTATTAGACGAGCCTTTTGCCGGAGTAGACCCTATTTCGGTGCTAGACATCCAGGGTATCATCCGGCAACTGACGGAACGGGGGATCGGGGTCTTAATTACCGACCACAATGTCCGGGAAACCCTAGGAATCTGTCAGTATGCTTATATTGTGAATGAAGGCGAAGTCATCGCCAAAGGTCAACCTCAGGAAATTCTGAACAATGAACGAGTAAAGGAAGTTTATTTGGGGTACAATTTTCATCTTTAATAGCTATCATGGCATGTTTATTGCTGTCTATAATAAATAGTAATCCAATAGCAAGTAGAGCTCAGGTATGAAAACCTCTCTCCAACTACGCCTTGGGCAACAACTCACGATGACGCCCCAGTTGCAACAAGCCATTCGCCTGTTGCAGCTCTCGTCCTTGGAATTACAAACGGAAATCCAACAGGCGCTAGAATCAAATCCACTGCTTGAGCAAAGTGAAAGCGAAGAGGGGCAGGAATCTTTAGATACCGATGAAGTAAGGGAAGCCATTACCCCTGAGGGCAATGAATTAAATGCCTCACTGGGCGAGGCAATCCCCGACGAATTGCCGGTAGATAGCAGTTGGAACGATATCTATGACAGCTTACCGCTGCCCGCTGCTTCTGGAGATGAATCCCTACCCGATCTGGAAAACCAAGGCAATCGGGAAGAAACCTTACAAGAACACTTGCTCTGGCAGGCCCGTTTGGTAGCGACTAACGAGAAAGATCTCGCCATTGCCACCGCCATCATCGATTCGATTAATGAAGAAGGCTATTTGTGCAGCACCCTTGAGGAGATACAGCAAAGCCTAGGAGAGGACATTGAGGTTGAGCCTGGGGAAGTGGAAGTCATGTTGCATCAAATACAAAATTTCGACCCTCCTGGTGCCGGGGCTCGTGACTTAGGCGAGTGCCTGCTGTTACAGCTGAAACAATACCCCCCGGGCACCCCCTGGCTAGAAGAAGCAACGCTGTTGTTGTCCCAACATATCGCCACACTGGGTAAACGGGACTATGCCCAATTGATGCGGGCAATGAAACTCTCGGAACAAGAATTAGGGGCAACTATCCACCTGATCCAATCCCTCAACCCACGGCCAGGGACCCAAATACAACCCAGTAAAACCGAATACGTAGTACCTGATGTCTATGTCACCAAGCAAAGTAACAGTTGGCATGTTGAACTTAATCCTGATATCGCGCCACGTCTGCGGGTCAATACCCAGTATGCCAGCCTAATCCGGCGGGCTGATGATAGCCTCACCAACAGCTATCTCAAAAACCAGCTCCAAGAAGCTCGCTGGTTCCTTAAAAGTTTACATAGCCGCAATGAAACATTGCTCAAAGTTGCTTGCTGCATTGTGGAGTGCCAGCAGGGATTTCTTGAACACGGCGAAGAAGCCATGCGCCCTTTAGTGCTCCACGATATTGCAGAAGCCGTCTCCATGCATGAATCCACCATCTCTCGGGTCACGACCAACAAATATATGCATACCCCCCGAGGAATCTATGAGCTAAAATACTTTTTTTCCAGCCATGTGGCTACCAACAGTGGCGGAGAGTGTTCCGCAACTGCCATCCGTGCCCTTATCAAGAAGCTGATTGCTGGGGAAGAGCCCCGCAAACCCCTAAGCGATAGCAAAATCGCGCAAATCTTATCCGAACAAGGAATTAAAGTGGCACGGCGTACCATCGCCAAGTATCGGGAAAACTTGAATATCCCCCCTTCCAATGAACGAAAAAGATTGATCTAAAACGCAAAATAATTAAGGAGCAACCCATGCAAGTGAATCTCACTGGCCATCACGTTGAAATCACTCAAGCCCTGCGGAGCTATGTGGAAAATAAGTGCGAGCGCCTAGAACGCCACTTTGATCAATTGACTAATATTCACGTCGTCCTTAGTGTTGAAAAAAAGAGGCAGAAAGCTGAAGCAACACTGCATGTCAGCAAAGCCAATGTATTTGCCTCCGCCGAAGACGAGGACATGTATGCCGCCATTGACGATCTAGTGGACAAATTAGATCGGCAGATTAAAAAGCACCGGGAGAAACTGACCGACCACCGCCGTAGTGAGGGGGTAATGAAAAAGCAGCAGCAAGGATAGATTAACCAAAGCCATGCAGATTACCGAGCTCCTCATCCCAGAACAAATCGCTGTGGGTGCCGTTGCAGGCAGCAAAAAACGGGTGCTAGAGCGGCTCAGCGAGTTGCTTGCCCGGGGCACGGATGACCTGGACTCGACGGATGTTTTCGATTGCCTACTTGCCAGGGAACGTCTTGGCAGCACCGGTCTTGGGGATGGGATCGCCATCCCCCATGCCCGCATGGCTGGCAACCAACACACCCTCGCGGCATTCGTCCGCCTGGACCAGGGAATCGATTTTGATGCCCTCGATCAACAGCCAGTCGATCTATTCTGCGCCTTGCTGGTTCCGGAAGAATCAGCGCAAATCCACGTGCAACTCCTTGCTCAGCTTGCGGAAATGTTCCGTGATCCGGAGCTATGTACGCGCCTACGGCAAGCCAAGGACCCCCATAACCTGCTGGAAGTCCTAAAGGAATGGGAACAAACCTCTGCGCCTACCGGTATTGTCGACTAAGCGGGAGTGTAAGGCATGAGCAGCCCCAATGAAGACAATGTCACAGGTCATGGCGTGCTGCTGGTGATTTTCGACTCCGGGGTGCTCTTGAGGGGGGAAAGCGGCGTTGGCAAAAGTAGCCTCGCCCTAGAATTAATCCGGCGGGGACACCGTTTAATTGCGGACGATGCCCCCCTTTTCCAGCGGGCATCAGCCACCCAATTGATGGGTAGTTGCCCCTCTGTATTGCAGGATTTTCTAACCGTGCCAGGTTTGGGCGTTGTCGATATTCGCGCGATTTATGGCAGTCAGGCCATCGCCGCGCAACACCCCATTGATCTCGTCATCCATCTTATCCCTAACAAACATATCGAACCGCTCACCCGCAGCCTTGGTCAGTGGGAGCAGCTAAACGTGAAAGTGCCTGAACTTACCCTGCCCTTGGGGGGTAATTTGCAACCCGCCACGATGATAGAAACAGCCGTCCAAGACTATCAGCTACGGAG